>MGZK01000155.1:0-3755 GCA_001802125.1 Geobacteraceae bacterium GWC2_55_20
TTGTGGGCAGGGCCAGCCCCCCTATGTGGGGCGAATTTTAAAGCCGCGTCCTATGGGCGCGGATTCTTTACTTAACCCTTGCTTCCTTTCACCAACTTCTTTTTCCCCGTCGGCAGAAAGTTTTCACCCGTAACAACGCTTTTTCCAACCTTTTCTTCAAGATCCAGCCGGGCCTTGCGGGCGATGCCGCCGCCCTTCTTTCCCGCCTCTTTGTTTTCGTGCATACCGGTTGCCTTCATCGTCTCGGCGATCTGACGGGTAGAAAGCTCCGCCAAAGCAGTAAAGATCAGCTCCGCCTCGCTCATGTGATCACGCAGGTTCTGATTCTTCAAACTCTTGAGAGACTTGTGCTCCTTTACTTTCAGCCCTGTCCACTCCTGATGAATAATGTCGGTCAGAATGGCAAACTCGGACTCTTTTTTGATCTCGTGTTCTTTCCAGTAATCAGTCAGTTTGTTGCGGGTTTCCTGGCCCGTCATCCGCTGCTGGATCCACTTTTCACTTCTGCCATGCTGCTGCCAGTACTCACGTGCACGATCCAAAGAGCGCGCCGGATCGGCCATGTCTTGCATGCGCTCGTAACCGATTCTGGCCAGCCAGAGTTTGATCGGTTCAGCCTTGGGGCTCGGCACAGACTGGATCAGACGCAACAATACTTCGGGGCTGGCAACGTCGGTAAGATATTTTTTCCCGTCCGCAGCTTCCAGTTTCAGTCGGTGACAATTTGTCACCGACTCACTTCCTTCTTTCTTCAAGCGCTCCTTCAACTTGTTCCAATATTTTCGCGCTGCCTGAAAATCCGGTTGTTGTAAAAGCGCCCGAACAATATCCACGACGGAGAAATACCACTTCTCGGTCTTCTCATCGTAAATCCTGCGAATGTCATAATCTTCGAATGATGCTTTTATGATGTCCATATAACCCCCAAATTATGAAGGATGAAGTTAAACGACAAGGGTGAGTTATGAATTATGAATTATGAAACTCAACCTTCAACCCTCATGGTTCAAGAAACTCTCTCCCCTTCATGCTGAGCCTTGGCCGTCCTTTATCGACAACAACCAACTCCAGCTTCACCAGCGCCCGGACAACATCCGCGGCAGAGCCCTTGGCCAATGCCTGAATACGCGACATCACCCCCGAGACATCCCGTTCCGCCAAACCCCGCAACAGCGCTACCGAGATGTTCAGTTCCGATTCCTGCAGACCGCGCCAGAGCCAGCGGCTACCAAAGATCGCCCCGTAGGAGTCCAGAATCAGGTGCGCCACTGACACCGCAATGCCGAGGCCGAGATGGGCACGGTCGATGTCATCCTTAACGGTGAGCGGGTTATCCATCAGAATCGGCCCGGCCATCATGCCCAGGTAATATTCGTCCCTGGGTTCGTAGGCATGGCCGATACAACCCAGCGTGGCTAGAACCAACAGCAGATAGAGCGGCCAGAACCACCCCGGATGGGTCCGGACAAGCGGGGTCGCGTAGGACAGAACCAGGATGGCGCAGAACAGGCCGAAGGCCACCAGCAGCCAGGTGGTGTCGTCGTCCTGCCGCAGGTACTGTTCCTTGGGCCGGAGGAAATACGAGGCGGCCATGAACGCCAGGCAGAGATTGGCGCCGGTGACAAGCGACTGCCTGTAGCCGAGGTGGTCGATCACCGGCAGATCGACCAGCGCCAGGGCGTAGATCAGCATCAGGATCGCGAGCGCCACAGCAAACGGGGTCAGCAAAACCGTTAGGACGGCAAAAAGCTTTGCGTCACTGCGGGCGCTGGCGCAGAGGTCCCGCAGCTTGGAGCGGAGCGCCAGGTCGATCTTCTGTTGTTCGCTCAGTTCGAACATGCCTTGGCTGATTCCTTCGGTTAAATATCCAACAGCCAGCGCACCAGATTACACCTGGGTATGGTGACCCCCTGCCACTGGCGGGGCGATTCATCATCGTCCAATGACAACAGCAGGTTATCTCCCCTTTGCAGCCAGGGATCGGCCGAACTGAAAGCTCCCAGTTCACGCTTTTCATCCTCCGCGGTCAGGGTGGCCGTTACCTGGTACTTGTCATATCCGCGCTGGTCATCCGGCGTGACAAAGTCCAATTCCCGTCCGGCGTCATTGGTGGCAAACATTGGTGTTTTCCCGCGCCGCATCAATTCGAGAAAGACGCACTGTTCCAGCCGCACCCCCAGGTTATCCGCCATGGGGCGATACAGGGTAATCAGGCCGGTATCGATGCTGTAATACTTGCGGGTGTCGCTGAAGACCCGGTTCTGTTTCCAGCTGAAACGGCCGGCCTCGAACAGGGCAAAGGCCTTTACGAAGTACGAACAATAGGCGATGACGGTTTCGTTTTTGGCAGGTATGCCGAGCGCCTTCGCATGGCGGGTCAGTGATGCAAAGGTGGTGACATTGCCAGCGTTCGCCATCAGGTATTGAAACACCTTCTCCAGCAGCGTCACGTTATCCACCCGGAACCTGCGTACTACATCATCAAGGATTACCTTGCTGATGATGCCGGAAAGGTATGAGAGGCGGGCATCGTTGTCGCTGATGGTGAACTGTTCCGGCAGGCCGCCGAAGGTGAGGAAGTCGTGAAAACCGGCCATGATCTCCCGGCGGTTGCGCTGAAATTCGGCTGCGCTGCCGACACTGGTCCGGTGCCAGGTCAGGTATTCCCGAAAACTGAACGGCTGCAGGAAAAATTCGATGAAGCGGCCGGCCAGGTTGCTGCCCAGTTCGGAAGAGAGGAGTTCCGAGTTGGAACCGGTCAGGATGATCTCGACCTCATCCCCATCCCGTTCGTAGATGGTTCTGATAAAACGGTCCCAGTTGGCTACATTCTGAATCTCGTCAAAAATCAGCAGTTTTTTGCCCGGTTGGGCCGATACCGACAGAAACAGCTCGTACACCTGATTGAGCCGTTCCGGGGTAGTAACCTCCATCAACCGGAAATCCTCCAGATTCAGGTACAACAGGTTGGCTGGAAGGATCGCGGCGCTATCCAGCAGCCGTTTGGCCACCTGCTGCACCAGAAATGATTTGCCAGAGCGCCGGAAGCCGGTGACGATCTTGATCGGGCGTGAACCGATTGCGGCCAGCAGCCGTGGTTCCAGCTCGCGCTCGATCCCCTGCCTGCGTTGAACAATGCCCTGCCATTCAAAAATCAGGGATGAAATGGTCCTGTTGTCCATTATTATGCCTTTGTACAGTGATAATCATGTCTAAATCATACCTCTGTAAGGCACCAAATTCAATATGTATTTGTAACTATCTCTCTTGTTTATATTGCTGCAACATTTATTCCGCATATAATTCCGGTGACATAGTACCGATTAACAGTACCACCCAGCTTGCCGCTCCCGTCGCCGTTCAGGCTATTGCTTCCAACCCTCTTCGTTTTACCAGCGCCAGCAGCTTCAACGCCGGGCCGCTGGGATGCTTCTCGCCATGCTCCCATTTACTTACAGATCCGACCGATACATTGAGATAGTGCGCAAAAACATTTTGACTGACTCCCTCCTTACTGCGCATCTCTACGATTTCATCCGGAGTCAGACTCTCAACCGGCGTAAGGCATGAATCATCAAACTTGCGCATCGTTGTGCGGTCTATAAGCCCAATGTCGTGCAAACCCTGCATGGATTCATGAAGCGCCGCCAACGGCTTGCTCTTATAACTTTTCGTCATGGTACCCAACCTCCTCCATCTCTCTCTTTTCCACTGCTGTTGCTATCTCAATGTCGCTAAACCCGAGATACACGGCA
>MGZK01000155.1:3796-14630 GCA_001802125.1 Geobacteraceae bacterium GWC2_55_20
ATTTTCCTTGTCATTTTTGGCGAAACAAAACATAAAGACGCATCGTGTGCTTGATCGGTATGCGATGATGCTTCTGTAGCCGCCACTCTTGCCGCCACCACCCCGGGCAACACGTTTTTTGACCAAGCCACCGCCATAATCAGCATCGATCAAACCATCTTCCATCTCGCGTATCGCCTCAATAAGCGTGTCGTCAGTAATTGAGCTGAGGGTGTGCGGGCTTCACCGCATCACCCGATGGTTGGCACTCCGATCTATTTTCGCGTCCACTTTTTAAGCGCTTTCTCTGCTCTCTCTATTATCTTTTGGGCTCTTATAACATCCTGCAAATACCCATTATCCCGATATCTGGGCGCAACAGTTATGGGCTGCTTCAGTACTTCGTTTAGAAATTCAATCGCTGTGTCATATGCTTGCAAAACGTCGCTATTTGTCGTTTTCATGCCAAATCCGTCTATAACTCTCAGAAACTGCTCCGCCATCAGTAGTTTTGTGAATGAGTCAATATGATCATGAATCGCTTTGGATTTAAGAACGATCAATCGGAGAGCATCAGCATCCTTGTTCTGAATGACGGTTCGGCAGAAATCCGAGAAAGAGTCCGTGTCTGCAGGGTCAGCATCAAGTTTGGCGAGTAGATTAGCCTGAAGTTCCGAATACCAGTCCCGTTCCTGCTCTTGCGATACGTAAAATGACTTGTACCTTTCGTAATCACCTTCGCGATCCATGAAGAAGTGACTACCACCGTAATACATGAAAATTTCTTTTGCAGTTCTATTGTCTTCTAGTGTCATATTGTTTGTGCCAACGGGGTCCACTAAATTGAACGCTCACTTGTTCCATTCATCTTTTAGCCATTTATAAGAATCGGGGAAGAGCTTTTGTACACCTTCCCATCCCTTCTTCTCTTGTCCCAACCTACTGAACAGCGCCAGATATTTTAGGGCACGTCCTTTCATAAAACCTATATATTCCTGTTTTAGTACAGGATGTTTGTTATATTCATTTTTGTGCTCTTTTTTTTCACTAGTCTCTTTAAGAGTACTTTCAATCTCGGCTCTGAGTATTTGTGGAAATTGTTTTGTACAGTCAATAAAGCGGTTGTTTTTATAGCAATGTATCTCTGGGGTAGCCGGCGAATCTCTAAGAGCAAGATCCCCCCAATTTGACCATGTAACGTACGTGATTACTTCTGTTTTTCCGTCCTTGTTCAAGTCAAGAAACGCAGCGTCTTCGCCAAATTCTCCAACAAAGGTTTCAAGTAGCTCAATCTTGTCCTTATTTGATTTATAAATCATATTTCTATTGATTGGTGCTCCACCTGCATGACTGTGATAGTCGCTAATAACTGCCTCCGGCATTCCATCACCGTCAACATCAATGCATCCTCCAAAATCCAAGTTTTCACCCTCTACTTCAATTTTGACTTTATGTTTATTGTAAAGAGCGGCCTTTGTTACATAAAAATCATTTTTCTGGAGAGGGACAAATTTGTAAAAGTCACAAGGCTTGGCTTTATTCATGGCTTGTAGCTTTCCATTTACACTATCTACTTCCATGTCAGACGCATATGAAACGGAGAAAAGCATAACAACAATCAAAGTGGTTATACCCAGAACTCTCATTTAACACCTCAAGTTTGAAATTCTCAGTTTGTTTTGTGGTTCAACGGCTCGGCCGGTGACCCGGCGCAGTTTTATCGCGACCGGGTCCACTGGTCTCGTTGGGACTCGTATTTAATCACTTTCCCATATCTCCAGGACTTGCTTATGCTATTCCAAAGATTTTTCCAAAGACATTATTGAATTCACTCAAAGTGCTGAATGAAACTCCATAGTATTTCAGGTTATTTGGCGGATAAGCAAAAATGTGGTCCTGAGCTTTTCCCCAGGATGTAACACTATCATCTGGAGGAATGATTCCGCCATGTTTGAACATAGACATGTCTATAAGAACGTTTTCTACGTAGTTCCAGACATGCCAATCATGAAGCCAGACCGAGTCACTCTCAATAACCGCATTTCCCACTTTGGTTCCAAAAGGGATTTTGCTGCTAACGTGACCAAGAACGATTTTGACTGGCTTAGTCAGTTTAATTGCTTTGATAGTATCCAAGTGCCGGACCATATGAAATAAGTTCACACTGTTGTGATAGCATTCGTTTAATCGAAAGGGTTTCTGTGAAAAGTCTGGATCGCTAGGGTCGAGTGGGTAGTTTTGGAAGATATCGATATTCTCTTGGAGGTTTGACAGCAGAGATTTAACCTTTGCAGTAACTTCTTTTGGTGGAGAGTACATACGTAAAGGAAATAGCTCAAAGATTTCGTTCGGAGCATTTGACACATGTATCTGAGTGGGGCAGTCCAACTGTTTTAGGTAATAACTGCCTCTAATGCCTTGCAGAGATGCGCCATGATTTAGAGCTTCTGTGATTTGTGCAGCCGTCGATACGCCAACCAGCTTCTCTCCATCATTGCTCGACCATTTCATATTTCATCCTCGGTCTCGTTTTATACAGACAGGTCGTTCTTGTGGCATTTTCTTCCTTGGTTAATTCTGGCCCAACGGTTCCGAAATTGACCGGCTTGGCCGGTCATATTTTGTGGTTGGGATACACACTCATATCAATATTTTTTGCTTTCTAGGGCCGACCCCTCATCTCTCCTTAGGTTGGACCATAAAGAATTATGAAAAAAAATTTGCCTTTATCGTCAAATAACCCAAAATCAAGACAGTCAAAAGCCCATCTTAACTTTGGCCGTTCAGGTATTGGTAGGCTTGCATCGCCATAAATCTTCCGAATGTACTGTCGGTCATCTAATTTTGGATCTATATCATGGACAATCCTAGCGTAATTCTGTGCAAGCCCTATATGGTAGTATGAATGTCCAGATGTCATAATCATTGAAGGAACATAGACTGATCCAGAAGGAATTCCTTGCCTGGACTTATTGTCAAAAATATCCCAAAGCCGTTTTCGTTCTGAGGTCATAGTGGCGTTAACTGAATCTGAACGCTCGAACACAGAATGATCAAATATGGCGAGGACCTCAAATGTGTCTCTTGCCACCTTTGCAAACAAAACTTCGTTGGTTCTGGAAACGTGACCAGCTTCTTCGATTTTTGTCCCGATATGAAAATGGTGGAATCCCATCGTGATAAGTACGAAATCTTTATCTGCCCACCTCTCCACATTTAGGGCTTTTTGCGACGATGCAGGCGTAAATCCTTCTTTAAATGCGCCTAAAGATAGATGCGGACTTAGATCATCGCCATTTGCGACCTTATTCAAAAAAAACTGAATATCATTCTGATGAATCTCCCACCTAGGATCACTCGTTGCTGTAGACTCGACTGCAACCTTCCGTGGGCGTGCTGCGACTAGCCTACTAGCCCAATTTACGTAATCAATAAATAAGCCACTAAGCGACTTTGCTTCTAGCAACTGTCTTGTTGCTTTGTCATTCGGAAACTTTGGAATGGTATTTATAACCCAGTGACGTAATTTCTTTATTCGGTTTGATTCAATCATAATTGCCATTTTCCTTAATCCAAGACCTTGACCCTTCTTCATTTCTTCAAGCCAACTTCTTATTGAGCGGTTCACACGCGCGCGTGAACCGGTGATCCTCCCAAACGGAACATTTATCCAGTTAGCCTTAAGGTCTACGACTTCGCAGCACACATAGGGCGGCAAGTATGAATTATGAAACTCAACCTACATAATTCATCCCTGCTTCTTCACAAGTGCATTCAAATCCACCCCCGGCAATAACCTCGACAACTGCCCCATCAACCCATCCCCGGCACTCCCGCCGCCGGTCACCAGTACATCCGGCACGATCTTGATCTTGCCGTTCTCGATGGCCGCCGCAATCAGCTCCACGATCTTGATCTGCTTGATGGCCTCCTCACCGATGGCCTCCTGCTGCTTGTTGTAGGCCTGGGCCGTGGCCTCGCCGATGGCGGCGATCTTGGAAGCCTCGCCGTCGCCGATGGCCTTCAGGCGCTTGCCCTCGCCGATGCCGTCCAGCGCCTTGGACTCGGCGTTACCCTCGGCCAGGGTGATCATCTCGGTCTTCCTCTGGGTGGCCACCTTCACGGCGATCTCCGAGGCGACCAGGGTCGGCTGCTGGTCGGCCGTGGCCCGCATCTTCTCCATCTCGGTGCGCTCGGCCTGGGAGCGCTGCTCCATCTTGTACATCTCCTGCTGCTGTTCGGCGATGATCCGTTTGGTCTGGGTCTGCATCAGGTCCTCGGGCAGCTTGATCTGGCAGATCAGCACCGAGACGCACTCCACGTGGTAGCGCTCCAGATCGATACGGGCGCGGGATTCGGCCTTGGTCTGCTCCTCCGAGCGGCTCTGCAGGAAGTTCATGGCCGAGGCGGTGGAGGCCTGGTTGCGGAAGGACGAGTCGATCATGGGATGGATCACGTGCAGGATCAGGTTGTCGATCGAACCGACCTTGGCGACCATGTAGGGGGCCTGGTCCGGCCGAACGCGGATGACGACCTTGACCGACACCTGGATCGGGAAGCCGTCCTTGGAGATGACCGTCAGCTGGTCGAAACGGGTCTCCGCCTGATCGTCCCAGTCAATGGTGATGTTGGTGGTATCGATGATATAGCACATGAAGGCACGGCGGTTGAGGTAGTAGCGTCCCGGTCCGGCCACCTCCTCCTGGATGCCGCGGAAGCCCTTGGGTACCACGTACTTTTCCTTGCCTTCTTCCGCCGAGGCCCCGGCCTGGGTGGAACCGAGACGTTTTTTCATCTCCTCGGTCGGATCCTCGCCCACGTTGGAGACGATCACGCCGACCTGGCCGCGCTCGATCACGGCCACGTCATCGATGGCCACGCTGAACATGAAGGGGTTGACGTAATAGGTGCCCGGGCGCAGCACATCCAGCTGCGGGCCGCGCTGGCCGTTTTTGGTCAGGAAGGCCGAGCCGTCCTGGTAGTCGTTGTGGCCGGTGACCGGGGAGGCGACGTACTCGCGCTCCGGCAGCGGGATGCCGTCCAGGGCGGTGACCAGGCCGATCTTGTTGGCCTCGATCACGGCGGCCGGCGCGATCTGGATATTGAACAGGTTCAGGTTGATGCGGTAGGTACCGGGGAGCAGCACGTCGATCTGCGGCCCCTTCTGGCCGCCGTTCTTCAGGAAGGCCTCGCCGTTTTCATAGTTTGAGTGCCCGGTCACGCTCTGGGCCAGCAGCCTGCCCATGGGGATCGGGGAGCCGTCCTGTGCAGTGACCATGCCGACCTCGCCCTTGGCGATGATTACGGCCTGGGCCTTGGTGATCTTGAACAGGTTGGGGTGGATACGGTAGACGCCCGGCGGCAGGATCTCGGTCTGGGGCCCTTTCTGGCCGCCGTTCTTGATGAAGTCCTGGCCGGACTGGAACGAGTTGTGCCCCGGCACCACGGTGGCGAAGATGCGCCCGGCCGGGATGGCCGAACCGTCGGCCGACTCCACCAGGCCGATCTCGCCGTCGCCGATCTTGGTGGCCGAACTCTTGGTGACCTTGAACAGGTAGGGGTTGATGCGGTAGTTGCCGGGGGGAATGATCTCGATCTGCGGCCCTTTCTGGCCGCCGTTGTTGATGAAGATATCGCCGTTCTGGAAGGAGGAGTGCCCCTCCACCGCCTGGGCGAAGATCTTGCCCTCGGGGATGGCCACGCCGTCCACCGACTCGACGATGCCGATCTCGAAGTCCTTGATCTCGGTGACGTTGCCTTTGGTCAGTTTGAACAGGTAGGGGTTGATGCGGTACTTGCCCGGAGGCAGGATCTCGATCTGAGGGCCTTTCTGTCCGCCATTTTTGATGAAAGCCTCGCCGTCCTGGAAGGAATTGTGACCAGCCACCACGGCGGCAAAGATGCGCCCGGAGGGGATGGACGAGCCATCCACCGACTCGATCAGGCCGATCTCGTTCTCCAGGATTTCGGTGAAGACGCTCTTGGTGGCCTTGTAGATGAAGGGGATCAGGAAGTGCAGGCCGGGTCCCAGGGTGCGGGCCTGGATGCCGACCTCGTTCCCCAGCGCCACCACGCGCCCCTGGGGCATCTTGCTGCCGAACCAGCGCCGCTCGATCAGCGCGATCTCGTTGCCGCCGACGATCACCACCGAGTTCCAGAGCAGAACCACGAGGATGGCAAAGGCGAAGAGGTAGTAATAGTGGTTGCCAATCCAGATAAACAGGGCTGCGGGGTCGTTCATGTGTTCCTCCTTGGGTGTGGTACAGTCAGTCTTTTTATTCTGGTTCTGGTTGCGTAGTAGCGTGAGGCTGTCCTTTTTCGGGATGATCAGCCGGACCGGTAAATTATCCCTTTTGCCCCCTTATTCACCGCCCGCCTTCAAGATCCGCCGGATGCGATCACCGGTGTCCGGGTGGGTCGAGAGGTAGTTGCGCACCGGGCTCCTGCCGTCGGCCGCCTTGCCCTGGCGCACATCCAGCTGGGCCTGCAGACGCCCCAGGATCTCGGCATAGCGCCGTGGCGAAATACCGGCGCTCTTCATCCAGTCGATGGCCGCATTGTCCGCCTCGCGCTCGAATTCTCTTGAGAAGGAGGCGTCCACCAGCACCGTCGGCAGCGTGGCCGCCAGCGAGGTGATCGAGACCAGGTCGCCGGTCAGGGTGGCCACGATCAGGCCGGCGGCCGAACTCTGCATGATGTGGCGCATGATGTGCCGGCCGCGCACGTGTCCCAGTTCGTGGGCCAGGATCGCGGCAATCTCGTCGTCCTGCCTGGCCAGATCGACCAGCTCGTCGGTGATGACCACGATGCCGGAGGGGAGCGCGAAGGCGTTGGCGCCGATAGCGGGGCTGGAGCGGAACTCCAGGCGATAGGCGCTTGCGTCCGCTCCCGGTCCGGCCGCTCGCCGGAACAGCTCCGACAGCTGGTCGCGGCGTTCCTTTTTGAGAGTGGAGGGTTTCATCAGGATGCGGTCCAGCGTGGCCAGCGATTCGCGCCCCAGCGTGTTCTCGGTGGCCGGGGGCAGCGCCAGCGCAGCGCGCCGGGCCAGCGAGGGGACGCCGTAATGCAGGAACAGCACCACCACCAGCACGGTCAGCGCCAGAGCCGCCAGGGCCAGCGGCAGGCTCTTCTCCCAGCGCAAAAGCAGCCCCCGGGAGTTTCCGGCTCCGCTGGCTCGCTCCAGTTCCGCCAGGATTTCCATGTCGTCCAGCTCGCACAGGCCGCCATCCGGCAGGCGCACCGTGCGGCGGACCGAGCCCACGCCGGGCGGAATCACCAGCTCCGCCACCGGAAAGCTAAGCCCCGCTCCCTCGCAGCTGATGGTCACGCTTCCGCCGTCCAGCGTCAGCAGCGCACTGCGGCGGGTGGATACCCTGCCGTCGAAATATGCGACCGTGGCCGATTTCATCCGTTTGCCGTCTCCGTCGTCACAGCGCGATCTCGATCGGCATGTCAAACACGTCGCCGAACTCGTCACCGGCGGCTCCGACCCCGGCAGTGCCGGCCGCGGCCAGCACGTTGTCCAGTCCGTCCGTGGTTGCCAGCTCCAGATGTTCGAAACGGTAGCGGGCCAGGCGCACCGTGGCCCAGGGAACCATCAGTCCCAGGCTGAAGAGGATCGCCAGCGAGTTGGTCACGAACAGCAGCGCCATGTCACGGGTGCGGAGCGTGCTGCGGAAACTGCCGCCAGCGAGGGCGGTGCCGTTCCAGCTCAGGTTGGCCATCGCGGTCTGGCCGTAGACAATCAGTATGAAATAGACCAGCGGCAGCGTCAGCATCGGCAGCAGCGCCAGTCCGCCCGGCGCCCAGCGCCCGGAAGCCCCGGCGGCAATGGCCTGGACGCCGCCGGTCATGGCCGCGATGATTCCGATCAGGCCGATGATGGCCACAAAGCCGAGCACGACCTTGAGCGAGAGCAGGTAGAAATCCTTGACCGTGGCGTTGAAGGTGAAGGGGGTCGAGCCATAGCTGCTGTTTTCCACCACGAACTTTTTCTGTCGATAGAGCATGTACGGCGCCAGCAGGCCGAGGGTCAGCACCGAGAGGATCGACAGCCCGGCGAAGACCAGGTAGGCCTGGCGGTAATCGGGGCGGAAGCCGAAGCGGATGTTGCGGTAGGAGGAGTTGGCGGCGTTGAAGATCCGGGAGCGGACCAGCAGCCAGGGAAAGGCCAGAAACACGACCAGCGCGATGACGGCGCTCAGGATCGGGCTGATGTTGGTGGCGATGCTGTAGAGGATGAAGGCCCCGGCGGCGATCAGCCACCCCTTGAAAAGCGCCATCGGATCGGCCAGGTATTCGAACGGTTGGCCGTGCAGTGTGGTGCTGCCGTAGAAGAAGCAGCGTTTACGGACCTTGGCCCAGGCCGAATAGAATCCGACCGTGACGATCTTGAGCAGTGTGTTGACGACCCAGATGCCGAAGTAGTCCCGGGCGCTGCCGTGAAAGGAAAAGGCGAGTGTGCTTGGCGTGGGGGCGGGAGGCGCCCGGGGCGGTTCCGGAGGCCGTGGAGCAGCGCTGTTGTCCGTGTCCGCGGCTGGCTGCGGCGGTGGAAGCCGGTCCGACTCCAGAGGTGGCGCCTCCGTCCGCATGGTTTCGGCGTTGAGCGGGAAAGCCTGCTTGCATTTGGGGCAGGTGGCCCTGCCGGCGCCGTCCGGGATGGCGCTCTTGGGGACGGTTCTGGAAAACGCGCAGTGGGGACAGACGATCGTCAGCTGATCTGGCATGGACTCCTCCCGGGTAAGTCACGATTGCATTAATTATCCATTACATGAATGTCTTGCCTAACGCATTTTACTGCAGCAATCAAGTGTAAATTCGTATAGTTAGCTTTCTAATAAAGTGTAAAGTTTCTTTCCACTCTCATGAAAACCACAAGCAGATCAAGGGGTTATAAAAGTGTAAAGTTTCTTTTCAGTTGGTGTAAGCAGTTGTAATTACACGTGATTATTAAATTGAAGTTTTTTTGAAAAATCTTTGCGTAGGAGTGCTTTCGGGGCTTTTTGTCCGACTGCTTGAACGGTGTGCTGGTAAATCGCCATAACCGACAGGTGTCGTGTCGGGAAGCCTTTAAGCCTCCCCTGACAAGGGGAGGTTTGGAGGGGGTGATTTGCGAAGATTAAAGTGTCACATGGTACTAGCGGGTGTAGGGCTTGGAGTTGTCGTAGACGCGGGCATGCTGCACCCGCCGGTCGGCGACCTGCGTGGTTACTTCATGGCGTTCGACCTTTTTGTTGACGATCAGTTCTTCGTAGCCGACATAACCCGATTTTGCCAGTTCGGCCACGATCTTGACGAACTGTTCCTTGTCCGCAGGCGACAGGGAGTGAAAGGCGTCGAAACGCCCGCTCTTGCCGAGGTTGAAGAAGTCATCGACCGCTGTAAACACGTCGCGCGATACGGAGAATTCCACTGACACCGCGTCGCTTGAGCCGGGCTTGAGCGCCTGGCTGTCCGTAGTTGACGACTGGTTTTGAACATCGGCGGTGTCCTGCTGGCGGAGCCGCCGGTTTGCCTGGAGTTGCGATCCGGATGCCGTCTCCGGACCCGACAGCATCTGTTCGCGCAGTGCGGAAAGTGTGGTAATCATCACGTTTCTCCTTTCCTTTATTATATTTATCGGGAACGGAGATTGGAACTGTAATAATCGTTTTTGCCGGAGTCAGCGCGCAAAGCCGCCGGTACGTACCTCTGCCAGGATTCCGTTGCGGAAGATCAGCGTGTGTAGCAGAGTTGAACCCTGGTTGTAGGCCCACTCCTGGACCTCAACGTAGACGACCTTTGATGACCGTCTGCCGTCCGCAGAGCTGATATCGGCCTCCATCGGTTCCTCACGTTTGTACGAGAAGGCGGGCGGGTCGCATTTTGCGGCAACGGTGGAGATGCTGTCGCCGGTGGAGACGATATTGCCGTTCGGGCAGCGGAAGTTGTCGGCGAATGATTGAACCGCGGAAAGCGGGATAATCACGGCACAGATTGCAAATATCTTCATCATGGTTTTTTTTCTCCTTGGTACTGCTACTCAAAGCGGCGTTTGACCTCGCCGGTAGTCTCGTCCATCTCAATCACCAGCGTCTGTCCTTTTTTGGCCTGTTTCTTTTGCTTTGGTTCCTGTTGTTCCGTCCTGGCCGACTCCCGCTGTTCATACTGTTCCCTGGCGGCCGCCTGACGCCTGGCCAGCGGGTCCTTGGCCTCCAGATCCTTGTCCCAGGTTACCTTGACACGCTTGTGGTATTTTTTGGGGATGTCCTCGAAGCGGTTGGTGATGATCAGTGCGCCGCTGTCATCCCTGTACTTGAAAAAATCGGCCCGGGCCACGAGTGGGGCCAGCATCAGCAGGGCAGCAGCAAGGCAGGCGGCCCTGGCGGCTGGAACGATTAACGGAATTTTCACGACAACTCCTTTTTCGTAAGTTAAGAGTATTGCCGGGTTCAAATATATCACCAGCTGATTAAATACACGACTTTCGGTAATGGTCAACCCGAAATGCCGCCTGCAACCCGGAAATTGTCATCCGCCAGCGCCGCCAGAGCGATCTCCCTGATCCCCTTCAGGTCCAGTTTGCCGGTTCCCAGGATCGGCAGATTATCCACCTCCAGGTAACAGTCGCGCCCCGGTTTCCACAGGTTGGGCAGGCTGCTTTCGGCCATGTGCCGCCGCAGGGTCTCGGCGTCGGCCGCCTCGCGGGCGAAGAGCACCACCAGCCGCTCCCCCTTCTTCTCGTCCGGCACCGCCGTTACCGCCACCACCCCGGTCTGCCCCAGGCGGTTATGCAGTTCGTCCTCGACCACGCCGTGCGGCACCATCTCGCCGCCGATCTTGCTGAAGCGCGACAGGCGGTCGGTGATGCGGATGA
>MGZK01000156.1 GCA_001802125.1 Geobacteraceae bacterium GWC2_55_20
GGAGGAGTGCGATCGTAGATCGTGCAATCTCCCAGTTCCTCCAGCGGAGTCCAGGGGTTGTCGCCAGGATTGATCGTGTAGCCGTCCAGAATAACGATCTTGGTTGTATCGCTCATTGCAGCCCGCTCCTTGACTTGACCAGAAATCAGGGTTCAGCAACTGTCTCGGGCTCATCCGCGGATTCCGTTGTCTCAACATCATCTCCGCCCCGCTCGAGTTTGCGCTGTTTCTTTTCATCTTTTTTCTTGGTGCGTTCCATTTCCTTCTTGCGCTTTTCAAACGAGTAATTCGGCTTTGCCATAATGGGTTTCCTCTCTGTGAATGGAATGTATTGCTGACCTATCCTGCCGTATGATGACTTTTAGAGAGGTAATAATCGTAACTTCCTTCATACACCCGCATCTCGCCATGATCAACCTCAAAGACGCGATCTACCAGCAATCTCAAAAAATGGCGGTCATGGCTGACAAGAACGATCGTGCCGCCAAAGTTTCGGAGCGTTTCCAGCAGAATCTCGCGTGAGCGGATATCCAGGTGGTTGGTCGGCTCGTCCAGGATCAGGAAGTTGACCGGGCGGCAGAGGATGGTTGCCAGAACCACCCTGCTCTTCTCGCCTCCGGAAAGGTTCTCGATCCGCTTGTCAACCGTGTCTCCCGAAAAAAGGAATGCTCCCAGCAGGTTGCGGATCACGCCGATATTGGCCAGCGGCATCGCCTCCTGCAGCGTCTCGAATACGGTCAGCTGAGGATTGAGCAGTTCCATGGCATGCTGGCTGAAATAACCGATTTCCACATTGGCGCCGATGTTCACGCTGCCACTGGTGGCCTCGGTCTGGCCGGCCAGTATTTTCAGGAAAGTCGATTTGCCGGCGCCGTTGACACCGACCACGGCAATCTTGTTCAAACGCCGCACCATGCCGCTGACGCCGCTGAAAACCTGCTTCTGTTGCCCGTCGGGAGTCAACCAGAACTTGCCGAGGCTGTCAAATGCAGCCACGTCATCGCCGCTGCGGGGCGGTTCGGCAAAGCTGAATCGCACGGTCCGCTCTTCGGCCGGAATCTCGATCCGCTCGATCTTTTCCAGTTTCTTGACCCGCGACTGCACCTGGGCGGCGTGGGAAGCGCGGGCGGCAAAACGGGCGATGAATTCCTCTTCCTTGGAGAGCATCTCCTGCTGCCGTTTGTGGGAGGCGATCAACTGCTCAAAGCGGATATCCCGCTCACGTTCGTAAAAATCGTAATTGCCGCCATAGGTAGTAACGGTCTTATTGGCCACCTCAATGATGCGCGTGACTACCCGGTTCATGAAATCCCGGTCATGGCTGGTCAGCAGCAGCGCACCGTTGAATTCAGAGGAGAGCCACTCTTCCAGCCAGATGATCGACTCCACATCCAGGTGGTTGGTCGGTTCGTCCAGAAGCAGCACGTCCGGTTTGAGGGTCAGGATGCCGGCCAGGGCAATGCGCATCTTCCAGCCACCGCTGAACGATTCCACCGGGTGGTTGTAGCGGTCGGGGCCGATGCCAAGCCCGGTAAGAACCGACTGGGCGCGGGTATCGAGATCATAGCCTTCCATATGTTCGAATTCTTCAACTGCTGTACCGTAGCGCTCAAGCAGCGCGGTCATTTCATCATCCGGCAACGGTTCGCACATGGCTGCTTCCATCTGCTTCATCTGTTCCGCCAGCCTGACCGTCGCCTCGCAGGCGGCCATGACCTCTTCCAGAGCGGAGCGCCCGGACATATCGCCCACATCCTGCGAGAAGTAGCCGATGGTGGTCTTTTTGGAAACTATAAGCTCGCCGGAATCGACCTCTTCCTGGCCGGCGATGATCCTGAAAACGGTCGTCTTGCCGGCGCCGTTGGGGCCCACCAGGCCGGTACGGGTGCCGGGCAGGATCTGAAAGCTGGCATCGCGGAACAAAACTTGTGAACCGTGTTGCCGGGTGATATTGGACAGATGAACCATTAAAAATACTCCCTGCTATGATTGATTTCTGAGAAGACGGGTCAAGGTGCGATCGAAAGCCGATGCAAAGCGCTGACGGTCCACCTGGCCGAACTGGGCCGGCCCGCCGCCGGTGAAGCCCTCGGAACGCAGATCGAACATCAGGTCGCGCACCGACAGGCGTTCTCCCACGTTATCCTCGGTATACAGCTCGCCGCGCGGGTCAAGGGCTACTCCCCCCTTTCCGACGATCCTGGCCGCCAGAGGTATGTCGGCGGTAATTACCAGGTCATCGGGAGTCGCATTTTCGGCGATGTAGTCATCGGCAACATCCGGTCCCTCCGCTACGACCACCGAGCTGACCAGTTGCGAGTCGTGTTTTTTCAAGGGTTTGTTGGCCACCAGGCAGACCCGGACCCGCAGTCGCTCCGCTGCGCGAAACACGATTTCCTTGACAATCCGCGGGCTGGCATCGGCATCGATCCAGATGATCATGACGTCGTCACCCTGCCCTTGTTCTTATCCGGAAAGACCAGCCACACATACGGAATCATGCCATAATTCCATGCCAGGCAGAGTCGTCGATAGCCGGAAAAGAGCAACCCTTCCCCGCCACAAAACAGAATTATGGGCGCCTTGAGATTAAGGCTGCCATTGCACTGCAGAGCATCTTCCATCTTGGAATAACTCTTCCTGTAGCCCCGTTTTGCCTTGGCCAGCCAGGTCAGGTATTCTTCGTAACTGCTGTACGAGAGAGCGATCGGAATATCTCCGATCACCGCGGAGCGTGGATACGGCACGAACGATCCGGCTGCAAAGCCGCTTTCGATCTCTTCCCAGGCAACAGAGTGGCGTTGGTACCACTCCTGCTTGGCTGGATGGTTGAAATACTCCCAGCGTTCTTCCTGCAGATCCGGCTGCAGCCAGCGAATTGTCAGAGCTGAATTTGAAAGCACTACCCCTCCGGCACACAAAAAACCACAGGGTGGATGACCCTGTGGCTCAGGTACTATGAATTCATACCATTTTAGCGTTGCCGAGGGCAACGATTTTCATTGGTACAGTCTTGCAACTCAGTAAAACATGTCAATTCGGGCTGACAAACTCTTCCAGTGGCGGCTTCATGTTGACCATTTCCCGGATGTCGCACCATTCCTTGTAATCAACAGCAGTTTCATCGCCCTTCATCGTTGACATGATATCAAAATAATCCATCTGGTACTTGCTCTTATATACCTCGGCTGCCGGCCTTCCCCTGACCGCGTACACCGATTGCACCGATTGATGATCCCATTTTCTCCAATATTGATCATCCTTCAGACCGGTGTACTTTCGTCCTTCCAGCGCCGTGATCACAGCCTTGGTGTTGAACGATTTCGCCTGTTCCACCGCCGCCTTGTATTCATGAAGAATAACGTAGGCTGACGCGCCTGAAGTTGTCGGATAACGTTTGTACTTTGACTCGTATTTTTTTACAAAATCTATTCCCCTGGAATAATTGAATTTGAAGGGCACACTCCAGGTCCAGGGCGTGGTTCCCATGACTCCTTCCATCGCTTCCGCCCCGGCCCCCTGGGCCATATCCTCGTTAAGGCTGGGAACTATTATCTGCATCGAACTTTTCAGTCCCAACTCGACCGCCTGTTTCAGGGCATTCTCCATGTCGAGGCCAAACAGGGACAATACCAATACATTCGCCTTGTTTGCCTTTGCTTCAAGCAAGGCTTTTCTGAAGTCCTTTGCTCCCAGTTCCATGAGAACCTCGGGATGTTCAACCAGGTTTTTCGTACCGGTAAAGGCCCTCAGTGATGATTCGGTTGTCCAGCCCCAGGTGTAATCAGCGGTTATGTAAAAATACTTCTTTCCGGCAAAGTTTTTATTCAAATATTCCGACATGACCTTGGCGGCTGAATAGGCATCATAGCATTCGCGGAAAATGTGGCGATGGCCGTACTCCCCGGTCGTTTCCGTCGAGTAGGACAACGTTGCAAAAAACAGCTTGTTCTTTTGCAGGGCGACCTCGCCGGTTGCAATGGCCACCGCGCTGGATACGCCTCCCAGGATCATCGGAACGCCCTCGATATCATAGAGTTCGACAGCATTACTCCGGGCGATCTTGGGGTTGGATGCGGTGTCGCGCGGTACCAGTTGAACTTTTTTGCCTAGGATCCCGCCAGCAGCGTTTATCTCCTCAACCGCGATATCTGCGGCTCGTTTCTGATCCAGTCCCTGTTTATGATATGGGCCGGTAACCGGATAATTCAGGCCTATTTTCACGGTATCCTGATCCGCGGCATCGCCGTGGGCCACAAAAAATAAAACAAGAAAAATTGTTCCCAGAAAGATCGAAATATCGACGGATAATAACTTTTTCATTCGGCAGTCTCCGATGTCGATTTAATGCCCAATCAAGAAAAGTTATAATCCTATAACAGATATGAATATTGCAAGTAAAATCCGCAACATACATAATAATAACAATAAAATAGCGCTGCAATCATAATTAATGCCGGATAATCACTGGTAATTGGTTTCTGATTTATTCGTTCGGATAAAAGTGGAAAGGAACTTCAAGCTCACGGTTCGGAAAATAGTTCCCTGATTTTGAGAATTCCGGGCAGGATTGTCATGAAATGGTCTACAAGATTCGGGTCAAAATGAGTTCCGCTGTTTATCCGCATATCCTCGACCGCTTCCTCAACCGGCCAGGCCTTTTTATACGGGCGGATCGAGGTCAGGGCATCGAATACGTCTACAATTGCCGCGACTCGCCCCTCCATCGGGATCGCTTCGCCGGACAGTTTGCGCGGGTATCCGCTGCCATCCCATTTTTCGTGATGAGTCAGTGCAATTACACGGGCTGTTTCAAGCAGTTCATTGTTCGAGCCCGACAGTATGTCCGCTCCGATAGTGGTGTGTGTCTCCATGATCGCCCGTTCCTCATCCGTCAGTCGGGCAGGTTTCAACATGATCGTGTCGGAAATTCCGATCTTGCCGAGATCATGCATGGGGCTGGCGTATAACATCAAGTCGCAGCGTTCCTTGCTCCAGCCGATCTGTTTGGCCAGCAGAGCCGCGCTGTGACTCATGCGGAGGATATGCCGGCCGGTTTCGTTGTCGCGGTATTCGGATGCGCGCCCCAGGCGCTGAACAATTTCCAGACGGGACTGGATCACCTCGGCGGTGCGTTTGCGAACCATCTCCTCAAGAACCCCCTTCTTGTCAAAGGTGAGCCGAAGTGCCAAATGGGCTTCCAGCAGGTTCCTGACCCTGGCCAAAAGCTCATATCGGTCAAATGGCTTGCTGAGAAAATCCCGGGCGCCCTCGTTGAGAGCCCGCATGAGAAAGTCCCGGCTTCCCTGGGCGGTCAGTACCAGTATCGGGGGCAGCAGCGGATCTTCAAGCTCTTTCAGTTGCGCCATAACCTCGTAACCGTTCATAAACGGCATGTTCAGATCCAGCAGGATCAGGTCGGTCGGTTCGGCGCAATAGGCATCGCGAACCTGTCTCGGATCGGATATTGATACAAGGTTTGTGTAACCCTCGGCCCTCAGCATTTTTTCCAGCAGCTTGAGATTGGCCATTTCGTCGTCAACTATCATGATCCTGCTGTTTTGAGCAGTTTCCACAGGAACATACATTCATAACCTCCAACTCCTGATAATCAGGGAACATTTTTAAAGACACTTACAATCTGCTAGTCTATTTCTTCCGGCTGCAGCGGCAGTTCGAGCCAGAAATCGCTCCCCTTGCCCGGAGTACTGGCAACTCCGACTCTACCGCCCATCGCCTCGATCAGCTTCTTGGTAATAGCAAGACCGATTCCGGTGCCTTCGACCTCGCCCAATTCCTGTCCCAGCCGCTGAAAGGGTTGAAACAGTTCCGGCAAACGTTCCGCAGCAATACCGGCGCCACTGTCCAGAACATGTATGCGGATGTGCCGTTCTCCACACAGCTCGTATTCCAGCCGCACCTGTCCGTTTGAAGAGTTATACTTGACTGCATTACTGAGCAGATTGACAAGTGCCTGTTTCATGCGGATTCGGTCTGCCCGAAGCAGACACCCGGAATCGGTGGGAACCATGAAACAGATTCCACGGCTGGCGGCCAGCGGCTGGGTCAAGGCCAGGCATTCATTTACAAGTTCATCCAGGCTGACCGATGTGATTTTCAGTGACGGACAACCTGATTCGATTTTCGCCAAATCCAGCACTTCATTAACCAGGTCCAGCAGATGACGTCCGGCGTTGGTAATTTCCATTACGGAATCATACTGGTCCGGGTTGAGTGCCGGATCAGCCTCCAGGAGCTGACCAAAGCCAAGAATCGCGTTCAGCGGGGTCTTCAGCTCGTGGGTCATATTGGAAAGAAACCTGGATTTTGCCCTGTTGGCTGACTGGGCCTCGTCTCTGGCTGCTATCAGCCCGGCTTCCATAGCCTTGCGGCTGGTCAGATCGTGGAAGACCGCCACCGCGCCCCAGCCTGCATCCATGGAGCCGATCGGGCTGACCGACAGGCTGACCGGCAGCGGAGTGCCGTCATTTCGAAAAAGGTAAATGTCGTCGGTTTTACGGGAAATACCATCTCTAAGTGTGTTTATCACAGGACATTCCATCTCAGTCGCCTGGCTATTACGATCAAATGTGCATCGAAAGAGCTGGTGTGAATCCTTTCCCAAAACCTGCTCCTGGTCATATCCAAGCATGGCCAGAGCGGCCGGATTGATGAAGGTGCATGTCCCGGAATGATCCACGCCGAGCACTCCTTCGCCCAGAGCTTCAAGCAGCGCCTGGGTCCGCACCAATTCCTGCTCCAGCTGTTCATGAGCCTGTTTCAACTCCGTGATGTCTGTTCGTATCGAGATATAGCGCCAGGGCTGTCCCTGTTCGTCCAAGATCGGCACGATGGTAGCTTCAACCCAATAGTAACCGCCGTCCTTCTTCCGGTTGCAGACGGTTCCCTGCCAGACGTTACCTGAGGTGATTGTTGCCCACATCTCACGATAGAGGGAGTCGGGATGGATACCGGATTTTACAATGCGGTGGTTCTTGCCGATCAGCTCTTCGCGGCTGTAACCGCTGATTGAGCAGAATGTGTCATTAGCCTCGACAATAGTGCCAAACTTGTCGGTTGCGCTGACTATGGCATGTTTGTCGATCGCAAGGCGTAACTGGTCATATCGGCTGTTATCCAGGGTCAGAGCACGGGCCGGATGATTCCGCGCTTTGCCATTAAGATCATTATGCATTGAATCGACCTTCCAAAAGATTGTTACAGGAAATGTGGCCGGCAGTGTATTTAACGCAGACATATGGGCTGATTATACCACACTGTGAGCTTTCCCAAATGAAATGGCGGAATTATTGAGTGATTGTCATTGATTATTATGGATGGTTGTCTGCGGGCAAACAAGACCTTTTAGGTCTTTTATTATGCATAACCTTGTAAAAACATCAAACTAAAAAATGACAAAAGCGAAATAAATTTTAAATTAGTTTGAGTTATCGAATGGTTAGGAAAGATGGGATCGAAATGCAGATAACCCTCGGAAAGGGAGCTTGATGGCAGATAAAGCATTTTGTACAGATACGCTGCCATGCCATGTTAGCGCATAATCACAAACCGCTCTATCTGCAACTGACCTCGCCAAGAATAAAGTATGGTTACTTGACGAACTTCATGGATGCGGAATTCATGCAGTAACGTAACCCGGTAGGTTGAGGGCCGTCGTCGAACACGTGTCCCAGATGAGCGTCACATCGGCTGCAGAGAACCTCGGTCCTCTTCATGAACAAACTGTTATCGGCTTTCAGGGCAACATTTTCAGGGGCGATCGGTTGCCAGAAACTGGGCCAGCCGGTACCGGATTCAAACTTGTGTTCCGAACTGAACAGGTCGTTGTCGCAACAGATGCACTTGTAAATTCCCTTTTCGTGATTGTTATAGGTAGCGCCGCTGAAAGCCCGCTCGGTGCCTTTCTCGCGGGTGACATGGTACTGCTCTGGTGTCAGCTGTGCGCGCCATTCGGCGTCACTTTTAATGACTTTGTCGCTCATAAAAAAATCCTTTTTGTCCGAGGAATAAAGCCGGATTCGAGATGTTGCCGCCCGGTTGGAATCTGTGGATATGGCGGCAGCCGTTTGAGTTTTCCCGTTTCTGTTGCAGGCTGTAATCAATGTGAACAAGCCACCTATAAGAAACAATCTTCGTGTAATCATGATCAACCTCCTGTTGAGCGTCCTTGCCTGGCGCAATCGACTTGATGCATTTCCTCCAATCCGGATCGGATTTTATAGAAAAGACCGGCAATGAGCTTTGCACCGTACAATCCGGTGAACTGTTTATTAATGCAAGGTAAGTACATTTTACACCTCTTAATACGAATCGGCCATTAATGATTGGGGATTGGAAAGCATGGATTACATTTTTGACATATTACTCTCCTCGCGCGGACCACGCCCCGGCTACAATCCCCAGCATCACCAGCAGGCAGCCGCACAGTTGCGTTAAAGACAGTGGTTGATTGAGCACAAGCGCCGAAAGCGCTACTGCACTGGCCGGCATCGCGGCGGTGGAGATTCCGGCGGTCACACCGCTTACAGAGCCGACCGCTCCGGTCCAGAGGATGTAGGCCGCCACGGTGGCAACGGCGCCGTAATAGAGGATCGCCGCCACATCGGTGGTTGTCGGCGCCACCGGATGGCGCAAAAGGTCAACCAGCGCCATAGGCAGCACCGCCAGCAGGGCGCAGAAAACCAGCACCACCGTATTGGTGGTGGCGGGCACCGTGGCGGCAATGCGCTTGCGCCAGATGGAAAACAGCCCCTCGCTGACTACCGCTCCGAATATCAACGCCATTCCCCACGAAAAACCGCCGCTCTGCACCCCGCCCCTGTCCGCCAGCGCAATCCCGGTAGCTCCGGTGATGGTGCATAACAGGCAAACTCCGGAAAGCGCCGTAGGTCTTTCACCCATCATCAGCCAGGAAAGGATCGTGAGCACCGCCGGGGACGTGCCGGTGATGATCCCGGCCTGGGCCGCTCCGACCGTGCGCAGCCCGTGCAGCATCAAGACCCGGAACAGCACGATACCGAAGAACCCCTGCAGGAAAAGATAGAGCCACTCCCTCGTTTCCAGAGCGCAAATCTCCGAACGTTTTTGCCAGGCATAGGGCAGCAGCACGACCAACGCCACCATCAGCGTGGCGGCCGTGGTCAGAAATACCGGCAACGTGTTTGCCAAGCCCTTGCCTACAACCACCGAACTTCCGGCCAGCGCCATGGCTGCCACCAGTTGCGCCGTCGCTGTACAATTGCTTCGCTGTGACATGATCATATCTCCCTGCTTGACCATACGACAACAAAGTGGTTTGATACAGAGCCAGTTATAAACTTTCTTGTGGGACCACTTTAGTGACTCGGAACTTACCTTTTACCTGAAGTCATCAAGGGGAAGTTTGACAGGAACTATTTTGGCTTCACTGTCTATAGACGCCTTGACATGGCGTCTAAGCCAAACCAGAACATCATCCACATAAGTGAATACCACAGGGATCACCAGCAAACTCAGAAGGGTCGAAGTCACCAGACCGCCAATCACAGAAATAGCCATAGGCCCTCTGAAACTGGGGTCGGCCGCCCCAAATCCTAAAGCGATCGGCAACATCCCGGCAGCCATGGCAATCGTGGTCATCAGGATGGGACGGGAGCGTTTATGGCAGGCGTCCATAAGGGCGTCCAGACGGCTCATGCCACGCTCCCTCCTTGCCATGATGGCATATTCCACAAGCAGGATGGAGTTTTTTGTAACGATGCCCATCAGCATCAGCAAGCCCATAATGGACGACAAAGAGAAACTGGCGCCAGTGATCAGCAGCGCCAGGAAAGCGCCACCAACACTGAGTGGCAGTGCGGCCAGGATCGTGGCAGGTTGCAGGAAGTCATGGAAGAGCAGGACCAGCACGACATAAATACACAGAATACCGGCAGCCATCGCCAGTCCAAAACTGCCAAATAGCTCGCCCATTCTTTCGGCTTCGCCCGACGCCATCTGGGTGACGCCGCCAGGCAATGACTTTAATGAAGGCAGTAGATTTGCCTCGGCCATCACCTCACCGATACTGCGTCCTCCCAATTCTACATTTATGGTAGCCTGGCGTTGCCGATCCCGCCGTACAATCTGGCTAGGTCCGTCGCTTACCCGTATCTCCGCCAAATTATTAAGGGCCACCAGACCATTGCTACCCTCTACGCGGATTTGACCAATAGAGTCTATGTCCTGGCGAACGGTGTTGGCCAGGCGCACTCGGACGTCGATTTGGCGCTGAGGCAGGTTCAGTTTTCCTAAACTGGTCAAATAGTCCCCATAGGTAGCGACCCGTACCGCATTGGCCAGGGCCGTGCTGGTAACGCCAAGGTCGGCGGCACGGGCATAATCCGGTTTGATCTGGATTTCCGGCCGTTGCAGGCTTGCACTGGATGTTACTGAACCAATGCCGTTAAGGGTTCGTAGATCGCGCTCAACAGCTTTACTGGCAGTTGCGAGGAGCGTGGGGTTATCGCTTGCCAGCATAATCTGTAAAGATTCTCCATTATTGCCGCTACCGAGTTTCACGCGTACACCGGGAAGCGGCGCAAGAGCCTGGCGGATTTCCTTTTCGATTTGAGCCTGCTTGTAACTGCGCTCGGTTCGGGGCGTCAGATTCAAGACCAGGGTTGCCATTCGGACATCGCTGGTTGCCGTACCGACGGTACTGAATATCTCTTTCACATCCTTGACCTGCCTTAACAGTTGAATAGCTTGATCAGTGATTCGCCGCGTGTCATCCAGGCGGCTTCCTGGTGGAAGTTCCAGCGTAACCTGGGTCTGACTTTGATCGCCGACGGGTACGAACCCGGTGGGCAGCAGCGGAATCAGCGCCAGAGATCCAAGAACGAAGCCTACTGCCGCTGCCACAGTAATCTTGCGATGCTCCTGGCACCAGCGTGCCCATCCGAGGTAGCGCTTCATCAGCCAGCCGTCCTGCTCCTCGGGATGGTTTCCCTTGAGCATGTGGGCAGCCATCATGGGAGTCAACAAGCGAGCTACCATCAGCGAAGCCAATACCGCTACTGCGGCCGTAACGCCGAACTGGCGGAAGAACTTGCCGGCGATCCCACCCATGAATGCCGTCGGCAGAAAGACCGCCACCAGGGAAAACGTCGTGGCGATCACCGCTAGGCCAATCTCGTTGGATGCATCGGTAGCGGCATCGATCGGGGACTTGCCCATGCGCAGGTGACGTACTATGTTCTCCACCTCCACAATGGCATCATCCACCAGGATGCCAATAACCAGAGAAAGAGAGAGCAGAGTCACCATATTAATGGTGAACCCCATCAAATACATCGCCCCGAAAGTGGGGATGATTGACAAAGGCAAGGCCGTGGCTGAAACCAACGTGGCTCGCCAGTCCCGCAAGAACCAGAACACTACCAGCACGGCCAGTATTGCCCCTTCGTACAGAAGGTTCATGGAGCCTTCATAGCTATCCTTGATGGGTCGAACCATGTTGTAGGCTTCCTTGAAAGTTACCTGGGGATAGCGCTCCTTGACTTTGGCAATTCCCGCTTTAACGGCCTCGGCGACAGCGATTTCACCGGCCCCTTTGGTACGCGTGATCTGGAAAGCTATCACCTGCTTACCATCGAACAGTGCATACGAAGACCGTTCAGCATGGGTATCACGTACCTGGGCAATCTGCTCAAGCCGAACATGGCGCCCATCGCCGAGTGAAATTGGCAAAGCGGCAATCTCGGCGGTTGTATCGACAGCACCCAGCGTGCGCATGGACTGATTCTGGCTGCCGACTCGGCCTTCGCCGCCCGACAAATCCTTCTGGACGGCACTTAACTGGGCAGATGCGGTGGCTGGGGTGACACCGAAGCCATTAAGTTTGGCGGGGTCCAGTTCCACCAGTACTTCACGATCAACACCCCCCACGCGCTTGAAATCGCCCACGCTCGGGATGGATCTCATTGCCTTGGCCACCTCGTTATCAACAAACCAGGAGAGCTCGGATTCGGACATGCGATCGGACTGGACCGTATAGGTGACAATAGCCCCACCGCTTGTGGTGACCTTGGCAACTGTGGGTGACAGCATGGCTGCCGGCAGTTTGCCTTTAATGCTGTCTACTGCGTTGCGTACCTGATTCAGTGCTTCCTCGCTGTTCTTTTCCAGTTCGAATTCAATGTTTATCGAAACGATGCCATCGGTGATCGTAGTGCTCATATGCTGCACACCCGACAAGGTAGCAATTTGATCCTCGAGCTTACGGGCGACTTCGGTCTCCAACTGGCTGGGTGCGGCACCCTCAAGGGATGCATTGACCACAATAATCGGAAACTCCATGTCCGGGAGATTCTGGACGCCGAGTTTGATGAAGCCGAAGATCCCCAGAAAGGTCAGGACCACAAACAGAAGAACGGCCGGTACAGGGTTGCGTATAGACCAGGCAGAAATATTCATGCTGCCTCCTTGGAAGAAACGATTCGAACGCTGTCACCATCATTTAGAAAGGCGCCGCCACTCGGGACGATTGGTGTGCTCTGTGCAATACCGGTGACTATTTCGATGCGGTTGTCCCGGGTCCGCCCAGTGACCACCTCCCTTTGAATCACAACGTTGCGCACCGAATCCACTTCAAAGACATAGCTGCGCCCATCCCGCAAGACAATGGCGCTGTTGGGAACCGTCAAGGCCGCCTGCTGCCCCAAATCGATTCGGCCTGTCACATAGGCCCCGGCGCGGATGCGGGTCTGGACCGGCAACTCGATGTATGCGAATGCCGTCCGCGTTTTGCTATCCAGGGTGGGCGACAACTGGCGCACCTGGCCCTCGACAGTGGCCCCGCCGGGAAGGGTGACAGTTGCCATTTGACCCTTTTTCAGCTGAGCAAGCTGATTGGCATCCACCTCAGCCCGCCATTCCACACGTTCTTCCCGCACCATCCGGAACAATTCACTACCACTGGCGACATCCATTCCAAGGGTGGCGGCACGGGATGAGATGACACCGCTATCGACGGCTAGGATGCGGGTCTGCTTCAGCTTGATGCGAGCGGCCGAAAGGGATGCTTCGGCGGAAGCCAAGTCGGCCTTGGCAGTCTGTTCCGCAATCTCGTACTGCTCGATCTGCTGGCCGGACAGAGCACCACTCTCCTTGACTGCATGTCCCCGGCGCACGTTAGCCTGAGCCTCGCGCAGGCTTGCACGGGCAGAAGCGGTCACCGCCTCGGCCTTCTGCAGTTCCGCTTTTACCGTTTCGCTGTTCAGCTCTGCCAGCAATTGGCCCCGTTTTACCCGGCTACCGATATCGGCGTGCAGAGCAACAATGCGCAACCCTCCCGTCTCGGCACTGATGGTGGCCTCCTGCCAAGCGGCCAAGGCTCCGTTGGCGGTCAATGTCAGAGGCCAGGTTTCCTGGCTCGGCTGCACGACCCTCACGGCCAAGCTCGGGCGAACCGTCGCGGCTTTATCCTCCGCCGCCTTAACCTGTCCAATCCTTGTCGTGGCGCATAAAGCTCCAACGATGGCAATAGTGGCAAATAATATGATGAAAATTATGCGTTTCTTATATTTCATTGTGTGCTCCTGTTGAATTAGTGCTCGGAAATACCTGCCAGCCGCCCCCCAGGGCCTTGTACAACGCGATTCCGTGCAAAACCCGGTCACGTTGAACTGCGATGGCGTTTTGTTCTGCCTGGAGAGCATTTCGACTGGCTACTTCAAGTAAGAGCAGGCTGATTCCTCCTGCCCGCCAGTTCTGGCGAGCGCTTTCGTAATAGCGCCGGTAATCGCGGGCGCTATTGGACAAGTCCTCGCTTCGCCGGTTGGCGGCATCGAGCCTGACAAGGCTCTGCTCGGTTTCCTTAACCGCACTCCTGACCGCGGACTGATAAATAGCTAAGGCTGATTCATAATCAGCTTGGGCTCTGGCGACCTGGGCAAGAAGTGCACCACCTTTGAAGAGTGGGACAGTCAGAGAGGGGCCGAAGGACCATAAACTGGCCCCTGAAGCGATCCCCGCCATATCGACATTAATTGACCCCAGAAGGGATAAACGTGGATATCGATTGGCTTCTTCTACGCCGATCTCCGCGCTGGCAGCTGCCAAGCTGCGCTCTGCGGAAATGAGATCAGGACGCTGGCTCAGGAGTTGGACAGGCAAGCTGCTTACATTTAAGAAGTTGTTTGCCGGAATCCATTGGGCCGAGTCGGCCAACTTCTCCCGCAAGGTGAACTCCTCAAGCCCGGTCAGGGCGACAAGCGACTTGATGCCCAGGTTGCACTCGGCTTCCTGGACATTCAGGGCGGCAGAAGCATCCGCGACGCCGGCCCGGGCCAGGACTTGCTCTGCGGGTGCCGTTAATCCGGCCTTCACCGCGGATGCTGTGGTGTTTGCCGTCGAGCGCAGGGATTCAAGATTTTTCAGTTGATTCTCGCTGAGAAGTCGGCAGGATCGGTAACTGACATATTCGCTGGCAACTTCGGCAGCAAGAGAGACACGTGCGTTGTGCCAGTCCGCCTCGCGAGCTTCCACCCGGGCACTCGCCGCTTCCCTGCCGCGCCTTGCCCCTCCGAACAGATCGATTTCCCAGCTTGCATCCAGGATTCCGGAACTGAGGGTGGAGCTTTCCACGCCGTTTGATTTGAGTGGGCCAGTTCGATTGCTGGTTGCTCCTACATTAACCGAAGGATAAGCACTGGCAGCAGCCACGCCACGGTTTGCCCTGGCCGACGCGATTGCAGCAGCAGCCTTCGCCAGCGTCGGGTTGTCCGATTCGGCAGCCTGAAGCAGATCATTAAGGGTTGGGTCATTGAAACCTTGCCACCAATCGAGTAGCGAACGGGTGCTGCCCTCGTGGGGCAGTGCTGCTTGCCAGATCGAGGGCATCTTCATAGCGGGGGCTTTATAGTTGGGGCCGACGCTGGCACAACCGGCCAACGTTGCCAGACCGGAGACAGTCAATAAGGCCAGGAAAAGCCGGGATTTATTGATAAACATGTGGGACTCCATCCGCATACATGACACTTGCGGCAACCATGACCAACCGTGACGATGCAGAGCGTTTCTGGGAATTGAGTTACAAGCGGTTGGTGGAGACAATCGAAACCTACCTGCTTGCCGCTACGGAAGCGGGCCGTTTAAAGGTCCGGAATGCGCGGGGCGGGGCACAGCATCTGTTGGGGTCGTACGAAGCTGACATGGTCAACGGCAACTAAATTGCCGAAACGTAATCAAGATTGCTTTGTTACAGCTTAAACTGCCGTACAAGACGCTGCAACTCTTCAGCGTTACCACTTAGCTGTGCTGCTGCTGTAGCTGACTCATGAGCACCATGGGAGGTTTGCTGAACCACCTCGGTGATTTGGTGCATGTTGCTGGATATTTCGCCGGTAGTGGCTGTCTGCTCTTCCGCTGCAGTAGCAACCTGATTTATTTGCATTGCAACATTGTTGACCTGTTGAAGAATGTCTTGAAGTGCCTCACCTGACTTAGCTGCTTCAACTGTGCCTGACTCAACCTGACGGACACCCTGTCCCATTGCAGCAACTGCATTCTTTGTCTCGTTCTGGATTGCCTTGATCATCTCGCCGATCTCACGGGTTGCCCGCGTTGTTCTCTCTGCTAAGGCACGGACTTCATCAGCAACAACGGCAAAACCTCTTCCCTGTTCGCCAGCTCGTGCAGCTTCAATTGCAGCGTTAAGGGCCAGCAGGTTAGTCTGATCGGCAATATCTTCGATGGTGCCGATGATAGCTCCGATCTGGTCACTGCGTGCTCCCAGACTTTCAACTGTATTAGCAGACTCCTGAACTTTTTCTGCAATCTGTCCCATGACTTTTACAGTTTTTTTAACAACCTCAACACCATTCTGCGCAGTTTGAGATGCTAGTTGTGCACCTTCAGCCGCCAACTGGCAGCTCTGGGCTATGCCTCCAGAGGTTGCGGCCATCTCCTCTCCTGCCGTGGCTACAGTGGCGGCTTGAGCAGCTACCTCTTCAGCTCCTGTTGCGATTTGTTCAGCAGTGGAGTTCAATTGACTGGCTGCAGAAGCAACTTGAGATGAAGTAGTAGCAACTTGACTGATGATATTTCGAAAATTTTCAGCCATCTTAATAAAAGAATTGCTCAAATCGCCAATCTCATCTCTTGAATTATTGGTTATTGTTACCTGAAGATTACCCTGTGCTAAAAGATCAGCCTGTGTTGCGAGATTGGCAACAGGTGTTGTGATTGAACGTGTTATAAACAAAGCGATGCCGAAGCTTAACAGGATAATGATCCCAGTAAGTACCCCCAATACGATTCGAGCGGAATTGTAACTGGAAAGGGCCTCAATGTAGCGAGTATCTATTTGTTTTTTCTGGTATTCGAGCATTCCAATAAGCTCTTTATCCAACTTATCGTTTAACGGCATTGCTGCTGTTATGTAATGCTGCCCAGCCTCAATCGATTTACCTTCTGTTGCCAAGTCGATGACCTTGATATTTTCAACCACTGCAGGCTTAATTGCCGCTTCAATCTTCGACAGTAACTCTTTTCCAGCTTGGGTAGTTTCTTTCTTGCTCAACGCTTCCAAGGATTTACTATATTTATTACGAGCCTCAGCAATGGCCCGCATTTCCACAGTTTGCTGATCCTCGGTATTTGCGGCACTGATAGAAAGAAGAGATTCCTTCAAATCTGCAAACCCCTTCAGCGCATCATTAGCAAGCTCCATCTTGTCAACATTGGATTTTGTAATCTGCTCTAAATTGCCTTGGATTCCAGCCATTTTGTTAAATGCGACAAGTGCCATTGCCACAACAAAAACAAGAATTAGTGCAAATGCAAGCGACAAACGTAATCCAATTTTACAATTTGAAATCATTTATGACCCCCTTGTTTTGTAGAAATAGAAGCGCTTTCTTTGCTCGAACAGTTCGTCTGCGGTGGCCATGACCGGTTCCCTTCTTGGGATTGGTTTTACCGATGTTCGCCACTTACACAATTTTATTTACAAGGTCACAATACTGATCCGGCGTATTTGAATAGACTTTCATACAAAATTCAGAAATGATATCCCACCAGCGTGACGATCCTGGCGTCAATGTTTGTTGCACTGATAGGGCTGGATGCGGCGTCGCTTAGCAATATTTTGACCCGGCCATCGCCTGTCACGAACCAATTTTTAGTAATTGAATATTTTACATTGAGCCCAATGCTGGCATCCTTCATGCCGGCTTTAGCCTTGTAGGTCGAAAACCGCGAACGTGCCGCCTGTTCAGGGGTAACGCCGAAGTAATCCTCCATATACTGATTGTTGGCCCAAGTCGTACTGACCTTTGGTGTCAGCCGCCAGTCTTGGCCGAGTTGAAAAGGCATGGCAAGTCCGCCCTGAACAAGTACACCGTCGTTAGAGCTGCCGAGCAATTTAGTAACCGAGGCATCGACTACGACCAGGGGAATATGTTGAAAAGGATGCACGTCATAAGAAGCAAATGCCTTGACGCCAAAAGCCGCTTTGATATCGCCCAGCCCTTCCAGACGGTGATCGCCCGATGACATGCCGAATATGTTTTTGCCGTCTTCACTGCGGCCCGGATCATACGTCAGTCCCGCACCATAGCGGAATCCCCCGGTCTTATGATAAAGAGAAAGACCGTCGATGCCGAGCGAAACGGTATCGCGCCAACTGATTGCAAGCATAGGTATCGGCGACGGCAGATAATGTGTGCTTCCCTCATAGACAGGGGCAACACCGACGCCTAAGCCAAGCGAGACATCCCAGTTGTTTTTGACTTCTTTTTCATTGTTTTCCGCCTGCACCATCGCCGGAGCGGAAAATGAAAGCGCGAGGGCAACCACTGTTTGAATGACCAGGTTCAATCTGACCTTGGGTGTGTTTTTTAAAAACATTTTGCTCTCCTTTTTGGTTGGTGTTGTGTTTTTGGGATTTAAATCAACCCTAAACGAATGTTGTGTATAGAGTATGTCTGTGTTAATTCAGTGCGGACAATATGTGTCTGACCTGACACAAATTACTGATATTCAGACATATAACCGTGAATTTATAATGATAGACTTGGGGGTATGATTGAGATGCCGAAGCTATTAATTGTTGATGACGATGAGGATATCTTATCGTTACTAACCAAGTTTTTCAGCCAACACTACCATTCTGTCACGGTCGCCGTGGACGGGGTGGAGATGTTCAAGGCTTTGGAAACCAACACCTTTGACCTTGTCATTCTGGACATCATGTTGAAGGGCGAAGATGGGTTTAGCTTGTGCAGCCGATTGCGTATGGTCTCGAAAATTCCTGTAATTATTTTGACGGCGATGGGTGACCCGACCGATCGTATTGTCGGACTGGAAATCGGAGCGGATGATTATCTGACAAAACCATACAATGCACGCGAACTCCTGGCGCGAGTTAAGGCTGTGTTGCGCCGAACATCGGAAGCACAAGTCAATCCGAAAACTCTCTCTACCGAAACCCGGCCGGTTCTTTCTTTCGGAAAATGGCGGCTGGATGTTGCCAAACGCGAATTACGGTCAGCCACAAATGTCCTTATTCCCCTTTCCGGCGGTGAGTTTGATCTTTTGCTCGCCTTTGTCGAACACCCTCAACACGTGCTTAGCCGCGAACAACTCCTTGATTGGACAGGTGGCATTACTCATGATGCCTATGATCGAAGTATCGATACACAAGTAAGCCGGTTGCGCCGCAAGCTGGAAACAGATGCAAAAACGCCGGAGATTATTCGAACCGTGCGCAATGGCGGCTATATGTTGACAACAGAAGTGCAGCGCGGATGAACATTAAACATTGGCCTCGCGATACCATCGCACGAAGATTCGCCCTTACAATCGTGATGGCGTCGCTTGCTACGATAGGGCTCAACCAGATATATCTAAAGGTTGAGGGCGTTTTTGGCTTACCACCTATAGGGAGGCCCGAACTTCTTGATCAGATCCACATAATCACAAAACTCATAGAGGCTGCGCCGCCGCAAGCTCGGCCCCGATTAGCGACGGTTGCCGGAATCAAAGACTTTCAGGTCGATTGGTATGCGAACAAGACCCAAGTTTTGTCTTTGTCTGAAAACGCCAAAGAAATCAGCTTTTCCCCGGAAACCATCCATCGATTACGGGGGGACGCTAATTGGAATATTGCGGTTATGAAGTCCGAAGACAACATATCGGCGCCTTCAAAGGACCAGCACGCCCTTATCAAACCTGAAAAGATCTTCTTGACTGTTGAGCTTCGCGATAATAGTTGGGTCGTCTTTTCGGGTACCCAACAGAATTGGCCACGTGCACGTGCCAAACGCATGGGCATTGTTTTGACTCTACTGATATTTTCTGTCGTCACCCTATCCCTTGTCGCGGCGCGTCAACTTGCAAAGCCGATAGAGCAATTTTCCGAAGCCGTTCGCCGGTTCGGCACAAATACCCGCGCACCGCAGATGAGCGAGACTGGCCCGCAGGAATTGCGTGTCGCCATTAAAGCCTTCAACGCGATGCAAACCCAGATACAAAAATTTGTTTCCGACCGCACCTCAATGTTAATGGCCATCTCTCACGATTTACGAACTCCGCTCACCCGCATGCGGTTGCGAGGGGAGTTTATCGAAGACACTGAACAACAAACTAAACTGTTTCGTGATGTTGATGAAATGCACGCAATGATCGACTCGGCTTTGGCTTTTTTCCGTGACGATGCCGAAACCGAACAGACAACTCAGTTTGATTTGTCGGAACTACTGCGTACAATACGGGACGAGTACACCGACCAGGGAATAGACATTCCCTATTGCGGCCCTGATCATCAGGTGTATTCAGGACGTCCCATGGGCTTGAAGCGTGCCTTCACCAATTTGATCGATAACACCGTGAAATACGGTACGCTGCCAGAGATCGAACTCACCTGTCTTGAACAAGCAATCTCCGTCGCTATTAAAGATCGTGGCCCCGGCATCCCTTCGGAATTCCTCCAACAAGTCTTCACGCCGTTTTACAGGCTGGAAGGTTCACGCAGCCGGAAAACCGGCGGCGTCGGTTTGGGATTAACAATTGTACGAACAATCGTTCACAGCCATGGCGGAGATATTGTGCTAAAAAACAGAGATGGTGGTGGGCTTAAAGCAGTCATTACCCTTCCTCTCCCGGAGATAAATTAAATTCGAACCCAGAGTGCTGTGATTATCCAAACAATGTGAATTTCTCAGGTGAGTATACGGTTCGAGAAATCGTTAATATTATCAATGTTTAATCCCGAATCCCTTATCGGAGCCGGCCATGATCCATCTCGTACTCGACCGCAATTCAGCTACACCCCTGACACGTCAAGTCTACGGAGCTATCCGCGAGCAGATACTTGCCGGCGCCCTGCGGGCGGGAAGCCGCCTACCCTCCAGCCGGGAGCTGGCCGGACAGCTGGGAGTCTCTCGCAATGTGGTCATGGAAGCCTTCGAGATGCTCTATTCCGAAGGTTTCACCACGGCGCGCCATGGTTCCGGCACCTATGTCGCGAGCGGCGCCAGTTATCCGGCTGCGGCCCGCGCTCCGGAAATCAACGCGCAAACCGTATCCATGGGGTATGACTCTTTGCGGGGGGTGATCAATTTCAAACCGGGTACGCCCGACCTGCGCGAGTTCCCGCTGCGTCCCTGGTTGCAGTCGGTGAAAGCCGCCTACCTGCATCCGGTCGAGGATGCCCTGGGCTACGGCCAACCCGAGGGGCGCATTGAACTGCGACGGGCCATAAGCGACTATGTGGCGCACCAGCGCGGCCTGCTCTGCCATCCGGACCAGATCATCATTACCGCCGGAACCACCCAGGCTATCGGCATCGCCTGCCATCTGCTGCTGGGAGAGCGGCGCGACGCGGTCCTGGAAGACCCGATAACCCGGGACATCCAGCTGATAATCCGATCACAGGGAGGGATTATCCACCCGGTCGCCGTCGATGATCAGGGCCTGGTGGTGGACGAGCTGCCGCAGGACATCGCGCCGGCTTTCGTCTATGTGACACCATCGCACCAGTTCCCGCTGGGAGGTACGCTGCCGATTCAGCGCCGCATATCCCTGCTGGAATACGCGAGGCAAACCGGGACATTTCTGATCGAGGATGACTACGACAGCGAATTCCGCTTCGACGGGCCGCCACTGGCTTCGTTGCACGGCCTGGCGCCGGAACGGGTGCTGTATATCGGCACCTTCAGCAAGACCCTCACTCCAGCGCTGCGCACCGGCTACCTGATACTGCCGGAATCGCTGGTTGGGGAAGGACGCGGCCGGAAATGGCACTGCGACCTGCATAACGAAACCCCGACCCAGCTGGCGCTGGCCCACTTCATTGCCAATGGCGGCTATTCTCGTCATCTGGCGCGGATGAAGCGTCTGTATGCCCGCAAGCGACGGGTGCTGGAACGGGAACTTCGCGAGTGTTTCGGCGGGCGGGTGAAGATAATCGGAAGCGCCACCGGGCTGCACCTGGCGGCCAGATTCGAGGGGATTCGTTTCGGACCGGAATTGCTAATCGAAATCGAAAAGGCCGGAGTGCGGGTCTACCCGGCCGAGACCCACGCGATCAGGCCGGGGCTTCTGGACGATACGCTGCTGCTGGGCTATGGCAATCTGGGCGAAGAGCAGATCATCCGCGGGGTGCGGCTGTTGCGGGGGAAGATCGGGAAAACCGGGTAAAACTGCCGGCAGGAGCAACTTTACGGCAAACCCGCATCATACAAAAAACCTCCGCAGCTTCGCGCCTCGGAGGTTTTTTGTATGATGATATGGAAAAAATTCTATTATCTGGCCATCGCGTCATCCATGACCTTGTAGGCGCAGAACTCGCCGCACATGGTGCAGGCGCCGTGATCGGAGACCGGGGAACTGTCGCGCACGGAGCGGGCCTTTTCCGGGTCCAGCGCCAGCGCGTACTGCCCCTCCCAATCCAGCTTCTTGCGGCATTTGGCCATTGCGATATCCTTGTCCATCGCGCCCTTGACACCCTTGGCAATATCGGCGGCATGGGCGGCGATACGCGACGCGATCACGCCGTCGCGCACGTCCTGCACATCCGGCAGGCGCAGATGCTCGGAGGGGGTGACATAGCAGAGGAAGTCGGCGCCGGCCGCGGCGGCGATGGCGCCGCCGATGGCGCAGGTGATGTGGTCGTAGCCGGGGGCGATATCGGTCACCAGCGGTCCCAGCACATAGAACGGCGCACCGTGGCAGAGCCGTTTCTGCAGCTGGATGTTGGTCTGGATCTGGTTGAGCGGCACATGTCCCGGCCCTTCGATCATCACCTGCACGCCGAAATCCTGGGCGCGCTGGGTCAACTCGCCCAAAAGGATCAGCTCGTGGATCTGGGCACGGTCGGTGGCGTCGGCCAGGCAGCCTGGGCGGAAACCGTCACCCAGGGAGAGCGTCATGTCGTACTCCTTGGTGATTTCCAGCAGCTTGTCGAAATGTTCAAAAAGCGGATTTTCCCTGTTGTTGTATTTCATCCACTCGATCGTGAAGGCTCCGCCGCGCGAGACAACGTCCATCAGACGTCCTTCGTTCTTCATCCGCTCCACCGTGCCGAGCGTGACGCCGCAGTGCACCGTGATGAAGTCAACGCCATCCTCGGCATGCTTGACGATCCCGGCAAAGATATCGTCAACGGTCATGTCCACGATGGCCTTTTTCTTGACCCGCACCGCGTCCAGAGCAGCCTGGTAAAGCGGCACGCTGCCGATGCAGGCGCTGGTTTCGGCGATAATCGCCCTTCTGATCTCGTCCACCGGGCCGCCGGTGGAAAGGTCCATGATCGCGTCGGCGCCGTATTTTACAGCCACGCGGGCCTTTTCGAGCTCTTTCTGCATGTCGGTGTCATCGGAGGAAGAACCGATGTTGGCATTGATCTTGGTCCGCAGGCCGGTTCCGACCGGCAGGGGCGTGCCGTTGGCATGCTTGATGTTGTGGCAGATCACTATGTTGCCCGCGGCAATGCCGGCACGGATGAATTCGGGAGCGACCCCTTCCGCCAACGCGGCAAGCTGCATCTTTTCGGTTACCAGGCCCCTGCGGGCATATTCCAGCTGTGTCATC
>MGZK01000157.1:0-15885 GCA_001802125.1 Geobacteraceae bacterium GWC2_55_20
CGGCAAGGAGTGGGCGCATAAATACTGTACCGATTGTCATGAGCTCTTCGGTGAAGGACCGGTGGAATGCAAGGACTGCCACCAAAAATAGCTTCTCAAAATTGTTAAGCAAATCAACTGTTCAAATACCATGATGCGTCCAAACCAGGATCCGCGATGAAAAAACTTTTCTCCTTGCCCATCCGGGTGCAGTTAAACCTTATTACACTGGTTATTGCGCTGCCGGCAATCGCCATCATTGTCTTCACCGGTATGCAGCAGCGCAACCGCGCTGTAAGTGAAGCGTATTCGCAAACTCGCCAGCTTGCGGAAAGGGTGGCGGCGGAGCAGAAAAATACAGCTTCAAATATCGAGCAATTACTAGTCACTCTCGCCCAACTGCCTGATGTCAAGCAGCAGAACAAGGCCAGCATCCAGCCGCTGCTGCTGCAGCTCAAGGAACTGAATCCGGAGTATGCCAATATTCTGGTGGCTGATCTGACCGGCAAGGTGTGGGCAGCCGTCTCAATGCCTCCTCCACCGTCCATGCTGGATGACCGACGTTATTTCAGAAACGCGATTGTAACCGGCCGGCTCTCCTCTGGCGAGTATGTCATCAGTAAGAGCATCGCCAAACCGGTTTTCCACTTTGCCTACCCGTATCGCGATCCGTCAGGCAAGATCGGCGGCGCCATTGTCGTGGCGCTGAGTCTGGAAAAATACTTCGGCGCCGTGAAAAAAGATATTCTGACCGAGGGCAGCAACATTCTGCTGCTTGATCACAGAGGAATCATTCTCAGTCGAGCCGTGGAACCGGAGAAGGCCATTGGCAGGAAATATCCCGAAAAGCCGTTGCAGGAAATGTTTGCCGGGCCCGAAGAGTACTCGTATCGAGGGGTAGGGTCGCTGAATGATGAGCGCTTCATCAGTTACCGCAAGATCCGGCTTGAAGGCGAGTCGACACCTTATATGTACGTGCGTGTAGGGGTCCCGGTCGAACCTGCTTTGGCAAAGTCCGGTCGCTTCATGGCCACCAGTATCGCATTCTTTTCGGTTTTTCTTTTCGGCACCCTGATGCTGGCTTATTTGATCGGCAAACGTTCCATATCAGACCGCATCGGCTTGCTGCAGAAGGCCTCTAACCGTTTCGCGGAAGGCGATTTGCAGGTAAGGGTGTCCGGCTCGGTCGCCGGCGGTGAACTGGGGGAACTTGCGCGTAGCTTCGACTCAATGGCCGACAAACTGGCTGAACGGGAGAAGGTGATACAGGAGAGCGAAGTCCGGTTGCGGAGTATTACCGATTCAGCTAATGATGCCATTTTGATGGTCGATCCCAGTGGAGCTATCTGCTACTGGAATCCGGCTGCCGAAACCATACTTGGTTACCGCGCGAACGAGGTGTTGGGAGAAAACCTGCACCGGTTGCTCGCGCCAAAGCGCTATATGGATGACCACCGGGCTGCTTTTCAGGATTTTGTGCACGCCGGTATCGGCGGCGTTATCGGGAGGACGGTGGAGCTGTCCGCCATTCGCAAGGGTGGACTGGAAATACCGGTCTCGCTCTCGTTGTCATCGGTGCTGCTGAACGGGGAGTGGCACGCCGTCGGCGTACTCCGCGACATCAGCGAACTCAAGCGGGCCGAGAAGGAGCTGCGTGAGAGCGAGGAACGCTTCAAGGCGCTCAGTGAGGCCTCTTTTGGTGGCATCATCATTCATGACAAGGGTCTTATTCTGGAGTGCAACAAAGGGTTGTCGGACATTACCGGATTCAGTTACGCAGAGCATATCGGCATGAACGGCCTTGAACTGATCGCACCGGAATCCCTCGATACCGTGCTTGCCAATATACGCAGCGGCTATGATCAGAGTTATGAAGTGGAAGGTGTACGCAAGGACGGGTCAAGGTATCCTCTGGCAATCAGGGGGAAAAATGTCACCTACAAAGGCCGCGATGTGCGGGTCATCGAATTTCGCGACATCACCAGCCGCAAGCGGGCCGAGGCCGAACATGAAAAACTCCAGCTCCAGCTGAATCAGGCCCAGAAGCTGGAATCGGTGGGACGATTGGCCGGAGGTGTGGCCCACGAGTTCAACAACAAGTTGATGGTGATCATGGGAAGCGCCGAACTGGCGCATATGCATATTCATGATCATGAACGCCTTTTCAGGTATCTCAACGAAATAACCAGGGCCGCGGAATACTCACGGGATATAACCGCCCAACTGCTGGCGTTTTCACGAAAAAACCTGACAATTGCCCAGGTTGTCAATCCGAACCGGATTATTGAGGAAACTGTAAAGACTCTGCCAAGGCTTATCGGTGAGCAAGTTCGCTGTACATTCCTGCTGGCGGATAATGTCTGGAGTATCCGCATCGATCCGGTTCAGCTCGACCAGATCATCATGAACATGGCTGTCAATGCCCGCGATGCAATGCCTGACGGCGGTGATTTTTCTATAGCCACCTGTAACCACACGCTGGACAAATCGGATTGTGAGTCGATCACCGCTGCGGTCCCGGGAGAGTACGTCCGGATCTCTTTCAGGGATAGCGGGGTTGGAATGGACAGTGAGACCATTTCCAGGATATTCGAGCCGTTTTTCACGACCAAGGAGATTGGGAAGGGCACGGGACTCGGGCTTGCAACCATCTACGGCATTGTCAGGCAGAATGACGGATATATTCAGGTGGTGAGCCAACCGGGGCAGGGGGCGGAATTCCACGTATACTTGCCGCGGCATAGAGATGCTCCGCATGAAAAGCTTGAAGAAGATTTTGCGCCGCTATCCGGATCGGAATCAATATTGCTGGTGGAGGATGAAGAGGCGGTCAGGAAGATGGTGCTGGTCTTTCTGCAGACCCTTGGCTATACCGTCCACGAGGCGATATCGCCCAGCCATGCGATAGAGCTGGCCGCGGACCGCTCTATCGTGATCGACCTGGTAATAACCGACGTGATCATGCCGGAGATGAACGGCAAGGTGATGATGGACAGGATCGAGGAAAAGAGGCCGGGAATACGCTCAATCTATGTTTCCGGCTATTCCTCGGATGTCCTGCCGATAGATGGGGAACGCGACGGTCTGCATTTCATTCAGAAGCCATACAAGATGAAGCAGCTTAGCGAGTATATCAGGACGGTTATGAAGTAGCGGGCGCGGTATTTGGCACTCTTGATACGGCAGTGACTCTGGACATGAAGGATTTTTACGGGGATGTTTTTACATTGATCTGCAGGGCTGAAGAGTACATTCTGGGCGGAGTATCAGGGCCAGCTTGCTAAACTCTATTCAAATCAAGGCATATTTTATCCATACCTCACCGCTAGTCCCTGACCAACTCTCTTCAAAATTTCCGACTCCAACAACTGGCCCAACTCACGAAAAGCCGTTGCACGGCTGATATGTGTCATTGACGCATACTTCTGAGAGGTCATTCTACCTACAAAACCTTCGATCACTAATAACAGTTCTTATTGTCGCGAATATTGCTTTTCGTGACGGAAAGGACGTCCTGTGCCAAAACAAATCGATGAGCGAGATCTTGAGACCATAGCGCAGCAGATAACGGTCTGCAGTAAATTCAGAAGCCATACAAGATGAAGCAGCTTAGCGAGTATATCAGGACGGTTATGAAGTAGCGGGCGCGGTATTTGGCACTCTTGATACGGCAGTGACTCTGGACATGAAGGATTTTTACGGGGATGTTTTTACATTGATCTGCAGGGCTGAAGAGTACATTCTGGGCGGAGTATCAGGGCCAGCTTGCTAAACTCTATTCAAATCAAGGCATATTTTATCCATACCTCACCGCTAGTCCCTGACCAACTCTCTTCAAAATTTCCGACTCCAACAACTGGCCCAACTCACGAAAAGCCGTTGCACGGCTGATATGTGTCATTGACGCATACTTCTGAGAGGTCATTCTACCTACAAAACCTTCGATCACTAATAACAGTTCTTATTGTCGCGAATATTGCTTTTCGTGACGGAAAGGACGTCCTGTGCCAAAACAAATCGATGAGCGAGATCTTGAGACCATAGCGCAGCAGATAACGGTCTGCAGTAAAGGGATTGGCATATGCATGCGGATTTGAGGGACTGATCGGCTTTGTCATCAATCTGTTGCCCAGCAATGAGGTCATTGGACAGGCGTTGCGGCGCGAAGTTCCCATGTTTCCGGAGCTTGCAATTCGCGAGCTGGTTGCGAACGCCATTATCCATCAGGATTTCCATATCACCGGCACTGCGCCAATGGTGGAGATCTTTTCAAATCGCATGGAAATCACCAATCCAGGTCTGCCGCTGGTCAAGACCGACAGGTTTCTTGACAGCCCGCCTCGTTATCGGTTCGCCGATTTACTTCGGCACGGCCACCGGCGAGACGCGCAGCTTTATCGAACGCCTGTTGTTTCCGTACCTCACCTATACGGTTCCGTATGGCACTCCGTTCCCCAGAAAAATCAAAGTTGGCTTCATCTACACCATGAATGTTTCGGAAGAGCGGAGCAGGGAGTTTGGCTACGAGCAGATCTTCAACACCAATGAGCGCTATGTGAACATGCTCCTTGGGGCTGCCGAGACGCTGTGTGCCTTTGACACCTGCCAGGTTGACGATTATTCAAAGGTGGTGATCGAAAGCTTCGACCCGATAGCCCCTTTCAGGGCGTGGCACATTCAGCCAGGTACAGACGCGTGCCATGAAACTCGATGAAACATTGTACTTCAGTGCAACCTTGGTCATCGGCTCGGCCCAAACTTCAGCATAGAGCTGCTCCCGGCTGACCGGGCCTTCTTCTTTCTTATCGACTCGATTATTTTCCATGATAAATTCTGAGCCTCCTTTACTTCAGTCAATTTTCGGGATCATCCGATCCTCAGTTTTGTTCGCCACCATGGATTTATTATGCTTGAGCCGATTATGAATTCAATGGCTTGATTCAATGTTACAATCCTTAATAGCACTATATTTGGTTACTTTCGCTGCGCGTTTTATATTGTAGAGAGCTGAATCCATGTACATATTCTATAATATTTTATTTGGGCAATAAAAACAAATTATGCTATAAAGACAATAAATAAGAAATATACGTCGTGGACAAAAAGTGAGGACGTAAGCATGCTCAGACTGATTACATCGGCTCAATCTCTTGGAGCCCTTATCAGGGACGAGAGGAAAAGTCAGGGGCTGACCCAGATCGAGCTGGGGAAAATGACCGGTTTGAACCAGACCACCCTGTCGCTGATCGAAAAGGGAAAACCTTCTGTGCAGCTGCAGACCATTCTGGTTCTGCTGTCCGCATTAAAATTGAACATCCAGATCGGTACCAGGGAACAGTCTGCACCGAACGAGGACAGGTGGTAACATGGCACGGCCCAGATCCAGGATACCCTTGAACATCTCTATCAATGGCGAGAAGGTTGGCAGCCTCTCCTTTTCCTCAACCGGCAGGATGCAGCTTGTCTACGATCCGTCCTGGCTCGCCTCGGAAAACAGCCGTCCTCTGTCGTTGTCGCTTCCACTCGGACAGCATCCGCTGGCCGGGACAGCCGTGGAATGCTTTTTCGACAATCTGCTGCCGGATAATGACGCAATTCGCAGAAGAATACAGGCCCGCTTCGGCGCTGCCAGCGACCGCTGTTTTGATCTTCTGTGGCATATCGGCAGAGACTGTGTCGGGGCGCTGCAACTGCTGCCGGAAACAGAAGAGCCGCACGGTGTCATGGATATTTCCGCAGAACCTCTCACCGATACGGAAATTGCCGAAACACTGCGAAACTATCAGACCATGCCGTTGGGGATGCAGAAGGACTCCGATTTCCGGATCTCGCTTGCCGGCGCTCAGGAAAAGACCGCACTGCTGCGGCTTGGCAACCGTTGGTGCCGACCCCACAGTGCTACTCCGACAACCCATATTTTCAAGCTGCCGATCGGACAGACTCCCCGGATTGATCTCTCCGACAGCGTCGAGAACGGATGGTTGTGTCACCGTTTCCTGAAAGAATATGGCATTCCTGTCGCCACTGCCGACATCTGTTTTTTCGATGATGTGAAGACCTTGGTGGTCGAGCGCTTTGACCGTCGCTGGTCCAAGGACGGCACCAGGATAATCCGCCTGCCGATGGAGGATATGTGTCAGGCGCTGGGCGTACCGCCGGTGTTCAAGTACGAGGAGGACGGCGGCCCAGGTATCAGGGGGATCATGGATCTGCTGCTCGGATCGGAGGCTGCTGCAGCCGACCGGCGGCTGTTTATGAAGACGCAACTGCTCTTCTGGCTGCTCGGAGCGATTGACGGCCACGCAAAAAACTTCAGCATCTACCTGCTGCCGCGCGGCGCATACCGTCTGACGCCGCTGTATGATGTCATGTCGGCCTGGCCGTTTGTGGCGAGGAAAGAACTTCATCAGAAACAGATGAAGATGGCCATGTCAGTGGATGGCAAGAACAAGCATTATTTCTGGGGAGAAATCATCAGACGGCATTGGTCGGGCATGTCCCGGAAAGCACGTTTCCCGGAGGAAGAGCTTGACAGCATTATCCAGGAACTGGCTGATCCGATGGAAGATGTTATCGCTCGCGTTGTCGCATCTCTTCCAGCCGGTTTCCCGGCGGCAGTAGTCGAACCGGTGGTCAACGGCATGCGGGACGCCAAAGCGAGACTGGGCGTACATACATGATTGGTTAAATAGCAAATTTACTACCCTGAAATTCCAGAATTTTGACATTCCCCGAACGATGATTTACAAGTTCCAATAGACACATTTTGTTAAAAAGACAAGCTTGTTTTTTTAACAAAATTGACGGAAACTGCCGCCATGACCGTAAGCAAGCAGATCGAAAATCGGATTCACGGGCACGATCCCGGATGGGTGTTTTCACCGGCGGACTTTCTTGATCTCGGCTCCCCGCACACCGTAGGGATGGCGCTGATCCGCATGGTTCGAGAGGGACAGATCCGCCGTCTGGCCAGGGGGATTTACGATTTCCCGCGCAAGCATGAGCATCTGGGGCTTTTATCCCCCTCAGTGGACATGATTGCCGAGGCATTGGCTCGCCGCGACGGTGTCCGTATCCAACCGTCAGAGGCGACAGCAGCCAATATGCTGCATCTTTCCGAGCAGGTTCCGATGCGGGTTGTCTATGAGACCGATGGCCCTGCACGAAAGATCAAGGTCGGAACACTAACCATCCAATTCCGTCGACGGGCACCTCGCAAAATGGCAACCGCCGGAAAGATGAGTGGCCTTGTTTTCGCCGCGTTACGGGGGGTGGGTAAACGCTATGTAACTCAAGATCAGATCGCTCACCTACGCCAGTTATTGACACAAGAAGACCGTAAGAGTTTGTTGATTGATTTACCGCAAGCACCGGTCTGGATGCATCCTTTTCTGAGATTTATTGCCGGAGATGAGTAACATGCAGACGGCCATGTTTCTTGATGACCCACCACCGTTTGAACAAATACTCGATGGAGTGCGCCAATTTGAAGAGGAATTCAACAGGGTGTAATCATTTCGTCTTTATTCAAACAGGGTGGCATAGTGTTGTCCCCTGAAATAGCTTTTACAGATAAAAACGACTCAAACGACATATTATGACATACACCTGTTGTATAATTGAAAAAATGAGAGACAAACGTGGATAGTATGGGGAATTGTATGCCGCGTGAAGATAAAATGTGTCATTCAGACGGTGCGGATCATCGTACACCGATGAATTTCATCGATCTTTTCTGTGGCTGCGGTGGATTTACCGTTGGAATGGAACGCGCAGGGTTCAAATGTCTGGCTGCGATCGATTTCAATGTGGAAGCGGTTACCACCATGCAATCCAATCTTTCTCATATCAAGCATGTCCTGCATCGCGATCTGACCGTATTTACCCCTGATGAGCTATCAGAGCTGATTGGTACCGAACATGTTGATGTCATAGTGGGAGGACCTCCATGTCAAGGGTTCTCAACTGCTCGTAAAGTTGATGGAGCCAATCATGGAGAACGCCTCAAGGACGACCCGCGACGCCATCTTTACCGGGAACTACTCAAATACGTCGGTTTCTTCAGGCCAAAAGTTTTTGTAATGGAAAATGTTCTCGGGATTAAGACTGCTGCAGGCGGCAAATACTTTACCCGTGTTCAGGAAGAAGCGCGATCTCTTGGGTATCGTGTACACGGCCAGGTGGAAGATGCCTGGGAACTTGGAGTGCCACAAAAGCGTCGCCGACAGCTTATTATTGGTACCAGGGGAGATCTCCCCGGTTATTTCCTACCGAACCTGAAGCCGGCGCCACGTGCGCTTCCTCGCCCTCTGTTGGGAGCTGCAATTGGTGATCTTCCTCCACTTGGAGCCGGGAAGGGCAATGATGAGAGTGTCTACGACGTGAATCGCTTGATCAAGCATATGTTGATTACTGGTGAGCCTGTACGTAATTATCTGTTTGATGTACTCGAAATTGATCTTGCAAAGATGTTGACCAACCATGCTTCTCGTCCCCATAGCGACCGGGATCTTCGTGATTTTGCCCGGCTAAGGGAAGGGGAAAGTTCAGCAACAGCGATGCGAAATGGGATCGAATTTGAATTTCCTTACAGCAAGGACAGTTTTAAGGATAGATATACCCGTCAGAGTCGATTTGCTCCCTGTTCAACTATTGTGGCGCATCTGAGCAAGGACGGATTGATGTTTATCCATCCCACTCAAAGAAGATCTCTAACCCCGCGTGAGGCTGCCAGAGTGCAAAGTTTTCCCGACTGGTTCCAGTTTCCCGAAGCTCGTACTCACTCATTTAGACATAATGGCTGTCAGTAGAAAATAAGCGACCTGCCCCTTGTAAACGTGGGTTATGTTGTGAATGCGAAGTTCACCACACAGAGCCACAAACAAGGAGGCAGGTCATGAAAAATCGTATCACATTTGTTGGTCTTGATGTGCACAAAAACTCCATCGATGTTGCCCTTGCCGATTCCGGACGTGATGGGGAGGTCAGAAGCTACGGCACGATTGGCGGCGATCTTGATTCGCTTCACAAGGTCGTTCGCAAGTTACAAAGCACAGGTACTACGTTGCGTTTCGTCTATGAAGCCGGCCCCTGTGGTTATGAAATATATCGTTCTCTGACAAATCAAGGTTTCGACTGTATCGTGGTTGCTCCATCACTCATCCCAAAGAAAAGTGGTGATCGAATCAAGAATGACCGTCGCGATGCCCTGAATCTTGCCCGTCTTCACCGGGCAGGAGAACTGAAAGCTATCTATGTTTCTACTGAGTTTGATGAAGCCATGCGTGACCTGACCCGTGCCAGAGAAGATGCGGTCAAAGCACAAAGAGTGTCCCGTCAGACCCTGTTATCGTTTCTTCTGCGTCACGGACAGCGTTACAACGGTAAATCGAACTGGAGTCTGACTCACTATAACTCCTTACAGGGCAGGTCCAGGAACTGGTGTCTTCCTGGAAGCTGGAACCGATGGTGAAAGCCTTGCAGGCTCTGCGCGGTGTTTCTCTGGTAGTTGCCTCGACCACTGTTGCCGAGCTTGGTGATCTTACCAGGTTCGACTCGGCAAAACAGTTGATGGCCTATTTGGGACTCGTTCCCAGTGAGCACTCCAGCGGCGCCACAGTTAGGCGAGGCGGCATCACCAAAACCGGCAACGGCCATGTTCGTAGAGTGCTTATTGAGGCAGCAGACTCCTACAAGCATCCGGCGCGAGAAACACGAACACTTCTGACGCGATTGAATGGTCTTCCACATGAAGTTCGGAAAATTGCCTGGAAAGCTCAGGTTCGTCTATGTGGTCGTTACCGAAAGCTGATGGCTCGTGGCAAATCCCGAAACAGCGTCGTAACGGCTACGGCCCGGGAACTCTCCGCGTTCATGTGGGCGATAGCCTGTGCGATTTTACCGGCTTCATAGTTTCAAAGAGCAACAAGTTCATTCAAGGAGGCCAGCGGGCCAATAACCGACAAACATCCCAGGACAGAGCCAGAGACGCGATCACGTTCAGGAGAACCCTCGATCATCCTATGTGAATAAGGCGCAAGCCGAACTTCCTCTTTTAGAGCGAGGCAGCTCCGCGACGAAGCCAAGTCATGCGGTACCCAACCCGCGTATATCAGAGTGATCAAACGTCGCCACAGGATCCCGTCTCTGATTGTGTCCTGGGAAACATACTGAACAACAAAACCTTAAAAACAAGGGATGGATCTGTATTCCCTTATTGACTACTGACAGCCATATCAGAATGATTGGTAATGCCGTTCCTCCATTAGTTGCGGAAACTCATATAACTCACTGAGGTGTATCTATGTGGATTATTACTCACGATATTCTCGAACATAGCAAGAAGATTGACATCCGTTCTTGTGACTATGACGAGAGTTTGAAAGAAAACCTGATTTATCGGTTTCGATTACTGGATGGTGATAGCGAAGTTTATTATGAGGGACTCTCGGATGATTGTGATTCTGAAAATGCTTTTGCTCCGTTGGATGACTTTGGAGAAGGCAATGCAGGCTGCACGGAAATCCAGTACCAACATCGCGGTATTTGGGTGAATCTTTGAAGCAAAAAGGCGATTTTGTGATTAGCGAAATTCAAAGGGATTATGCATGAAGCGAGAATATTATTCAGATTCAATCGCCAATTTTAAAAAATCAACAACAGAAGAAATATTGGGCAGGCTTGCACTTAACAATGATTTTACTTTAATCCAGACACAACGAGGTGCTTGGGTTGCAGAAATTAATATTCTGCGTAAAGTTCTTGCAACTTATAACGGCTCAATATACTTCGAGTATTCTATCCCTCGGATGGGGAGGAGAATAGATGTTGTACTTCTGATTGGTAAGGTGATTTTCGTTCTTGAGTTTAAGGTCGGAGAATGTGAGTTCACTTCATGTGCCATTGATCAGGTTTGGGATTATGCACTGGATTTGAAGAACTTTCATGATGCAAGCCATAATCATTATATAGCCCCAATTCTCATTGCTACCGAGGCAAAATCAACAATTCCATTTGTCACCGTTACACCACAAAATGACAAGTTACTTTTTCCAATCAAGTCAGACACAGCCCAGCTTGGCTGCGTTATAGATCAAGTTCTGAACTTTGCAGACGGAAACGAAATCGACATCGATCAATGGGAAAATGGGCGCTATTGCCCGACCCCAACAATCATAGAAGCTGCAATAACTCTTTACAACAACCATTCTGTTGCTGAAATAACACGGCATGACGCCAGTGCAATTAATTTGAGCCAGACATCTGAGGCGATAGCCGAAATAATAAAATCATCACGGGAGCACTCCCACAAGTCAATTTGCTTGGTGACCGGAGTACCTGGTGCCGGTAAGACGTTAGTAGGCTTGGATATTGCAACCAAGCACATTGATTCAGATGATGATCTGTATAGCGTATATTTATCCGGTAATGGGCCTCTTGTGAAAATCCTTTGCGAAGCCCTGGCCCGCGATAAAGTTTGGCGGAGTGCTGAAGCAGGTGAGAAAATAAGGATCAGCACTGCTCGAAGCGATGTGAAGGCTTTTATCCAGAACGTCCATCACTTTCGTGATGATTGCCTTCTTAACCAAAAACGTCCTCCTGTAGAACATGTTGCAATATTTGATGAAGCTCAACGCGCATGGAATCTCGAACAGACCTCAGCATTCATGCTTCGTAAAAAAAATACCCCAGACTTTAATTTTTCTGAACCTGAATTTCTAATTTCTTGTCTCAATCGTCACCCAGATTGGGCTGTTATTGTCTGCCTTGTTGGAGGTGGGCAAGAAATCAATACAGGTGAAGCTGGCATTGGAGAATGGATTGATTCGATAGTTCGATCATTTCCCGATTGGCATATTTACATTTCGTCACGTCTCACAGACAGTGAGTATAATGCAGAGAAAATGCTCGAGAAGTTGAAGACCCGGCAAGGTGTAACGTATCAGGAGGAACTGCACCTTGCCGTGTCGATGCGTTCATTCCGGGCAGAGCATGTGTCACTTCTCGTAAAGCAAGTACTCGACCTTGACACTGACTCCGCTCAACAGACATATTTGAAGGTGAAAGATAAATATCCGATTGTGATAACGCGCGATCTAGGCAAGGCCAAACAGTGGCTGAAATCTAAGGCGCGCGGCACAGAGAGATACGGCATTGTTGTTTCATCTCAAGCAGAGCGTCTTAAACCTCATGCAATTGATGTAAAATCACCGATGGACCCAATTCATTGGTTTTTGGATGGTAAAAATGATGTGCGCTCATCGTACTACCTTGAGGATGTTGCGACCGAATTTCATGTCCAAGGGCTAGAACTCGATTGGGCATGTGTTACATGGGATGCTGATTTCAGGTACTCAGTAAATGGATGGAGTAGTTTTTCATTTTGTGGAGATCGGTGGAACAATATTAAAAAGGAGGAACGAAAACAGTACCTTAAAAATGCATACCGAGTTCTTTTGACTCGCGCGCGCCAAGGTATGGTGATTGTTGTTCCTGAAGGTGACGTTGACGATCACACCCGTAACCCTGAGTTTTATGATGTAACTTACGCATATTTAGCTGAAATAGGCTTCACTGTGATTTGAAGCGTTGTATGATCCGGCGGAGAAATAGCCGGCGATCGATGTATTCACCAAGTTCAACCTTCAGAAGTAATGTCGCGCATCAAGGGGCGCAACACAAAGCCAGAGCTTGCTGTCCGTTCCTTGCTGCACCGCATGGGTTATCGGTTTCGCCTCCATCGAGCTGATCTGCCAGGTAAACCGGATATAGTGTTGTCTCGTTACAGGACGGTCATCTTCGTTCACGGATGTTTCTGGCACCGACACAAGGACTGCCGATTTGCCTATACTCCGAAGAGCAGAACGGAATTTTGGTTGAAGAAGCTTGAATCCAACGTGATTCGCGATATCCAGGTAAAATCGGATCTGGAACTATTGGGATGGCGAGTGATCACGCTTTGGGAGTGTGAGTTGCGGGATATGGATCAATTGGCGGCTCGGCTGGATGCCGATTTGGGAGGAGAACTTAGATGAGTAAAGCCACAGTCACTCACGCACAAAGGGTCATCGCCATTGATGCGGCCAGTATTCTTGCCGATCTGCGCGAGTTGATACACTCTGCCCGTCACCGGGTAGCCACCGTTGCCAATGCCGAGCAGACCCTTCTCTATTGGCGGCTGGGCAAGCGTATCCGTACTGAAGTTCTTGGTGGTGATAGAGCAATCTATGGTGGGCAGATTGTCGTATCAGTGTCACGACAATTGGAAACAGAATTCGGTAAAGGTTTTGGAGAAAAAATGTGCGGAGGATGGTTCAGTTTGCCGAGGTGTTTCCTGACGAAGCAATTGTTGTATCACTGTTACAACAATTGGGGTGGGCGCACTTTTTGGCGCTGCTGCCGATCAAAGAACCTCTTGCCCGCGAATTTTACGCCGAAATGTGCCGGGTCGAGCGTTGGTCGGTCCGTACCTTGCGGCTGAAGATAGCTGGAATGCTCTACGAGCGCACCGCTCTTTCCAAAAACACCGAAGCGGTCATCAAAGCAGAACTGGAGAATCTTCGTGACGGGCAGATGACCCCCGACATGGTATTTCGTGACCCTTACCTGCTGGATTTTCTCGGCCTGCAAGGGGCTTTCAGCGAAAAGGATTTGGAAAACGCCATCTTGCGGGAGATGGAAAGGTTTCTACTGGAACTGGGCAGCGGTTTTTCTTTCGTCGCACGCCAAAAGCGGATGAGTGTCGGCAAGGACGATTTCTATCTCGATCTGCTCTTCTACCACCGCTACCTGCGGCGTCTGGTGGCCATTGAACTGAAGCTGGAATCCTTTCAACCCTCCCATACCGGCCAGATGGAATTGTACCTGCGCTGGCTGGACAAGCACGAGCGGGTTGCAGGTGAAGAAGCCCCCATCGGCCTGATTCTCTGTGCCGGTTCGGATAGTGAACAGGTGGAGCTGCTGCAACTTGATGAAAAATCGATCCGGGTTGCGGAATATCTGACGGAACTGCCACCCATTGAGCTGTTGCGAACCCGTCTGCACCTTGCCATCGAATTGGCCAGAGAACAAGCGGCACGGAACGGCGACGATAAGGAGATAACAAGAACATGACTACTGCTGCAATCCCGGCCGATCTTGATGTAACAATCGAGGAATATGGGCGAGGCACTGGGTCAGGCTTCCAAGATGACAAGATTGCAGCCGAATTAAGTATATGAATAGCCAATGACAGAACTTGCAGTCTATATCAAGCACTTCGCCTCCCTCAACCGCGCCCCCGGCGCGACCTGGACCGAAGCCGCCAAACGCAAGGCTCCGCACAAGCCGCTTCTGCTGCTGGCGGCGCTGGACCTGGTGCCGCGGGGCGTCATCACCTCACCGTTCATCGCCGTCACAGGCGATCTGGTGGAGCTGAACGAGCTTTTCAACCTATACTGGCGACGGATCATCCCCCTTGGCCAGACCAGCAGCATCGCATTCCCCTTTTCCCGCCTCGACAGGGAACCGTTCTGGAAACTGGTCCCGCAACCGGGAACTACCATCACCCCGGCGATCATCAACAACACCTCATCCGTCACCTACCTGCGCAAATACGCCTTGGGTGCCAAGCTGGACGAGGGGTTGTTCCACTTTATGCAGAGCGGTGAGGGGCGGACGTTTTTGCTGTCTTGACCTTGCTGACGCTGAGGGGTATACTCCTCGCAACACTCCGAATTTCCAGCATTTATATGCTGTTACCTGTGATATAACTTATGGATCTAACCAAAATGAGGTGCTCCATGATAGACCGTAACAATCCACTCATCCGCGAGGCCGCCAGTCTTCCACCGCTTGACAAGCTGCAGCTTGTTGACTATCTCCTTGAATCCCTTGATATGCCCGATGCAGAGATTGAAAAACTGTGGGCCGAGGAATCTTCCCTTCGCTGGGAAGGGTATAAGGCCGGGGAGATAGGTTCTGTTTCTGCTGCCGAGGTCTTCGAAAAATACAAACCATGAATATTCGCTTCCTTGAACCTGCCCAGAACGAACTTGATGATGCTTTTGACTGGTATGAAATGGAGCAGAGCGGCCTTGGACACCGTTTTCTGGCGGAAATACAGTCTGCCTTGAAGCGGATAACGGTCTTTCCTGACAGCTGCTCTGTTATTGCTCCCGGCCTGCGGCGCTGCATGACCCGGAAGTTTCCCTATATACTGGTTTATGGAGTAGAAAGGGATACTGTTATCGTAGTGGCTGTTGCGCATATGCATCGTAGGCCCCGTTACTGGCAGGGCAGATAATTGAATCGGATTCAGCGGTTGAATAAATAAAGGGCCGTGTCTCAACTCCATTCAGATTATAAAACTGAAGAATCAATGACCTATACGATGCCGTATGGCACTCTGTTCCCTAAAAAAATCAAAGTCGGCTTCATCTACACCATGAATGTTCCGGAAGAGCGGAGCAGGGAGTTTGGCTACGAGCAGATCTTCAACACCAATGAGCGCTATGTGAACATGCTCCTTGCTCTGCCGAGACGCTGTGTGCCTTTGACACCTGCCAGGTTGACGATTATTCAAAGGTGGTGATCGAAAGCTTCGACCCGATACACAAAGCCAAACGTCATACAGAGGTGTTGCCACTGGAATGCCGACGTGCATTTGAGTTGGGGCAACGGTTGGTTGGGGCTGAAGGGATAGCGGCGTAGCGTTTTCGAGAGCGTAAATGGGGAGTCAGAGTAGTATTGAGGCGCAATCCGGCCAGTGTGTCGGCGGTGTACCAGCCGCGTAGAAATGAGAAAATAAAAAGGCCAAGCATGTGGGTGCTTGGCCTTTTAGTGTTTAAGTGGTGCCCAGGGACGGAATCGAACCGCCGACACGAGGATTTTCAATCCTCTGCTCTACCGACTGAGCTACCTGGGCAA
>MGZK01000157.1:15902-23840 GCA_001802125.1 Geobacteraceae bacterium GWC2_55_20
CGAACCGCCGACACGAGGATTTTCAATCCTCTGCTCTACCGACTGAGCTACCTGGGCAAAAGGATTTCTCTTATAACCTGCAGTGCCCCGGCTGTCAACAGGAATTTTCGAATATTGCTATTTTGTTGATTCCCGCTGCATCTTGATCGGGACATAGTTGCAGAACGGTTCCTCTTCCATGTAGTCGCCGTGGACCGCGTCGGCCCTGGCGCGACAACCTCCGCAGACGTTCAGGTATTCGCACTGTCCGCATTTGCCCTTGTAGGACTTGAAGTCCCGCAGGTCATTGAAAATCTTCGAATTTTCCCAGATTTCCCGGAAGGGTGTCTGCTTGACATTGCCGGCGGTGCGGTGGAAATACGAACAGGGCTTGACGTTTCCAAAACAGTCGATCAGACAGATGGTCTGGGCGGCGATGCAACCCTTGCCGCCGCCGGTGGAGAAGGTCAGTGAGCGCCGCTCGAATTTGGTTCCCTCGGCTTTTGCCTTCTGCGGCACTATCCGGTAGTAGTGCGGAGCGCAGGTGGGGCGCATCAGGATGTCATCCTCGGTTTTTTCCTGCTGATAGTGCCAGTCCAGGATCTCCTCGTAATCCTCCTTGGATATCAGCTCGCTCATGATGTCTTCGCCGCGGCCGGTGGGGACAATCATGAACATGTACCAGGCAGTTGCGCCGAGGGATTTTGCCAGTTTGAAGGTGCTGGCGATGTCGTTCTGGTTGCGTTTGGTGAATGACGAGTTTATCAGGAACTTCTGGCCGTTTCTGCGGAATGCTTCCGCTGCCCGGATAACGCCGTCGAAGGAGCCGGGCGACTGGCGGAAATTGTCGTGAATATCGGCGGTGGAGCCGTCCAGCGACAGCGAGACCATCTTTATGTCGGCCTGTTTCATCTTTTGGCAGATCTGGTCGTCAACCAGCGAACCGTTGGTTGCCATGCACATTCTCAGGCCCAGCGATGTTCCGTATTCGGCCAGCTCGAAGATATCGGGTCTCAGGAGCGGTTCGCCGCCCGAGAGCACGACAACCGGTTTGGAGAAGTCGGCTATGTCCTTGAGAAGCTGTTTACCTTCCTCGGTGGTGAAGTCGCCTTCGGATGATGTTATCTCCGAGGAACAGCGGCAGTGTACGCAGTGCAGATTGCATCTTTGCGTGGTTTCCCATGCTACCCATTTTGGTATGAATTCGGTGTTCATAGTGCTCCCGTGTCCAGAATATGCGGTGTGGCTATAATTAAAATAGCGGTAATTCAGAAGCGTACCTGAATGGCTGTCTAAACTCAAGAGTATATTGAGGCAGCTGTTTATGTGGGCTGCAGCCGTTATCAAACAAGCGCTTGCAATCAAATAAGACGTATAGTAGTATGACGCTCCCGCCGCCGTCAGCGGCGTTTTGCATGCACAACAGCTATTAAGGAGCAGCAACTTATGTTGGATATCATCCGCAAGCAGAAAGAGTCGATTATTGTCAAACTGGTTTTTGTAATAATCGTGCTCTCCTTTATCGGGACTATTTTCCTGGTATGGGGCAAGGGCAGTGATGGAGTGGGCGGTTCGGGCGGTTATGCCGCCAAGGTGAACGGCAAGAAAATCACGCTTGAGCAGTATCAAAATGCCTATCAGCGCATCAGGAGCATGTACCAGCAGATTTACGGCCAGTCGATCCCTCCCGAGATGGAGAAAATGCTGGGGCTCAAAAAGGTCGCACTGGACGGGTTGATCGACAACCTGCTGGTTGCCAGGGAGGCCAAGTCGCTTGGCATAGAGGTTTCCAAAGAGGAAGTCTCCGGCTCGATCGAGGCGATGCCCATGTTTCAAAAAGACGGCAAGTTCAGCTTTGACCAGTATCAGCAGCTGCTCAAGTCGAATCGCATGACCGCCAATGATTTTGAAGAGGGGCAGGAGGCGGAGTTGATTCTCAAGAAGACCCGTCAGTCGATCAAGGACAAGGTCACTGTTTCGGATGCGGATGCCCTGGCCCAGTTCAAGAAGAATAATGACAAGATCGAACTTGAGTACGTTGCCTATTCGCCTTCCGACGTGATCGCGGAAGTCAAGTTGAGTGACGCCGAACTGAACGACTATCTGCAGAAGAACCAGAATGAGTTCAAGACCCAGGAAAAAGTGGCTCTTTCCTACGTTCTGATGGACATCTCTTCCCAGGTTGCCAAAGTGTCTGTCAGTGACGAGGAGATTCAGACCTTCTATCAGAAGAATATCGATCGCTGGCAGGGCAAGGACGGCATCATGCCGTTGAACGAGGTCAGGGAAAAGGTCAAGCTGGAAGCCGCCAAACAGAAGGCTGCCAAACAGGCATACGAGCTGGCAGCCGATACGCTCTTCAAGAATATTAAATCCGGCGACCTGAACCTGATTGCCGGGAAGCTGGGACTCAAGATCCAGGAAACCCCGTTGTTCCCGGCCAATAACCCGGTTGCGGCATTGGCCGGTGAAGCCGTGGTGGTCAAGAAGGCGCTCGAACTCAAGCAGGGTGAACTTGGCGGACCGGTTGAGACCGCCAAGGGCATTTATATCCTCAAGGCCAGGGAGCGCAAGGCCGCATCTGTCCCGGCTCTGTCCGAAATAAAACCGGCTGTGGAGGAAAAGGCCAAGGTCGCTAAATCGATCGAGCTGGCCAAGCAGAAAGCCGAGCAAGCAGCCAAGCAGCTTGCAGCTAAAGCGAATCTCAAGACGCAATCCACCGGCAGCTTCGGCTATTCCGCAAAGGGAGACATTCCAGCGGTCGGGGTTTCGCCCGAGATGGCCGATGCGGTGTTCAAGCTGACAGCGGGCCAGGCTCCCGCCACTCCTTTCAAGGTTGGAAACCGCTGGTTTGCGGTTCGCGTCAAGAACCGCCTGGAAGCTCCGCAGGCCGACTTCCAGAAAACAAAAGAGGAACTGAAGAAAAGCATGCTTCCGAAGCAGCAGGAAGAGGCCCTGGCTGCCTGGACCAAGGGGCTGCGCGAAAAAGCCAAGATCGAGATCAATCAGGCGCTGGTCGCCGAAAAATAGGAGAGAGTTATGTCACAGCTTATCATGCAGACAGATCTTCCCGGTTTAAAACTGGTAGCCCGCGGCAAGGTTCGAGATATCTATGACCTGGGGGAGACCCTGCTGATGGTGACCTCTGACCGTATTTCCGCTTTCGATGTCATCATGAACGAGCCGATCCCGGACAAGGGCTTTGTTCTGACCCAGATTTCGGCCTTCTGGTTCCGCCAGATGGAGGATATTGTGAAGAACCACATCATCTCCACCGATGTGGCCGATTTTCCGGCTGTCTGCCAGCCGTATGCCGACGTGCTCAAAGGGCGCTCGATGCTGGTAAAGAAAGCCACACCGCTACCGGTTGAATGCATCGTTCGCGGGTACGTCTCCGGCTCGGGCTGGAAGGATTACAAGGCCACCGGTTCCATCAGCGGCATTCAGCTGCCAGCCGGTCTCAAGGAATCGGACCGTCTGGAGCAGCCGATCTTTACCCCGTCAACCAAGGCGGAGCTGGGACAGCACGACGAAACCATTCCGTTTGATAAAATGGTTGAAATTTGCGGCCGCGAGCTGGCTGAAAAGGCGCGTGACTACACCATCAAGATCTACTGCCGTGCCCGTGACCTGGCTGATAAAAAGGGTATCATCATTGCGGATACCAAGTTTGAGTTTGGCGTCCATGATGGCGAGCTGATCATCATCGATGAGTGCATGACGCCTGATTCCAGCCGTTTCTGGCTGAAGGACGAGTACCAGCCCGGCGGCCCCCAACCCAGCTTCGACAAGCAGTTCCTGCGCGACTACCTGGAAACGCTGGATTGGGGCAAGACAGCACCGGCGCCGGCGTTGCCGCAGCATATCCTGGAGAAGACCGCCGACAAGTACCGTGAGGCGCTCTATCGCATAGCCGGTATCTCTGTCTGACAGGTTGTGTCCGGATAGATTGAATCAGGGCGGTTCATATCATGAGCCGCCCTTTTTATTTGACGGCCGCCCGGCGGCCACGATAATGACCGCCAAATTGTTTTACCTGTTTTTTTAAGAAGTGAGCTTGACTGTCTCTGGTTGTACGGTAAAATGTTGGGAGTTTAGCATCCAATTCAATATGCAGGAGATATTTGATATGAAACTCGAAGAAATCAAGGAAATCGCCAAGCAACATAATATCAAGGTTGGGAAACTCAAAAAGGCCGAATTGATCCGGGCCATCCAGATGGCGGAGGGCAACGACGCCTGTTTTGAAAGTGGCCGATCGGCCGATTGCGGTCAGGACTCATGTCTGTGGAGGAGTGATTGCGACTGATTGCCGTTGAATGGTATTGGCAGTAAACGACAGCAGGGTGCGCCGGATTTGCGCCCCTGCTGTCGTTCATTCAGGGCGTGCCTGAATTGATAAATGCCCCCAGTTTGGTGTCCACTTTGGAGATGTGGTTCAACAGCCACTTCAAAAGCATGTTATTGGTCTCAAGTACATGGTGGGTTGAAATGCCGTCTTTATCGGTTTCTTCTCGCAACTCCTTTATTCTGGCCACAAAACCCGCATGTTGGGCACGGTGTTCCTCGTATTCAGGATAGCGGCGAAGTTGCTGAAGCGCTTCTTCGTCCCTGAAATGTGTCACCACATACTCTTCAAGAAAAGCCAGCAGCTTCTTGAGTTCCGCTGTTCCCTTGCCTTCCTCGCAAGCATTCAGTAACCTGTCGAACCGCAACAGCAGTTCCTTGTGCTGCCCGTCGATCAATTCTACTCCCACTGACAGCGAATCTCTCCACTGGATCCCCATGACATACTCCTTTAATGCGGGTTGCCGGTCTGTTATTGCGGTTTTTTTGCTACCGCTTTTTTCTTTGTTTTCGCTTTTCCGCTCTGCTCCTTGAGCCGTTCGGCCATGACGCGCAAACGGTCATCGGCCAATTGGAAAACAGAGCCCTTGGTAAATCTGCCGTTCTTTGCCCTTGTACCGGCCTTGATTCCGGTGAGTATCTCCACGCCCTGTTCGATGGTCTCGACGCTCCAGATATGGAACTGCCCCGCGTTGACGGCCTTCAGAACGTCCTCGTGCAGCATCAGGTGCCGTTCATTGGTTTTGGGGATCATCACACCCTGTTCGCCGGTCAGGCCCTGGGCGTTGCAGACCGCGAAAAAACCTTCGATCTTGTGATTGACCCCGCCAATGGGTTGTATCATTCCGCGCTGGTTGACGCTGCCGGTGACTGCAATGCCCTGTTTGACCGGCACGCCCGAGAGCGAGGACAAAAGCGCGTACAGTTCGGTTGATGAGGCGCTGTCGCCTTCGATGCCGTCATAGGACTGCTCGAAGCAGATCGAGGCGGACAGGGACAGGGGGCGTTCCGTGGCAAAGGTGGCTCCCAGGAAGCCGGTCAGTATCAGCACACCCTTGTCATGGATCGGTCCGGAAAGCTTTACTTCACGCTCGATATTGACCATTCCGGCCAGACCGGTATAGACACTGGCCGTGATACGGGCCGGCCTTCCGAAGGTATGGTCACCCAGTCCGATCACCGACAGGCCGTTGATCTGGCCTACCACCGAGCCGGAGGTGTCCACCATGATGGTGCCGTCTTCGTACAGTTCCTGCATCCGTTCCTCGATGCGGTTGACACGGTAGAGGTTCTCCTCGGCCGCCGCACGCACGTCGTCGCCATCGATGACCGTACGGCCGTTCTTGCTGGCCCAGAAACTGATCTCGCGAATGAAATCGGAAATTTCCATGAACTGAGACGAGAGCTTGTTCTGGTCGTCAGCCATGCGGGCGGTATGCTCCAGAAGGGCCGCCACACCGCTCTTGTGGAAGGGGAGCAGCCCTTCGGAACGGCAGTGGCTGGCAACGAACAGAGAATAATCGTGCATGATTTCCGGAGTGCGCGCAACCCGGCTGTCAAACTCGGCCTTGACCTTGAAAAACTTGCGGTAATCCGGATCAAGGTGGAAGAGCAGGTAATAGATCCAGGGGGTGCCGATCAGGATGACCTTGGAGCGCATCTGCACCGGCTCCGGTTTAAGTGAAACCATTGTCATGAAGCGATACTGCTCCAGTACATCCTCGATCCTGATCTCGTTGTTGCGGATGCAGCGTTTCAGCGAATCCCAGACGAACGGGTTCAAAAGGACTTCGCGGGCGTCGATCACCAGGTAACCGCCGTTGGCGCGATGCAGGGCTCCGGCGCGGATCATGGTGAAGTCCGTCACCGCGACGCCGCCGTACTGCATCACATGCTCGATCCGTCCGAAGAGGTTGTTGTAGGTCGGGTTCGATTCGAAAACCACCGGCGCGCCTTCGGTGTTCTTGTTGTCTACCAGCACATTGACCTGGTAGCGGTCGAAGGTAGGCTCCTGTCGAGGCATCTTGATGCCCGGGATCTGCGGTTGGGGCGACTGGGGCTTGAAGTCGTCCAGCGTGTTGAGGATGTCTTCCTGAACCGATTCCAGATAGGCAAGAACCTTGTCCAGGCCGGCATATCTCTCCCGGAGCGGGTCGAGGCGATGCCCCAGGCAGGACATGCCCAGCTCCCGGTCGGCCAGGGACAGCGCTTCCTTGGTAGCTTTTTCCTGCTCGCGGACCTGGCGCAATACCTCGTTCAGCCGCTCCGTCAGTTCCTTGCCCTGCTTGTCAAGTTTCAGCCGCCTTTTCTCGTTCAGCGCATCGTATTCCTCCTGGGTATAGTTGCGTCCGGCTTTCTGCGGTACCACTACCAGTCCGGAAACGGTCCTCTGAAGCGCAAAACCGAGCTTCTCGGCCGCCTTTTCCAGATCCTGGAACAGGTTGTTGGTGGCGGCCTGGTAGCCCTCCAGCAGTTCCGCGCGCCTGTTCTCGTATTCGCTGCTTTCAAGCGCCTTGGGGATGTCCTTGCGGAAGGCTTCTATCAACTCTTTCATGTCGGTTGAAAGCTCGCTACCCATGCCGGCCGGCAGATCCAGGGAGATGGCGGAGTCATTGTCCTTGAAGTTGTTGACGTAGACCCAGTCGTGAGGTTTCGGCTCGTTTTTGGCACGCTTGCTGAGGATGCTGGCGATGGTGGTGGTCCGGCCCGTTCCGGTCTCGCCGGAGATATACAGATTGAAGCCGGGTGCATCAACGCCCAGGCCGAAATCAATCGAACGCAGGGCCCGTTTCTGCCCGATCGCGTCATTAAAATCAGGCAGCTCCTCGGTCGTTTCAAAACCGAGCAGTTCCGGATCGCAATTCCAGCGCAGTTTGTCAAATGGTACCAGGCAACTGTGAACAGACATTAAGGGCTCCTTTGAATCAGAGTGAGTGTGGCATTGTGTGGAGCAGGCAAGGATATGTCAAGCCGAAATTGCCGCCAATGATGAGAGGGCGGCCGATACCGCTGTTCCGATGTCTTCGCGCTCCGGCAGCGGGGCCGCCAGGGCCGGTATATATCCGCGTTCCAGCAGGATCTTGCGTGCGGTCGCGCAAGTCAGGTCATAGGCCCACGATATCTGCAGCAGCCTCAGATCGTTCAGCGTGCGGACGCTGTCCAGCCGGACGATGGTGCCAGCAGCCAGCGAATCAAGGCATGCAGCGGAGACTACTTCCGGCAGGTCGGCAAAACCTAGCGTTGCTGCGGAAGCCCTCTGATGGGGAGGCAGATTCTGCAGTTCCGTGAAAACCCGCCAGATATCGAGTTTATCCGCATCGCGGATCAGTTTTATGAAAAGTTGGTCCGGTGAGCGGAATTTACCCGGCAGTTCCAGCAGGTTGTGAAAGCGGACCGCTTCTTCGATCAACAGTTGTTCAGAGGGATCGAGCCCCACCAGCAATTTTTCCTTACGGATCACCTCTATTGCCAGCCGGGCGTGGTTGTCCGAATCGCTGTCACGGAAAGTGCGCCAGCGGTGGTACTGGGGGAAACGTCCCACGTCATGCAGCAGTGCAATCGCCAAAGCTATGCGTGTCTCGCCTGGCGACAGATTCTCGCCTTCGCACAAGA
>MGZK01000158.1:0-8648 GCA_001802125.1 Geobacteraceae bacterium GWC2_55_20
ATCGCCCTGGGCAACGTCATTGGCTCCAATCTGTTCAATACGCTGGCCGTAATCGGCATTGTCGGAACCATTCACCCGCTTGAGTTTGAAGCCGCGATTTTCAAGCGCGATATGCTAGTGATGGCACTCTTGACGGTTTGTCTGTTTCTCTTCTGTTTCGGTTTTGGTGGCGCCCAGGGGCGGATAAGCCGACTCGAAGGCCTGCTGCTGCTGGCTGCATACATTGGTTATACAACCTGTCTCATTGTTTCGGTCCTGAAGTAGATTGTCTTATCATTGGTCAGGCTGATCACAAGGAAATAGTGGGCAATCGGCGCGGGATTCGGCTTCCTCTTCGGCATGAGTGCGGTACTCCTCATCAACCGGTTGCGTCTTGACTACTATGGGTTATATTCTGTGCTGACGTTAATGCTGGTGCCGCTTATCTACGCCCTGACCAGCCTGGCCAAGGGCAATGGTTTTCTTGCTGTCTACGTGGCCGGCATGGTTATGGGGAACTGCGCCTTTGTCCAGAAGAAGAGCCTGCTCCGCTTCCACGACGGCGTTGCCTGGCTGATGCAAATTGCCATGTTTCTGGTGCTCGGTTTGCAGGTTTTCACATCTCATCTGCTTCCGGTTGTTTCCGTCGGTACGGTGGTGTCCGCGTTTCTGCGGAACAAAGCCGGCCTTGATCCGGTTTCGAGTTGAACCTTAATGCTTGTCGCTTCACAGTCACTACAGATTGAGATGGAGGCATACCATGTTCAAAAGAATCACACTCTTTCTGATCACCAACCTGGCAATCGTTTTTGTCCTGAGTATCGTCCTCAACCTGCTGGGAGTAGGACCGATGCTGAATCAGCAGGGGTTCAATATGGGCAGCCTGATTGCCTTTGCCGCGGTATTCGGTTTTGGCGGATCACTGATCTCGCTGGTAATTTCCAAGTGGACCGCCAAGCGGATGACCGGCGCCCAGGTGATTACCAGCCCCTCCAATGAGCTGGAACACTGGCTGGTGGAGACCGTGCGCCGGCAGGCCCTGCAGGCCACTATCGGCATGCCGGAGGTGGCGATCTACGATGCGCCTGATGTCAACGCCTTTGCCACCGGCATGAACCGCAACAACGCCCTGGTGGCGGTCAGTACCGGTCTGTTGCGGATGATGGATAAAAGCGAGGCCGAAGCGGTGCTGGCCCATGAAATCAGCCATGTGGCCAACGGCGACATGATCACCCTGGCGCTGATTCAGGGGGTGGTGAATACCTTTGTTATTGTTGCCTCACGGGTGGTCGGCTATCTGGTGGACCGGGTAGTGTTCAAAACCGAGCGGGGCCACGGCCCCGGCTTTTTCATTACCTCAATGATCGCCCAGATGGTGTTCGGCATCCTCGCCAGCATTGTTGTCTGCTGGTTCAGCCGGCAACGCGAATTCCGTGCCGATGCCGGCGCTGCGTCCATCTCCGGCAGGGACAAGATGGTGGCGGCCCTGGAGAAGTTGCGCCGGACCACAGAACAGCCGCACCTGCCCGACCAGATGATCGCCTTTGGAATTTCCGGATCGACGGGAGGTGGATTGAAACAGCTGTTCATGACCCATCCGCCGCTGGAAGAGCGGATCGCAGCGTTGCAAGAGGGCAGATGAATATGAGTTCTGGACAAATTTGTCATGGTGGGAAAAAGAGCCATGCCTGATCTGAATGCACTGTTTTTGACCGTCGGCAATTATTGTCGGCGCGAGGTGATCACCTGCAGCACATCTGACCGGCTGACCGATGCTGCCGCGACCATGCAGAACCGCAATATTTCCAGCCTGGTGGTCTGCAGTGGAGGCAATCCGATCGGCATTCTAACCGATCGCGATCTGCGCAACAAAGTTGTGGCTCAGGGGATTGATCCCGGAACCTTGAGCGTCGCTGACGTCATGAACAGTCCGGTAATCACGATTTCTGAAGATGACTATCTGTTCGAGGCGCTCCACCTGATTTCCCGCCACCGGATTCATCGGCTGGTGGTGACCGGTCCGGTGGGAGAACTGGCAGGGATCATCACCGACTCGGATATCCTCCGGGTGCAGACTCTTTCACCCCAGCAGCTGATTCGGGAGATCGAGGAAGCACCAACTGTTGATGATCTTAAAGGGCTCCATCAGAGGGTACAGGGCCTGGTACAACATCTGATCGGCACCGGCGTGCATATTCGGGATCTGGTACGCCTGATTGCCCATCTGAATGACCGGGTGGTGATTCGCCTCATCGACCTGTTGCGCGCCGGGCGCTTTGCCGGATTGACAGTACAGTGTTCTTTTCTCGTTCTGGGGAGCGAAGGACGCGGTGAACAGACCCTGACGACAGATCAGGACAATGCGCTGGTGTATGCCGACGATCTTGCAGCGGTGGAAGTTCATCAGCTGGAGGAGTTTAGCAGGGTCCTGATCGACAGCCTGATAGATATCGGCGTCCCCTCTTGTCCCGGCGGCACTATGGCTAAAAACGAGCAGTGGCGGCGCAGCCTTAGTCAGTGGCACTCCGTGCTGGACCGGTGGTTCAGCACGCCGACTCCGGAACATATCATTAATCTCAGCATGTTCTCCGATCTGCGTATATTGAGTGGCGACCCTTTGCTGGAGCTGGCGCTAAAGAAATACATAAACGGCCGTCTTCAGGGCAATGAAATTTATCTCGGACATATGGTTGCCAACCTGCTTCGCTTTGCCGTGCCGCTGGGGTGGTTCGGGAAAATAAAAACCGAAAAGGGAGAGCATGCCGGGCAGATTGATCTCAAAAGAGCCGGCATCTTTACGATCACCGAGGGTGCCAAAATTCTCGCGCTGGCCCATGGAGTGCAGGAGACCGGTACGGCTCAAAGGATCGAGCGTCTGTCAGAACAGGGAGTACTGGCTCAAAAGGAGGCTGACGATCTAACCGCCAGCTTCTACGCACTGGTACATTTCCGCCTCCGTACCCAGGTTGACGCGATGAGCGCCGGGAGACAGCCGGATAATCGCATCAGACTGACTGAATTGAACCGCATGGAACTGGAACGATTGAAGGCGGCATTAGAGGGGGTGCGATCTTTCCAGGGAGATATGGGACGGCGCTACCGGCTTGGACAAACAATGTAGGCTGAATATCGTGTAATAACTGAACAAAGAATATATCGTCGGAGAAGCCATTGACGCAGCAGACTTGCTTATAACTAAAAAATCAGGCAGATGTGTTTCTATGAAAACAATCATCACACTCACCATGAATCCGGCAATAGACAAGAGCGCCAACGTCGCTCAGGTCATTGTTGAACGTAAACTGTACTGTCATTCACCCCGCTTTGAACCGGGCGGCGGCGGGGTCAATGTCTCCCGTGCCATCCGGAAACTGGGGGGAGAATCAATGGCGTTGTTTCCCTGTGGGGGGCCGACTGGTGAATATCTGCTGGATCTCCTCAAGCAGGAAGGGCTTGACTGTCGGTCGATTCCGGTCGGGGGGTGGACGCGGGAAAATCTTGTCGTGCTGGAAGAATCAAGCGGTCTGCAATTCCGCTTTGGCATGCCGGGAAGTCCAATAAGCGAAAGTGAGTGGCGCAACTGTCTCGATGCAGTTACCGGCTCCAACCTAAAGCCGGACTATATCGTCGCCAGCGGCAGCCTGCCAACCGGTGTGCCGGAAGATTTTTACGCGCAGGTTGCGCGTATCGGCAAGGATCTCGGTGCCAGAGTCATCATCGACACCTCCGGAAATTCCTTGCGACTTGCACTGCAGGAGGGGGTCTACCTCATCAAACCCAATATTCGGGAACTGGGCGAATTGGTCGGAAAGGAGCTGGTTGACGAAACCAGTCAGCGGGAAATAGCCTTGGAGATGGTCCGTTCCGGCCAGTGTGCTGTAGCGGCCCTCTCTCTGGGTGCTGGTGGGGTTCTGCTGGCCACAGCTGACGGCTGCCTGCGCCTGCAGACGCCGCTCGTGCCGATAAAGAGTAAAGTCGGCGCCGGTGACAGCATGGTGGCCGGTATTGTGCTGAGTCTGGCACGCGGCAATGACGTGCATGATGCTGTTCGTTTCGGTGTTGCGGCTGGCGCCGCAGCGGTCATGACCCCCGGCTCCGAGTTATGCCGCCGAGAGGATGCTGAACGTCTGTATGGACAGATGATTAAGGAGCTTTTTCCTGTTGAATGATATGCTGATCGCAATAGTTCTGTCCGGGTTTCTGGCCGCTCTGGCAGCGCCCGCCCTGTACCACTTTTTCCCAAGGTGGGCCGGGCGGCTCTGTCCGCTGCTGCCGCTGGCACTCTTTGCCTGCCTTTTGACCGTCGCCGGGCAGGTATCTGCGGGAACTCCCCTGATCTTTTCGCTCCCCTGGATTCCATCACTCGGCATTTCCTTTTCCCTTTATCTGGACGGCCTGGGACTGCTGTTTGCGCTGCTGGTGACAGGTATCGGTTTTCTGGTGTTTCTCTACACGCCTGCCTATATGGGTAACGACGTCAGACTGGGGCGTCTGACCGGCTGGCTGTTAGCCTTTATGGCCGCCATGCTCGGCACGACTCTGGCAGGCAATCTGATCACACTGTTCGTGTTCTGGGAGCTTACCGGTATCTGTTCCTATATGCTGATCGGCTTCGACCACGAACAGGAAGAGGCCCGCCGTGCAGCACTCCAGGCGATCCTGGTAACCGGTATCGGCGGCTTGGCGCTGCTGGCCGGATTTATTCTGCTGGGAAACATTTCCGGCACGATGGAACTGGCTGAACTGCTGGGGGGCGGTGATATTGTAAGAGCTCATCCGCTTTATCTCCCAGCACTTATGCTGGTCCTGGCCGGCGCCTTCACCAAATCGGCCCAGTTTCCCTACCACTTCTGGCTGCCATCCGCCATGGCTGCGCCGACCCCGGTCAGTGCCTACCTGCATTCCGCCACCATGGTCAAGCTTGGGATATATCTTCTGGCACGCCTCTCTCCGGTGCTGGGAGGTACGGAAGCGTGGTTTTTCTGCCTGACCCTGACCGGCGGCATGACCCTGCTGCTGGGTGCCGGACTGGCAATTGTGCGCAACGATCTGAAACAGATTCTGGCCTGGTCCACCGTTGCCGCGCTCGGCACCCTGACCCTGCTGCTGGGATTGGGCTCCCCTTTGGCAGCCACGGCCGCCATGCTGTTTCTCCCGGTCCACGCCCTCTACAAAAGCGCGCTGTTTCTTTCTGCCGGCGCCGTGGATCATGGCGCCGGAACACGCGACATCAGCCGTTTGGGCGGTCTGGCCCGCAGTATGCCCTGGGTGGCTGCGGCAGCCGGGTTGGCCGCCCTGTCCATGGCCGGCATGCCGCCGCTGGCCGGTTTCATTGCCAAGGAACTGCTGTATGAGGCCAATGTCCAGACACAGGTTTGGTCGACCGCAGTAACGGCTATCGCTGTGCTGGGGAGCGTACTGACGGTGACAGCGGCACTGCTGGCCGGGTATCTTCCTTTTTTTGGAAAGCGCGCCGATCCGCCCCTCCACCCCCACCCGGTTGACGCGCGCCTGTGGCTGCCCGCTTTGCTTCCGGCCCTGGCGGGCCTGCTGATCGGCCTCTTTCCCGGCTACTTCGGGCGCTGGTTGGTAGCCCCGGCTGTTGCCAGCATTCTTGGCAACCCGATTCCGGTTGAGCTTGCCCTCTGGCATGGCATCAATCCGGTGCTTTGGCTGAGTCTGGCCACCCTGGCGAGCGGCCTGTGCATTTTTGCCCTACGCAGCCCCCTGACTGCGCGGCTGCCGATTCGTGAACGTGACGGCGTTTGGGGAGCGGAGCGTTTGTACAACGTACTGCTCGACCTTCTGCCCAGGTTCTCCTCCGCCGTGACGAACCGGCTTCAAAGCGGTCGCCTGCGCTACTACCTGATGACCGTGGTGGGTGTTACGGTCAGCCTGTTAGCATATACCCTGATCAATACTTCAGGACTGCCTTCTAACCTGCCGCGCCCGGATGGAGGACTGCATGAATGGCTGACCGCTTTCGTTATCCTGGCAGGCGCGCTGATGGCCACCGTCACCAGTTCGCGACTGGCAGCCGTGGCAGCTCTCGGAACGGTCGGCTACGGCGTGGCACTGATCTACATCCTCTTCGGGGCGCCGGATCTGGCCATGACCCAGTTCTGCATCGAGACTCTTTCGATCATTCTTTTCGTTCTGGTTCTGCACAAGCTGCCCCGTTTTACGCAGTTTTCCTCGCCGCTGTCCCGGCTGCGCGACCTGCTGGTGGCCCTCTCCATCGGCGGTATCATGATGCTGCTGGTGCTGCTGGCAATTTCACAGCCACTGCCCCCGCACCTGAAGAACTGGTTTCTGGAGCAGAGCCTCCCTGCGGGTCACGGGCGAAATGTGGTCAACGTAATTCTGGTTGATTTCAGGGCGCTGGACACGCTGGGAGAAATCACGGTGCTGGCCGTTGCGGCCCTGGGGGTCTACGGCCTGCTAAAAAACCGCGACGGGAAAGGTACATAACAATGCATTCGCTGATTCTGGCCACCGCCATACGCTTGCTGCTGCCATTAATGCTGCTGTTCTCGCTGTTTTTGCTGCTGCGCGGCCACAACGAACCGGGAGGCGGTTTTGTGGGCGGGTTGGTTGTTGCGGCCGCCTTTGCGCTCTATACCCTGGCACACGGCGAGCAGGAAGGCCGGCGCATGCTGCGGATCGACCCGCTCCGTCTGGTGGCAATCGGTCTGCTGGTCGCATTGCTGAGCGGGCTGCTTCCTCTTCTGGGGGGGCTACCATTTCTGACCGCTCTCTGGAGTTCGTTACCGGCTCCGGTCATCGGTCATGCCGGCACACCACTGCTGTTTGATCTGGGAGTGTACCTGCTGGTTGCCGGTATGGCCCTGCTGATAATTTTCAACCTGATGGAGGAGTGATGGAAAGTGTGCTGGCGGTGGTCATAGGAGGCTTGTATGCTGCCGGGATGTACCTGATGGTCAGGCGCAGCATAGTCAAAATGATCTTCGGTCTGGCGCTGCTGGGCAATGCCGCCAATCTGCTGATTTTCACCGTCGGACGACTGACCCGCGGCAGGCCGCCCCATATCCCCCCGGATGGCGTTGTGCCGGATCTGCCGCTGGCCGATCCGGTTCCCCAGGCCCTGATTCTGACCGCCATCGTAATCGGCTTCGGAGTCCAGGCTTTTGCCCTGGTTCTGATCAAACGGGTCTACCAGACCGTGGGCAGCGACGATCAGGATCAGATGACGCTGGAAAACCAGGAGCGCGGGGGAGAGTCGTGAAGAATCTGCTCTTTTTACCGCTTTTGATTCCTCTGACCACGGCAGTTCTGGGACTTCTGGCCTGGAACCGCATCAAGCTGCAGCGCCTGATAGGCGTCTGCGGCACGGCGGCGCTGGTATGCGTCGGCAGCGTGCTACTGGCGGAAGTTATCGATGGCACGATACTCAGCGTCCAGGCCGGAAACTGGGCCGCCCCCTTCGGCATAACCCTGGTGGCGGATATGTTGAGCGCCCTGATGGTTCTTGCGACCGGCATTACGGGACTGGCGGTGACGGTTTACTCACTGGCGGATGCCGACCACCACCAGGAAGCCCTCGGCTACCACCCCCTGCTGCAGGTGCTTCTGCTGGGAATCTGCGGATCTTTCCTGACCGGAGATCTGTTTAACCTGTACGTATGGTTTGAAACAATGCTGATCGCTTCGTTCGTGCTACTGACACTGGGTGGCCGACGAGAGCAGATGGAGGGGGCCATCAAGTATGTTGCCCTCAACCTGACCGCCTCGGCTTTTTTCCTGGCAGGCATCGGCCTGCTCTACGGCGTGACCGGAACGCTCAATCTGGCCCATCTGGCGCTACAACTCCGCGAAGTGTCGCACACCGGCACCCTGCCGATCATTGCGGCACTGCTGTTCGCCGCCTTCGGCATCAAGGCTGCCGTTTTTCCATTTTACTTCTGGCTGCCGGCCTCCTACCATACCGCACCTGCGGCGGTGACGACGATTTTTTCTGCCCTGCTTTCCAAGGTCGGCATCTATGTCCTCTTGCGGGTTTTTACCCTGATTTTCTTCCAGGAGACCATATCCGCCCAACCCCTGATACTGGCAGCCGCCGGCCTGACCATGCTGGCCGGTTCGCTGGGGGCCATAGCCCAACCTGAACTGCGCCGCATGCTCTCCTTCTGCGTGATCAGCCAGATCGGTTACCTGCTGATGGGATTGGGCATCATGACTCCCCTGGCGCTGGCCGGCAGCATTTTTTTCATTCTTCACATCATTGCCGCCAAGTCGGCCCTTTTTCTGACAACCGGAATTATTTTCCGCATTACCGGAAGCACTGAAACCTCCCGCCTGGGCGGCATGTACCATCAGCGCCCCTTTCTGGCGGCCCTTTTCATGATACCGGCCCTCTCGGTAGCAGGCATTCCACCCCTGTCCGGTTTCTGGGGAAAGCTGGCGCTGGTCAAGAGCGGACTAGCGGAGGAGCATTATCTGACGGTTGCCGCCGCTCTGGCAGTCAGCTTCCTGACACTCTTCTACATGCTTCGGGCCTGGTCCGAGGTATTCTGGAAGGCACGCCCCGCCGGAGATAGCACCGTACATCACGCCCTCGTGCCCCTGAGACGGCGACAGATGTTTGGGCCGGTGGTTGCGCTCGCACTGGTATCACTGGTGATGGGCCTTGCGGCGGAACCATTCTTTCA
>MGZK01000158.1:8665-11822 GCA_001802125.1 Geobacteraceae bacterium GWC2_55_20
CCGAACAGCTGCTGAATCCAGGCGACTACATTGACGCCGTTCTGGGGAAACAGCCATGAGCGCTTTTCTGGCCAACATCCTGCTGGCTCTGGCCTGGATGGCCCTAACCGGTTCCTTCAGCGCGGGAGGTTTTTTCACCGGCTTGCTGTTTGGGTTCTGCGTACTCTGGATCGGCCGCCGCGACCGGAATACCGCTGCCTACCGAAAGAAAATTCTGGCCGTAGGCGAGTTTGTGCTCTTCTTTCTGCGGGAAATGATGCTAGCCAACCTGCGGGTGGCCCACGACGTGCTGACTCCGCGCCATCACATGACCCCCGGCATCGTGGCAGTGCCGCTTGATCTGGAAAGCGACCTGCAGATCACGCTGCTGGCCAATCTGATAACCCTGACCCCAGGCACCCTCAGCCTGCATGTCAGTGATGATCGGCGGACCCTTTATGTGCATGCCATGTACATCGGTGAACCGGCCCAGTTGGTGCGGAATATCAAGGAAGGTTTCGAGAAACGTGTAATGGAGGTGTTCCAGTGACACTGGCGGACTTTATTTCCATGATCATCATGCCGCTTTTGGGGTGCGGATTGTTGATAACCTTCCTCAGGGTCGTGCTGGGGCCGAGTCTGCCGAACCGGGTGGTGGCTCTGGATTTGATGGCAACCTTCATTATCGCCATTTCCGCGGCCTATTCGGTGGCCAGCGGGGAACCGTCCTATCTGGATGCGGCGGTGGTTCTGGCACTGATCACCTTCCTCGGCACGGTGGCTTTTGCCTACTATCTGCATAAAAGGGGCAGCAATGCGTGACACCTTGATTGCCATTCTGCTGGGCTGCGGCACTTTTTTTGCCCTGGTGGCCGCCATCGGCGTGGTTCGCTTCCCGGACATTTACATGCGCCTTTCAGCCGCATCCAAAGCGTCCACCCTGGGCACGAGCTTCATTCTGGCGGCCGCGGCGCTCTTCTTCGACAGCGCGTCAGTTACCGGCAAAGCGGTCGCCATCATTGCCTTCACGCTGCTGACCGCACCGGTGGCAGCCCATATGCTTGGCAGGGCAGCTTACTTCAGCGGCGAACCGCTCTGGAAAAAAAGCGTGCGCGACGAGCTGGGGGCGTCAGGAACATGGTTCCGGCACGGAGATTTAAAACCGCTGCCACCGTCGGAAAATGATAAATAATTTCCGTCCGGAAACTCCGACGAGAAACAGTTGGTTTCCAAATCGGAAAGCGTCACGGCACTCGAAGGGTCCATATGAAGGGGAAACCATGAACAGGCGCAAAGATCTGCGGGAGCAGATCTACACCATCATTTTCGAAGCGGATACCAGGGCCGGCAGAACCTTCGACCTCGGGTTGATCATCGCCATCCTGTTTTCGGTAGTATTGGTCATGCTGGACAGCATTCCGGGTATTCACAATGACTGGGGCTCCTGGCTGTTGGGCGCCGAGCTGCTTATCACCGTCCTTTTCAGCATCGAGTACCTGCTGCGGCTATACTCCGCCCGGCGTCCGGCCCGCTATGCCTTCAGTTTTTATGGGGTCGTGGATCTGCTGGCGATCATTCCAGGCTATGCCAGCATCTTTTTTCCCGGCATGCATTTTCTCAGTACGATACGCATCCTCCGGGTGCTGCGCATATTCCGGATCCTCAAGATGGTTCAGTTCATGGGCGAGGGGAACAACCTCTTTCAGGCTCTGAAACGGAGCCGCTATAAAATCACGGTTTTTCTGACCACAGTCGTGACGGTCGTGGTGTTCGTAGGCAGCCTGATGTACTTGATCGAAGGACAGCAAGGCGGTTTCACCAGCATTCCCAAAAGCATCTACTGGGCCATCGTTACCATGACAACCGTCGGATACGGCGACATAGCCCCTCTAACCCCTCTGGGTCAGTTGGTGGCGTCACTGCTTATGATCATTGGCTACAGCATCATTGCCGTTCCTACCGGGATTGTCACCTCGGAAATGATACGACCCCAGACTCTGCCCGCGGAAGGATTTTGTCCCTGTTGCGGCAAACGACGAGACGAAGATATAAACAAGACGGAATAGTAATGAAGTCGCCTGGCAGAGAAGCGGATATGTCATCGAATGCGATGCCACGGCCAGACGGGTTTAAGTGGCTGCTGGTCTGACCGTTTCCATCAGGGCAGCAGTCGCAGTGTACAAGGAGTTACAATGGACCGCACTCTTTTCATAACCCTGATGAGCTACACAGTCACGGTTCTGTTCCTCTATCTGCTGTATACCATCCTGGCGCCCTTTCTGGCGGTACTGGTCTGGGCCGGGGCGATCGGGATCATCACCTTTCCGCTCTACGCAAGAGTTCTTGCCGGCTGTCGCGGCCGTGAAATTCGCGCTGCGGCACTGATGACGGCCGCGGTGGTCCTGTCGGTGATAGTTCCTCTGGTCGGACTGCTGTTCAGCCTGTCACGTGAAGCCGCTCTGGCATATCACTATCTGGAACGGTTTTCGTCCGGGACGCCAGGTCTGGCCATGGCTGACATCCTGAATCATCCCCTTGTGGCTCCCTGGCTGGCAAAGCTGAGACCGTTTATCGGCGCATTTGACCTGGATATGGAAGCCATGGTCCTTCCGACCGTAAAAAAGGGGTTGGCCGGCATGCTGAATTATTCCACCGGCATCGTGAAGAACTTTTTCAGTTTTATGTTCAAACTGGTTTTGATGCTGATCACCCTCTTCTTCATCTACAAGGATGGAACCAGCTTTCTGCAAAGGTTCTGGCAGGCCATCGCAATCAGGGATTCACTCCGGACAACCATTGTAACCACGGTAACCAGGGTACTTGGAGCGGTCATGTACGGTGTCATCCTGACCTGCCTGGTCCAGGGGACTCTGGGCGGACTCGGGTTCTGGGCTGCCGGATTGCCGTCTCCGTTCCTGTTCGGCACGCTGATGGCAATATGCGCGCCGATTCCCTTTGTCGGAACAGCGCTGATCTGGCTTCCGGGGGCCATCTACCTGCTGGTTCAGGGTAATTTGCTGGCGGGGGTGGCGTTGATACTCTGGGGAGTGCTGGTGGTCAGCAGCATTGACAACATCATTCGTCCGCTGTTTATCAGCGGCAAGGCAAAACTGCCGATACTGGTCATCGTTTTCGGCGTGCTGGGGGGCTTTCTGGCATTCGGCCTGGCCGGCCTGGT
>MGZK01000159.1:0-16325 GCA_001802125.1 Geobacteraceae bacterium GWC2_55_20
ATTCAGAAAGTCACGGTTTCAGGATCCCAGGACAGTTACCTGGAAGCAATCTCAGCTCTCAAGAGTGGTAAACGCATTACCAGCGCTACCATCTATATGGAAAAAGACGAGAACCCATGGAAGCTTACTCTGAAAGGGGACACGTTCGGATTCGCCTCTTTTAAATGCCCACAGGTAAGGATCGAGCGCGATGCGACGGTTGAAGAGATGAGTGAGCGTGAAGCGGTTTTCTATGAACGCATGTATCTGACGGAACAGGGCATCCAGCTGTTTGACAGTTTGTTCGCAAACTTTTTGAACGAGCGGCTGACCGATGCCTGGAACGTGCGCTTGCAAACCATACAAGCATGGTTGGACGGGAAAGAGATAGAATGAGATTTATAGACGAAGTAACCCTTTACGCCGCTTCAGGTCATGGAGGAGCTGGTTGTGTAGCCTTCCGGCATGAAAAGTTCATCGAGTTTGGCGGACCAAGTGGAGGGGACGGCGGTAAGGGTGGCGATGTCGTATTTGTCGCTTCATCTGGACTTTCCACGTTGCTTGAGTTGCGGCACAGGCCACACCAGAAAGCAGAGAAGGGGCATAACGGTATGGGAAAAAACCGGCATGGTGCCGCCGGAGCTGATCTCGTAATCAAGGTGCCGGTCGGAACGGTGATAAAAGATGCCGAAACCGGTGATGTCCTGGCCGACCTGACCCAGAATGAACAGCTGGTAACGCTGCTAAAAGGTGGGCGTGGCGGACAGGGAAATGCGCGCTTTGCGACTGCCACCAATAAGGCTCCGAAATTTGCCCAGCCGGGTGGAGAGCTGGAGGAACGTAAACTCCGGCTGGAATTGAAACTGATGGCCGACGTCGGTCTTTTGGGCTTACCCAATGCGGGCAAATCCTCGCTGATCAGCAAGGTGTCGGCTGCCAGGCCAAAGATCGCCGATTATCCTTTTACCACGATAGCCCCATCCCTTGGCGTTGTCCCTTACAAGAACTACCGCTCATTCGTGATGGCGGATATCCCTGGAATCATAGAAGGTGCGCACGATGGCGCCGGGCTGGGGCATCGTTTTCTTAAACACCTGGAGCGGTCGGGCATTCTTTTGCACCTGGTGGACATCTCCTGGATGCCGGAGCGTGACCCGATTGCCGAATTCGAATCTATCAGTCGCGAGTTGACCCTGTTCAGCCCGGAACTGGCGGCCAAGGAACAGGTGGTCGTGATTACTAAAACCGATCTGCCGCAAACACAGCAGGAGCTGCCCGGAATCAAGGCCTGGTTTGAGCAGAAGGGCATCAAGGTTTTTCCGATATCGTCCGCTACCGGAGACGGCATCGAAGCCCTGCTGGATGAGATCGCCCGACGGTTGTGGGGCAAAGCCGAAGAGGTTTGGTAATGCGTAAAGAGATCCTGAAGCCTGTCAAGCGAGTAGTTATTAAAATTGGCAGCAGAGTTTTGACCGATTCGGATGCGTCTCTCGATATGGCTGTAATCGGACGGATATCCAGAGACATATCTGAACTGCGCAAGTCGGGTATCCAGGTGGTCGTTGTGTCGTCTGGTGCAATTGCTGCCGGCAGGAGCGAACTTGGGCTTACGGAAAAGCCGAGAACCATACCTCATAAACAGGCTGCTGCCGCTGTAGGTCAAAGTCTTCTGATGCGAGCCTACGAGGAGGCGCTGGCACCTTACAATCTGAAGGTGGCCCAACTGCTGCTGACCCGTGAAGATCTTGGCAGCCGTCAAAGATTTCTGAATGCAAGAGCAACCATAGATGCCCTTTTAGGTTTTGGTATCATACCGGTTATCAATGAGAACGATACGGTCGTAGTGGATGAGATCAAATTTGGCGATAACGACAACCTTTCCGCCTTGGTGACTAATGTGGCCGAGGCGCAACTGTTGCTGATATTGACGGATATTGAGGGCTTCTACAGCTCCGATCCCGGTAAGGATCCTGCTGCCCGTCTGATCCCGTTGGTAAAGGTGATAACCCGCGAGATAGAGAGGGCCGCCGGCGGCTCGGGCTCATCAGTCGGCACCGGTGGCATGGCAACCAAAGTTGCAGCAGCCAAGAAAGCGGGCAAGAATGGAGTTGCCACAATCATGCTGTCCGGGAAGCGTGAGGGGATAATACTTGCCGCCATGCGCGGGGAAGAAGTTGGAACTCTTTTCCTTCCGGCCGGTCAAGGGTTAAACCGGCGAAAACACTGGATTGCTTATACTCTTAAGCCATCCGGTAGAGTTGTTGTGGACGAAGGAGCATGTATTGCACTCCTGAAAAAAGGGAAGAGCCTGTTGCCGTCCGGTGTGCTCAGCGTGGAAGGGCGATTTGAGAGGGGAGCCTGTGTGCGTGTGTGTGGGCAGGATGGCGCTGAGTTCGCACGCGGACTGTCCGATTATTCAAGCAGCGAGATAACCCGGCTTGCCGGTTGTAATAGTTCTGATATTGAAGCCAGGCTGGGTTTCTACTATGGTGATGTGATCATTCACCGGGACAACCTTGTGATGCTCTAATGCCGGAAAATCAAGTTAAAGTTATGGTTTGGAGCGTATCACCGAAGTAACCGCGGAAAAAATATCCTTGCGTTGCAGTTGTCCATTGATTACTTCAACTTGCCCTCCCAGTTTCTGCCCGCCATTACTTTTATCAAGCACCCTCACGTCCAGTTTCAATTCTGCCAGCTTTCCGGGGTCAATCTGCTCAACCCTGAATATCAGTGTTCCATCCGGTTCCTGCCTGAATTTCTGACCATGGGCACCCAGAAAATCCAGTTGCAGCGGCAGTTGAAGTCGTACGGTCAACGATTGTGCCGGTAGTGAACCGATATTCAGGATAGTAACTCGATAATTAAGCTGTTCTCCGGGAGCAACCGCATTTTTGGCAAGTTTGGCCACTGCCCTTACAAGAGGCGCAGAAGTTATTGTCAGTACGTTCTTTTGCTGGAAGACATCACTGTAGGTGGCCGAAGTCGTTTTGATGGTTATGGTGGTGCGCGCGCCATCCACTCTGTCTGATGGCATCCTCAACGAGAGGCTGCCTTTGAACGTTTCGCCTGCCGCGAGCTTTATGCGAGTTACCGCAGCATCTCTATTTGACAAAGAAGTGACAGAAACGGCAAATTCTGGCGGGGCGATTGCTTCCAGCATAAACTCTTCACTGTTCTTGCCACGATTCGAAACTTCAAATGGTATGCCGCCGTTTTCACCGGCAGCAACTACCTTGCCGTCTTTGACCGTTATAACGGCTTTGATACTCTCCTTGGCGGCTTTCTCTGCTGCCAGTTTCTCCCTGGCCCGGCGCTCCGCCTCGATCTTTTCACGTGCGATGCGTTCGCGTTCTGCTTTTTCCCTGGCGAGCCGCTCCTGTTCAAGCTTTGCGGCGGCGGCTCTTTCCTGTGCAAGGCGTTCCGCACGAACCTTCTGGGCAGCAGACTGAAGCTGTTTGTTCGGAGCGAGTTGCTCACCATTTTTATATCGTATCGCCAAAGACAACAGTTCTTCTTCAACGGTTGTTTTTAGGTTGCTCTCGGAAAATTCGTTGTTGAAAGAAGTGAGTGCCTTTGCGGCACGTTGATTGTCCCCGGACTTGATACATGAGCGTGCAATCAGCAGCAGTGTCACGTCCCGCAACGGTGAGTCCGGAAACATCTGGATGAGCTGGTCCGCTTTCTCGATGGCGGTCAGGTAGTCCTTTTTCTGGTATGCGGCAAAAGCATCGACGAAAACGGCCGCATCATCAACCTCGGCGGCAAAAAGAAAACCGGTTCCCAGCAGCATGACAAGCAGGCTGATACAAACCGGTCTGATGATTCTGTCCAAATATCCCACGCTGTTAATCTACGAAGCTCTTCAATTTTTTGCTTCGGCTGGGGTGACGCAACTTGCGCAATGCCTTGGCTTCTATCTGGCGGATACGTTCACGGGTAACCTCAAAATCCTGGCCGACTTCTTCCAGGGTATGGTCGCTTTTTTCTCCTATGCCGAAACGCATGCGCAACACTTTTTCCTCACGTGGCGTCAGTGTCGCGAGCACCTTGGCCGTGCTCTCGGAAAGGTTGGCCTTGATTACAGCCTCAATCGGAGAAACAACACCCTTGTCTTCAATGAAGTCTCCAAGGTGTGAATCCTCCTCTTCGCCAATCGGCGTTTCCAGAGAAATCGGTTCTTTGGCAATCTTCAATACCTTCCGAACCTTGTCGAGCGGCAACTGCATGCGATCTGCAATCTCTTCCGGAGACGGTTCGCGACCGTTTTCCTGCACGAGCTGACGGCTTGTCCTGATCAGCTTGTTGATGGTTTCAATCATATGCACCGGGATGCGAATGGTGCGCGCCTGGTCGGCTATGGCACGGGTGATGGCCTGGCGAATCCACCAGGTGGCATAGGTTGAAAACTTGTAGCCACGCTGATATTCGAACTTGTCCACCGCCTTCATCAGGCCGATATTACCTTCCTGTATCAGGTCGAGAAACTGGAGACCACGGTTAGTGTATTTTTTTGCAATTGAGACTACCAATCTCAGGTTCGCTTCAATAAGTTCGCTTTTAGCGATTCGTGCCTTGCACTCGCCCTCTTCTATGGCTTTAAGTGCTGCGGCCAGGTCACGTGCCTTGAAACCGGACTCCTGCTCAACCTTTAAAAGCTTGCGAGCCGCACTTCTCAACCTTTTTTCCAGTTTGTTTTTTTCTTCCTCATCAAGCTTCAGCTTGTTAAGTTCAGCGGTGCCTTTTTCGTCCTCGTTTTGAAGTTTATCAACCAACGCTTTCAGTTTGTCGGAGGGAATCAGGGTTTCCAGGTCCGCTAACTCCTCCTGCATCTTGTCAACCTTGAGTGATAGCTCCTTGAGCCGTTCAGCAACCTTGTTGGTATGACGGTCCTTAAGTCGCAGGGACTTGAGCAGCTCGGCCTGATGGTCCTTGGCCTCCCGGTATTTCTTTTCCTGTTCCTTTTTCTTCGCGGAAGATTTGGCTTCAGAAATCGCTGCGGTAATATCGGTCAGCAGCTGATCCTGTGCGGCAATTGAATCGATGACCTCAAGCAGTCTGATCTGTTGAACGTCTTCCTCATCTTCTTCAAGCTGCTCTTCTTCAACTTCTTTGCTGATCTCGGAAGGACTGATCTGGAACTTACGCAGGCGGTCGCCGAGTGAAAGCACTTCCTTGACGGTAATCGGGGTATTAAGAATAACTCCCGCAACGTCCCGTTCGCCATCCTCTATGCGTTTGGCAATCTCCACTTCCCCTTCTCTGGTCAGCAGAGATACCGAACCCATTTCTCGCAAGTACATCCGTACAGGGTCACTGGTCCTGCCGATGGAGCCAGGTTCAAACTCAACTTCTTCGGATTCGCCTTCGGATTCTTCATCCTCTTCAAGGTCGATCTTCATTTTGGGAATCTTGACCTTTTGAGATGAATCAACGATTTCTATGTCCATATCACCAAACATGCCCATCACATCTTCGATCTGATCTGTAGCGATGTCGGGCGGCAGTATGTCATTTACCTCGTCAAACGTAAGGAAACCCTTTTCCTTGCCAATATCAATAAGTTGTTTGACGTCATCCAAGTCTTTTTTTGCCATGTATTCACCTCTTGATTGCCGTCCGGTGCTATCAAAAACGGCTAAAGCTCTGATTTTCTTTTGCGCAGGGTGTCCGCCTGCTTGAGGAGGAGAGAATACTCCTCGCTGTTTTCATCCAAAACAGCCAGACGAGCGGCAATGTCCTTTATCGATCCAAGCGCTTTCTTTTCGCTGCTTCGAGAGCATTGCTCAAAAACATTGCGCCAATCGATGTCAGCCAAAAACGCATCTGACACCATGATCCTTGACAGGATCTTTCTTTGCTCCGGGTTTTCAATTCTGTCTGTCAGATGACTTAAAGCCTGGGAATCATCCGTTTGTGCCATGGTGTCGGTTACCAGTATGGCCAGTTCCAGGTAGTCACCGGTAAACAGAATATCGACACCGGTTTTCAGTGCTTCTTCCCGTGCTTCAGGATAGTTTATCACTAATGCCAAAAGTGTCTCTTGGGAATTGTCCCACCGCTCGGTTTTTTTATTGGAATCCGCCCGACTCTCTTTTACGGTAAGACCCATTCCGCCCATGCGTTTGCGGAACGCGTGCGTAGTGATTCCCAATAATCTGCAAATCTCTTTTTCATAGAGATCCCGTTCCACCGGGTCGGAAATTTTTCGAAAGCGTGGAACAATCTCATCGATTATTCTTACCTTGCTGTCCACGTTTTCAGGCGGTGTCTCAGCCAGCAGGGATTTGACAAAAAAATCAAAAGCTGGCCGGGCTTTGTTTTGGCGCTCGTAAAATGCTTCCACCGGGTTCTTGCTCAGAAAACTGTCCGGGTCATCACCGGGGGGAAGTGATATCACATAGGCCGGCATGTGCTGCTCCAGAAACAGCTCCATCGAACGTATGGAGGCCTTTTTGCCGGCATTGTCGCTATCGAACAGCATGTGGACCTGTTCTGCGTGCCGCTTGATCTGGCCTGCATGTGTAGCCGTCAGTGCCGTGCCGCAAGTCGCCACAACATTCCGGATTCCGGCGCGAAACAATGCCAGGTGGTCGAAATATCCTTCCACGATTATGATCGAATTCTTGGCTCTGATCGTTGGCAATGCCATGTCCAGTCCGAAAAGGACCGAACTCTTATGGTAGACCGGTGATTCTGGCGAGTTTATGTATTTAGGCAGCGATGCGTCCAGCACTCTGCCGGCAAATGCAATCACCAACCCCTTTGAGTCGCGGATAGGAAAGATAAGGCGGTTTCGGAAAAGATCGTACCAGCCGGAATCTCCCTTGCGGATAATGCCCAGTTTAAGGGCAGCATCCAGGTCCACACTGTTATTTGCAAGGTGCCTGACAAGTCCGTCGCGACGGTCGGATGCAAAACCAAGCCGGTATGCCTCGGATATTTCATCTCCCACCGTGCGTTGTAGCAGATACTGTCGGGCGGGGGCGCCATCTTGCCCGTTCTTCAGAATGGAGCGGTAGTAACCGGCTGCCAGTTCATTTATGTTCTGAAATTGCTGGCGTTCATCCTGGTCCTTCTTCTCGGCCTGGGTAAGTTGCCGTTCCTCTATTTCCACTCCTGCTTTGCGTGCCAGCAGCTTGACCGCTTCGGGGAAACTCACCCCTTCCATTTTCATCACGAATGAAAAGGCGTTGCCGCCCGCACCACATCCGAAACAGTGGAAAATCTCGCGGGCCGGATTCACATTGAATGAAGGGGTCTTTTCTCCGTGGAACGGGCACAGTCCAAGAAAATTTCCTCCTGAACGGCGCAATTGCACATACTCGGAGACGACCTCTACAATTGAAAGACGTTCTGCAACTTCACGTACTTTTTCTTCAGGAATCATGGTTTCCTGGCGGGTGTGTTTCGCCACATTGAAAGTAAGTGGTCACCTGTTATTGCAAACAGGTTTGCAGATTCGGTTGAACGAATCTTGTTCCGTATCTGCTCGGGCATAAAGCCTGATGAGGCAATGCTGAAAACCATGCACAGGAGCAGTGCCCCTTCAGCGGCGCCGATCAACATGCCTCCCAGCCGGTTAAGGCCACCCATCATGACGAGTCGAAGAGCGGCTGTTATGGTGTTGCCGATGATGTGGGCACAGACTCCGATCAGGAGCAGGATGATAATAAAAGCCAGAAACGAAGAAAGATGTGCCGGCAAATGCAGGACGCTTTTTATCAGGACGGCCAAGTGAGGATAAAAGCGATACGCGAGCCATCCACCGACTATAAGTCCGGCTATGGAAGATGCCTCGTTAACAAGCCCTCGGACCAATCCTTTTACCGCAAAAAAACAGAGGATCACCAGAATGATGATGTCAAAAAAATTCATCGCAGCGCCGTTAAGTTTTACAAAGAAGGGGCCATCTCCATGAAAGCCCCTTGACTGTGTGCGAAATAATTACAGATTACCACATGCAAGCTGACACTTCAGGCAAGCTGCTTCCTGACAATGTCACTAACCGTTTTGCCGTCGGCCTTGCCGGAAGTAAGCGGGGTTAGCGCTTTCATCACCCGGCCCATGTCCTTTGCGCCTTGAGCCTTGATCTCGTGTACGACTCGTGACACCAGTTTCTCGATTTCCTCCGTGGTCAACTGTTTCGGGAGGAATTCAAGCAGGACATTCAGTTCGTCGTTTTCTTTCTGCGCCAGCTCAGGCCGGTTTCCCTCCTGATACATCCTGATGGATTCCCGGCGCTGTTTGACGAGGGTAGTTACTACTTCCACTACACCATGATCATCCAGTTCTTTTTTCTGGTCTATCTCGCGGTTCTTGACCGCTGAGCGTACCATGCGCACAGCCGAAAGGCGCAGGTCATCCCGCGCCTTCATGGCTGCTTTCATCGCATCGTTGAGTTGTTCTTTCAACGTCATCAAATTGTTCCCAAACCCGTTATCGGGGTTAATGTACTCTTGCCAATTAGTCCATCATTTTACGCTGTTTCTTGAGGGCGCGCTTGCGTGCGGCGATGGCTTTTTTCTTGCGCTTGATGCTTGGTTTTTCAAAGTGCTCGCGTTTACGTACTTCAGAGAGGATGCCAGCTTTCTCGCACTGTTTTTTGAATTTCTTCAGTGCCAGCTCAAACGGCTCGCTTTCCTTTATTTTTACTCCCGGCATGTCAAATCACCCCCCGCCTGTAACGAATTGCAAATGTTTCACTATTATAGTGAATAAATGTGTGAGTTGATAACAATAGCACACCCCACGGTATTGTCAACAAACAAATACATGCGTCACTGCTGCGTGACTAATGTCGTGAGGCCTTCTCCTCAATGCCGGATGTTCCGAAACGCCGCCGCAACTCGTCGTAAACATCTTCGACAGGAATGTCGTGATACCCCAGCATCACCAGCAGATGGAAAAACAGATCTGCCGTCTCATAAACAATTTCGTCCAGTTTGCCGTCTTTGGAGGCTATGATGACTTCGGTAGCCTCTTCACCGACCTTCTTGAGAATCTTGTCGATGCCCTTATGCATCAGGGATGCGGTATAGGAATTCTCGGCGGGTTGGTTCTTGCGATCAATGATTACCCGATAAACTGCCTGCAAAATGTCGTCGTTAATATTCATCGTCTGATTGCGACCCCTTTTCCGTGCAGATAGTCCTTCGCCTGTCCGATAGTGTATTCCCGATAGTGAAAGATGGAGGCGGCCAGGCAGGCGCTGGCGCCGGCGGTGGTAAAGCCCTGGTAGAGGTGCTCCAGATTGCCGACGCCTCCGGAGGCTATGACCGGAATCGAGACCGCATCGACCACGGCGCGGGTCAGTTTCAGATCGTAGCCGTCCTTGGTGCCGTCGCAATCCATGCTGGTCAGAAGTATCTCGCCCGAACCGAACTGTTCCATTTTCACGGCCCATTCCACAACGTCGATGCCGGTCGGGTTGCGGCCGCCATGGGTGTACACCTCCCAACGTTCTTCACCCGGCACCCTGCGGGCATCAATCGCCACCACGGTGCATTGGGAGCCGAAGCGTTCAGCCGCCTCTTTCACAAACTCGGGCCGGTGAACAGCGGCGGTATTGATCGAGGTCTTGTCGGCTCCGGCATTCAACATCCGGCGGATGTCCTCTACACAGCGAATGCCGCCGCCTACGGTCAGCGGCATGAAGACCCGTTCGGCCGTGCGGCGCACCACGTCGATGATCGTATCGCGCTGATCGCTGGAAGCGGTGATGTCCAGGAAGGTCAGCTCATCAGCGCCTTGCTGATCGTACATTTCGGCGATTTCAACCGGATCTCCGGCGTCGCGCAGTTCCAGGAACTGAACCCCCTTTACAACGCGGCCACCTTTGACATCCAGGCAGGGAATAATACGTTTGGTAAGCATTTCAGGGGCGCCCCTTCGTCAGTGCTATCGCCTCGCTAAGGCTGATCGCTCCGGTGTAGACCGCCTTGCCGGTAATAACGCCGGTGATGCCCGCTACTTCAATTTTCATCAGGTTTTCAATGTCTTTCAGACTGGAAACGCCACCTGACGCGATGATCGGTATCGAGACCGCTTCGGCCAAGGCTTTGGTGGCCTCAAGGTTGGGGCCCTGCAGCATCCCGTCGCGGGAAATATCTGTGTAAATTATCGCCGCAACTCCGCAGTCCTCAAACTTCCTGGCAAGTTCAACCGCGGTAATGTCGGTTACTTCTGCCCAACCCTGCACCGCGACCATACCGTCCTTGGCGTCGATGCCGACCACGATCCGTCCCGGAAACCTGGCGCAGGCCTCGCGTACCAGCTCCGGGTTGCGCTGGGCGGCAGTGCCGATGATTACGCGGGAAAGTCCGAGTGAGAGATAGGCCTCGATGGTGGCTATGTCACGGATACCGCCCCCCAGTTGAGCCGGGATCGTTATCGATTTTATGATGTCCTCGATCGCGCCCCTGTTCTTGGGCTCTCCGGCAAAAGCGCCGTCCAGGTCCACAATGTGGAGCAGTTCCGCTCCCTGATCCTGCCAGGCACGGGCCTGGGCTCCGGGGTTGTCGTTGAAAACGGTATCCTTATCCATCAACCCCTGTTCGAGGCGGACGCATTTTCCATCCTTCAGGTCTATGGCCGGTATGACGATCATTTCAGCTCCGCAAAGTTTTTCAGGATACGCAGGCCTATCTCCTGCGATTTTTCAGGGTGGAATTGGGTGGCGATGATATTGTCCTTCCAGATAGAAGAGCAGAACTCGATGCCGTAGTCGGTGGTGGTGGCGACTACCGCGTCATCGTCCGGCTTGACGTAGTAGGAGTGGACGAAATAGACGTTGCTGCTCTCCACGACCCCCTCGAATGCTGCCGGCCGGCTCTTGAACGATAATTGATTCCAGCCCATCTGCGGCACCGGCAAACGTTCACCGGAAATGCTCATGTTGTCGGGAAAACGGAGAACATGGCCGGGAATGACATTCAGCCCGCTGTACAGGCCGAATTCAACGCTGTCAGTAAACAGAAGCTGCATGCCTACGCAGATTCCCAGAAACGGACGGCCGCCAGCAATGATTTTCAACAGCGGCTCGACAAAACCGGCCTGCTCAAGATTGCGCATGCAGTCGCGGAATGCTCCCACGCCCGGAAGAACCACTCTGTCGGCTTTAAGAATCACCAGCGGATCGGAAGTGACAACCGCTTCGGCGCCGATCTTCTCAAAACCTTTTTGTACGGAACGGAGGTTGCCCATGCCGTAGTCGATAATCGCTATCATTTGATCCCGTTCTTGTTAAGGTGCGGACCGTATTTCTTGTCAGTCCCTTTGATATGGTTGATCAGCCAGTCCTGCAGGAAGTTGATCACATCCTGGGTCAACAGTGTCTCCCCGGCATTAAACTTGCCGATCAGCTCCACTACCTGATCCACCAGCTTCTTGTGCATTGCCTTGTGCTCTTTCTCTTCAGGGTAGCGCGACTGGGCAAAACTGCGTTCCTCATCGGCAAAGTGATTGACCGTGTATTCCGCCAGACCGTTCAGGACGCGACCAATCGCTTCCTTGCTCTTCTTCTGCTGCATGGCGTCAGCCAACTCGTTGACCATGTCGAACAGCTTCCGGTGCTGCTGGTCAAAGGTTGAGACGCCGGTTGCAAATGATGCGTCCCACTCCAGCGCTTTGGAAAGGCGGAAGTGGCCGACCAGTTCGTGCAGGCCGTCAACTTGCTTGGACAGCAAGGTTGTGGCCTGGGTCGTGCTGTGGGCATTTTCCACATTCCGGTTTACCACGTCGGTGATCATCTGGATATTGTTGGTGATCTCCTGGGTTGTGGCGGTCTGCTCCTCGGCGGCTGTGGCAACCTGGCTGATCTGCATCGTCAGGTCGTTGATCTTGTTGAGTATGTCCTCCAGGGCTTCGCCGGAACGGGTGGTCTCAAGCGTTCCGCGCTTGACTTCGTCAACCCCTTCCGACATTGAGCTTACCGCGCTCTGGGTTTCGCTCTGGATCGCCTTGATCATCGTGGCAATCTCTTTGGTCGCCTTGGTGGTGCGCTCGGCCAGGGCCCGCACTTCGTCGGCAACGACCGCGAAGCCGCGCCCCTGTTCGCCGGCCCGTGCGGCTTCGATGGCGGCGTTCAATGCCAGCAGGTTGGTCTGATCGGCAATGTCCTGGATCGTGTTGACGATGGCGCCGATCTGATCTGATCTTTGTCCCAACCCTTCGACCGTTTTGGATGATACGTTCACCCGTTGTGCTATGTTCTCCATCAGACGGGAACTGCTCTGGGCCAGTTGGGAGCCGCTGTGGGTCTGTTCCGTGGCCTTCTGGGCGCTTTCGGCCGCATAGAGACAGTTGCGGGCGATATCGCCGGAGGTGGCCGACATCTCTTCGCTGGCGGTGGCAATCGTGCTGGCCTGGACGGCAACATCCTCGGCCGCGGATGCCATCGCGTCGGTTGTGGAACGTACCATCACCACCGAATCCCTTACCGTGTCAGCGACGGAGAAGAACTGCCGCATGGCCTTGTTCATATCGGTCATCATCGTATTGAAGGCGGTTGCAAGACGTACGAATTCGCCATTGCCGGAAACGTCCGCCCTTATGGACAGGTCACCGCCGGCAGCTTTTTCGAGGGCGGCAACAATGCCGGCGAGCGGTTTAAAAGCCGCGTTGCTCAGAAAACCGATGATGCCGGACATTACAACCAGCAGGACCATGCCGATTGCAGCATCGATCAGCAATGAGCCTTTGGGGTTGAGAGCGGCTGTAGCAGCCACTGTCAGTATGATACCTAATGCATTTCCGATGACTATTCGTGCGGTAAACGACATCAATACTCCTTTTAGCCAAGAATCAGGCCAGCTTCGAAAAATCGGCGACCTTGCCGAACATGCGGGCAATGCCGGTCAAAAGCGCCAGGCGGTTTTCCCGGACATTCAGGTCATCGGCCATAACCATCACTTTTTCAAAAAAAGTGTCCACCGGGCCGCGCAGGGTCGCGATTTCCGTCAGCGCATCCAGCCACTCACCGGACATGACCCTGCTGTCTACCATGTTTTGTGCCGATAAAACCGCCTCATGGAGGCAGCCCTCGGCCGGATCGAGGAACAGCGCCGGATTTACCGGAGCGTCGTTGCCTTCCTTGATGATGTTGCCGACCCGTTTGAAAGCTCCCGCCAGCGGTTCAAAGTCGGGATGGGACTTGAAAGCTGCCAGCGCGGCGATACGGTCCCTGATATCTACCAGATCGTCGAAGCGGGCGGAGACGGCGGCATCAACTGCATCCGCTGCAAAGTCGTTTGCCAGCAGGTTCACAAAGCGTCCCCGGAAAAAGTCATGTACATCGGCCGCCACCTGTTCCTGCGGACGGGTCAGTTTGGCCGTAAGCAGTTCCAGTGAGCGGTTGATCATGGATTGCAGTGACAGGCGGTAGTCTTTGTCGAGAATAATGCTGATGATGCCGATCGTGGCCCGCCGCAACGCGTAGGGGTCGGCTGCGCCGGTAGGGATCAGACCCACGCCGAAGCATCCGCAGATTGTGTCGAGTTTGTCGGCGATCGAGACGAACGCGCCGATGTCGGATGCCGGCAGTTCACCGCCTGCCTGGATCGGCAGGTAATGTTCGGCGATGGCGTTGGCCACGTTGCGGTCTTCACCTTCCAGCAGCGCGTACTCGCGCCCCATGACACCCTGGACCTCGGGGAACTCACCCACCATGCCGGAAACCAGATCCGCCTTGCAGAGAGTGGCCGCGCGGCTCGTCTGCGTCTTGACAGCAGGGTTGAGCTGCTCCGCCAGTCCTTCGGCCAGTGCCCGGAAGCGTTCCATTTTCTCAAAGGAGGTGCCGAGCTTCTGCTGATAGACAACCTTCTTCAGCGCTTCGACGCGTTCATCGAGTTTTACCTTCTGGTCTTCTTCGAAGAAGAAACGGGCGTCGGAGAGGCGGGCCCGCAGGACGCGTTCATTGCCCTTGACGACTACCGACGGATCTTCGGTCAGGGTGTTGTTGATCGTGATGAAGCCAGGCAACAGGCCGCCCTTTTCATCGACAATCGAGAAATAACGCTGATGGCTGCGCATGGAGGTGATCAAAACCTCCCGGGGGACTTTCAGAAACTCGGCCGGGAAAGTCCCGTGCACGGCGCTGGGGTATTCCACCAGATAGACGATCTGGTCCAGCAACTCCTCGTCCGGTAACAGGTGCCCGCCGGCTGCAACCGCAACCCGGTGCGATTCGCGGCGGATGATCTCCTTGCGCCGCTCCGGATCGACGATGACGAAATGACGTTCGCACTCTTCCTGGTAATGGGCGAAGTCCCGCACCGGGAAGGTCGTGTTGGCCATGAAACGGTGGCCGCGGGAGATTGTGCCGCTCTCGACGTTGCCGAATGAAAACGGCACCACGATGCCATCGAACAGAGCTACAATCCAGTGAATCGGACGGGCGAAGCGCGCATCAAGGTCGCCCCAGCGCATTGATTTCTTGAAGGGGATGTTTGTAACTAGCCTGGGCAGGATCTCGGCCAGCAACTCATGGGTCGGACGACCGGTTTCCTGCTTGGTGACGGCCAGGTATTCACCTTTTTCGGTGCTGATGGTCTTCAGCGCGGAAACATCCACTCCCTGTCCCCGGGCAAAACCCTCGGCCGCCTTGGTCGGTTTTCCTTCGGCGTCGTAAGCCGCCTTTATGGATGGACCGGTGGCGGTGATTTCTGCATCGGGCTGTACTGCCGGGACATCTTTTACCACCAGTGCCAACCGGCGGGGAGTGGCCATGGTTTTGATCTCACTGAAAGAAAGGCGGGCGCCGGCCAGTTCGCGCACCATCATCGACTCCATCTCAGCCAGGGCTCGTGGAATAAACCCGGCCGGAATCTCTTCAGTGCCTATCTCAAGGAACAGTTCTTTGGCGCTCATAGTTCAACACCTCCTTTCAGCAGCGGAAAGCCGAGTCGTTCACGCATCCGCAGATAACCTTCGGCGCAGATGCGGGCGACGTTGCGCACCCGGCCGATATAGGAGGCACGCTCCGTAACAGATATCGCCCCGCGGGCATCCAGCAGGTTGAAGGTGTGGGAACACTTCATCACGTAATCGTAGGCCGGCAGCACCAACTCTTGTGCCGCAAGTCTCAGGCACTCCTTTTCGTACATCCCGAAGAGTTGCAGCAGCATGTCTACATCGGCCTCCTCGAAGTTATGGCGAGAAAACTCCACTTCGCTCTCGTGGTGAATGTCGCCGTACTTGATGCCCTTTACCCATTCCAGATCGTAGACATTGTCCACACCCTGCAGGTACATGGCGATCCGTTCGCAACCGTAGGTGATCTCCGAAGGGATCGGTTTCAGGTCTATGCCGCCAGCCTGCTGGAAGTAGGTGAACTGGGTGATCTCCATGCCGTCCAGCCAGACTTCCCATCCCAGTCCCCAGGCGCCCAGTGTCGGCGATTCCCAGTCATCCTCGACAAAACGGATGTCGTGTTTGGCCGGATCGAGTCCGAAGGCGCGCAACGAATCCAGATACAGATCGAGGATGTTGATCGGCGAAGGCTTCATGATGACCTGAAACTGATAATAGTGTTGCAGCCGGTTAGGGTTTTCGCCGTAGCGGCCGTCGGTCGGGCGGCGGGACGGTTCAACATAAGCCACGTTCCATGGCTCTGGCCCGAGCACGCGTAGAAAAGTGGCCGGATTGAAGGTTCCGGCTCCCTTTTCCGTGTCGTAGGGCTGCTGAATGATGCACCCCTGTCTGGCCCAGTAGCCTTGCAGCGAGAGTATTAGGTCCTGGAATGTCACGATGATACCTCCGGTGGGGAGTATGGTATTACGCTCGGAAACTGATCTTCCTTAATAGCAGGAATAGCTTGTGTGGTCAAGGTTGAGAGATGTGGGGGGGAAATTAGTGCCGGTTATTCGGATGGGGTGTATTCGCTATCGGCCTGTTTCTGATGTGGTGTTTTGATGAGAGTGCTGACGCGTGGCTGACGAATATAAGCAAAGAGGGATGATTCCATTGGAGCCACCCCTCTCATCTTGCCGCGGGAATATTTCTGATTCCGCGGCGTTCTTTGCCAACTGCTTTTATGGTTTGTATCATTTATGGGCTACCACCTCCTGTTTTTTAGACATTTTTTCCGACAACCCCTTGGCAAATCCCAGCATCAGTATCACTGCCGGCATTACCTGTACTACAACGATCAGGGCACAGAATCCCAAGAATACCCAGACAAATATCCCGCTGTTATCTTCGTGAAGAGTTGATGCTGCGAATGCTGTTGCGGGGGCCAAAGTTGCGATTAACGTTGCGAGTGCTTTCATGACATCCTCCTGTCAGTTATATGTTTGATAGCCGTTTGAAATATGGCTGGTTGTTATTGCTTGATTATTTGCCGGTCG
>MGZK01000159.1:16343-20236 GCA_001802125.1 Geobacteraceae bacterium GWC2_55_20
TGCCTGTCATCATCAGGAAGCCGGGGATGAACTGGAAAAGTACGATCATGGCGCCGAATCCGATGAAGCAGGCTGCCAGGATACCAATGCCTTCACTTTCGACTGCTCCTCCGGCTGCCAATGCCTGGCTGGTGGTGATCATTGCTGTTGCAAATGTTGCTGCTGATATGGCTCTCATGACTATCTCCCTTCCTGCTTCAATTGTTTCTACTGTTTCCGTCTTCTGATTATTACTAAAGCATCGAGCGTGCCAAACGATTAAAGTAATAAAATAAATTATCTAACTTACTGATATTGCGAGTTAAGATACCTGGGGTATTATTTGCTGCGCGCCTCTAATCTGGTTGCTATAGAAAATATGTATATGAAACATATACAGTGGTTAGCATGAGTTTATTAACCGAGTGTTTTGTAACTATCTGAATGTGCGTGTATATTTATAAAATACAACAAATGTGCGACTGTACATAATTGTTATACAATTGTTTGCAGAATATATGATTAACGGTATGCTACTTGCCATTGGACCTGTGGTATAACAACGTGATATAACTTTACCTGGCTGTCAGGTTGCTGAGTATACGTACTGTAAGAAATTGCTGCCGGTTGTACCACACCGATATATCTGGGAAATTTGGTGAAAAAGTTCGGTTGAAATGCATGCTGACATTAGGTGGTCCGGTCGGATGTCATGACCACATGGATTAAGCCAAAGCTATGCAAAAACAGTTTTTTATCAAGTAAAACTTAATTGAGTGATTGCTGCTGTTGCCGTATTGATAAGTATTAACGATATGTTGGCGATTTATAATGGCTTTACAAAAAATTATTATAATTGTATTGTACAAATACTGCGGTGGCCTGTTGCAATCCGGATAAGTTGGGATACCATTTGTAGTGTAAATCGTATGGTTTGTTCTTAATCTTGTTGGTGGGGGATTTATATGAAGAAGCTTCTCTGGGCGATCATGATCATATGCCTGTGTTCTGCCTGTATTAGCAAGTCGAAAGAAGAGTTGTATGCTGAGGGTGTCAAACAGCTGAATTCCGCAAATCCCGGCGGCGCGGTTGTTTTGTTCAAGAATGCTCTTGAAAAAGATGAAAACTATCTGGATGCCCGCTTTCAGTTGGCTAGGGCCTATTCAAAGCTCGGCAAGCGCGAACAGGCGGAGAAAGAGTTTCTCAAGGTTCTGAAACAGAATCCATCGCGTGACGATGTCTTGCCGGAACTTGCGGAAGTGTATAATGCCTTGAAAAAGCCGGAAGAGGCTTTCAAGCTTGGAGAACAGTATCTTGCAAAGCATCCTAACAGTGTGGAGGGATTCGAGATTCTTGGAATCGCCAGTGCGATCAGCGGCAGGTATGCAGATTCGGAGAACTACCTGAATCAGGCTCTGGCGGTGGACCCCGCACGAGCAAAAACAAAGCTCGAACTAGCTTCGGTTTATGTCTCTGGCGGCAAGGAGCAAAAAGCCAAATCACTTTTGGAAGACCTGGTGCAAGCCGATCAGAAAAACGTCAAAGCTTTCTATATGTTGGCTGCACTGGAGAAGAAAACCGGAAATAGTGACAAAGCACTGGAAATATATTCCCGGTTGCTGGCCAATAACCCGTCGGAAACACTTGCATCATATAAAGCCGGTCTGATCCGGATTGAAAGAGGCGATCTGGATAAGGCCGAACAAGTTGCCGATGATCTGATTAAGAACTATCCAAAGCGGGCTGATGGGCATCGATTAAAAGGATTGGTGAGTTTTTATCGTAAAAACTACGCGGAAGCCATGACCCATCTTCAAGACTCGATCAAGATCGCGCCCACACTGGAGGGGTATCACTTTCTGGGTCTCTGCTACTACAACCGGGGTGAATTGGAAAGCGCTTTGAGCCAGTTCCGCAAAATACTCGATAATGTACCGGACTCGCGTCAGGCACGCCTGATGACCGGTACCATCCTGTTAAAACAGAAGCGCACGGATGACGCCATCAGTGAAATACAAAAAGTACTCCAGAAGGATGACGCCGATGCCGCCGCCCATAATCTGTTGGGCAATGCGTACATGGCGAAAGGCATGTTTGATGACGGGTTACGCGAGTTCAACCGTGCAACCAAAATTGATCCCAAAATAGTGGATGCCTACCTGAAGAAAGGCTATTACTATTTCAGCCGTGGCAAAAATGCAGAGGGTGAATCAGAGCTGGTAACGGCGGTTCAGGCTGCGCCGGACGCAATCAACAGCAGGCTTATACTGGCTTCCTATCACCAAAGGGGAGGACACAGCGCCAAGGCTTTATCCGTCCTCCGGGCCGGACTGACAGGCGCTAAAAGTGATGCCGTCATCTACAACAGTATCGCCTCTGTACTTTTATCAACAAACAAACTTGACGAGGGGCTCAAAAACATACAGAAGGCCAAGGACGTTGACCCTGCTTTTGCCGCATCCTACCAGAACCTTGTCACCATCTATGCTGCAACCGGCAAATACGACAAGGCGATTGAAGAATATGTGACCCTGCTGCGTTACGATCCTAAAAATATCCGTGCAATACTGGGGTTGGCTGCACTGTATGAAATTAAAGGGCAGGACAGCCAGGCGCTGGCCCAATATGTCAAGGCGGTCGAAACAAAACAGCCGGCCGCATATATGGCGTATGCCGGGTATTACCAGAAAAAAAACGACACCGGCAAGGCGCTCAAGATTCTTGACGATGCACTTAAAATTGATTCCCGCAACCTATCCGTGCTCGAAATGAAAGGGCGCTTGCTGGTCGCTGACAAAAAGCACAAGGAAGCTCTCAGGGTTTTTGACGAAATTGAACTTATTAACCCGGAAGCGGGAGTCGCACTTAAGATCGGCGCCTATGTTTCAATGAAAGATACGGCAAAGGCGCTTGAACAGGCGCGCAGGATAGTTGAAAAATATCCGAATTCAGCGCGCGGATACATGGTGCTGGCCTCAATCCATGAAAGTCAGAAAGATTATGCCCGTGCCATCAGTGAAGCCAAAAACGGTGTCCGCGTGGACGGAGACAATCCAAAGGCCATACTCTATCTGGGAAATCTGTATGAGGCCAGCAAGGATTATAACCAGGCCATGTCGCTCTATTCGGAAGCGCTTCGCAAAAAATCTGATTTTATTCCGGCGCTGTTTGCCCAGGGAGCGCTGCTGGACTCCACCGGTAAAAAGAAAGAAGCTATAGCCAAGTATAGGATGGTTCTGGAAAAAGCAGATAATTATGTGCCCGCACTCAATAATCTGGCCTATCTCTGTGCAGCCGGTTACGGAAGCAAGGAAGAGGCGCTTCGACTGGCTATTTCGGCCTATAAACAGGAGCCCGGAAATGCCGGCGTGATGGATACTCTGGGATTTGCGTTACTTAAAAACAACCGCAAGGAAGATGCCAAAAAAGTCCTGGAAAAAGCGGCAGCAGCTCTGTCGAATAATCCGACGGTACAATATCATCTGGCGCTGGCCTACAAGGAGTCGGGTGACAAAGCGAATGCACAGCGGGTTTTGAAAAAGGCCCTTTCTCTTGGAAGCTTTCCCGATTCCGCCGCGGCCGCGTCACTTGCCGTAGAGCTGAAGTAGTTTGCAATTCCGGTCATGGTGTCTCACTGGGTCATACTGATTGCCATCGACGCCGTATTGGCAGTCATGTCCCTGTTTGGTGCCGCGGCGATGAGATTCGGTTATTCAGAAGTAACCGACAAATTGCCGGAACTGACGACTATATATACGGTTACTATTTTTGTTCTGGTAATACTGTTTTCTTCGCACCTGATGGAGGTCTACGAGTTTTCCAGAAACACCAGAAAAAGAGAAATCCTGATAAATATTCTGTTCGGTGTTGTCACCTCTTTTTCACTGCTCTCCGTTGTATACTATCTGGATCCG
>MGZK01000160.1:0-2409 GCA_001802125.1 Geobacteraceae bacterium GWC2_55_20
TGGTCAGGTTGCTGAGCAGGTGTGTCAGGTCGGCATGCAGCGTCAGCGCCGTGATCAGACGCCACCACTCCCCGTTCAGGATCTTTTCGGCATTGGTCAGGTTGCTGAGCAGGTGTGTCAGGTCGGCATGCAGCGTCAGCGCCGTGATCAGACGCCACCACTCCCCGTTCAGGATCTTTTCGGCATGGGCTGCGCCCAGCTCGTTGAAATTGATGATACCGCGCCCCGGCAGCGAAAGGCCCAGCAGCCCCAGGTTGTGGAAAGTTGCCAACAGGATCAGCACCGCCACGGTCGGCAGGGTATTTTCCACCAGCGTCCTGGCGGGCGGCAGCGCCGGCGGCCAGTCACGGTTGTGCTCCTCGTAGAGCAACAGTTCATTGCGGGCGCTTTCCAGATGCGGTTCCGGCACCAGCAGTTGCCACTCCGAACCATCGTGCCCGATGTAGCACGGGATCGAGCGCGAATCCAGCACCAGCGCCCAGATATGTGCCCGGCGCTTGCTGATGGCCGAGCCGCTATCAAGCATTACCGGCCGCCAGAGCACCTGATCAGCGCCTCTATCTCTTTCCTCGCTATCCATTCCGTACATTATAATCACTAATTTTGGTTTTATCAGGGGGGAGCGAATAAAAGCCCGATCTTATTGTCTTGCCGACAGCAGAGCTTTTGCGTAAACTTTATCCGGTCCCGGTCTTATCGCCGGCCCATATCATTTCGGGAGCCAGTCACATGAACATTGCTGAAAAAATAATCAAAATCGCCAGGGATGCCCGACAGGCTTCGCTGGCCATGGCCCGCCTGTCAAGCGGGACCAAGAATACGATGCTGCTGAAGATGGCGGCCGCGCTGGAGGCCGGAACAGAGCAACTGATCTCGGAGAACGGCAAGGATCTGGAGGCTGGCCGCCAAAAGGGACTTTCCGCGGCAATGCTGGACCGGTTGATGCTGGATCAGAAGCGCATCCACTCCATCGCCAACGCGTTGCGCGAGGTCGCAGCGCTGCCGGACCCGGTCGGCGAGGTGACAAAGATGTGGAGACGCCCCAATGACCTGATGGTAGGCAAGATGCGCATCCCGCTGGGGGTAATCGGCATCATCTACGAGTCCAGGCCCAATGTCACCGCCGACGCGGCCGCGCTCTGTCTCAAGGCTGGCAATGCAGTGATTCTGCGGGGCGGTTCCGAGGCGATCCATTCCAACCTGGCCATCGCAGCCGTGCTGCAGACCGTGCTGAAAGAGCTGGCGATCCCCGAGGCAGCCCTGTCGCTGATTCCTTTCACCGAGCGCGAAGCGGTGCTGGAGATGCTCAAGCAGGAAGAATCCATCGACCTGATCATTCCCCGTGGCGGCGAGAGCCTGATCCGCTTCGTCGTAGAAAACTCGCGCATCCCGGTCATCAAGCATTACAAGGGGGTCTGCCACATCTTCGTGGACCAGTCGGCCGATTTCGACAAGGCCGAGCGGATTATCGTCAACAGCAAGACCCAGCGCCCCGGTGTCTGCAATGCGCTGGAAACGCTGCTGATCCACAGGGAGACCGCCGCGGAATTCATTCCCCGTATCGCCGCCACGCTCTCGGCGCTGGGGGTCGAAATGCGCGGCGACGAAGTTTTCTGCCGATACGCGCCCAATGCCAAACCGGCCACGGAAGCTGACTGGCCGGCCGAATACCTGGAGCTGATCCTGGCCTGCCGTGTGGTGGATGACATCGATGCCGCCATCGCCCACATCAACCGTTACTGCTCGCTGCATACCGAATCGATCATCACCAGCGACTACGGCCGCGCCCAGCGCTTCATCCGCGAGGTCAACTCCTCCTGCGTGATGGTCAACGCCTCAACCCGCTTCGCCGACGGCGGCGAACTCGGCCTGGGGGCGGAGATCGGCATTTCCACCACCAAGCTGCATTCGTTCGGCCCGATGGGGCTGGAGGATCTGACCACCACCAAGTTCATCGTCTACGGCGACGGCCAGGTGCGGGGCTAGACAGTTTCCGGACACCGGGACATCGGGCAATAAAATATTCGGACACAGACAAAAGCGCCTCCAAGCCGTTCATTCCATGGCTTGGAGGCGCTTTTATTTGTAAATGCAATCCTGATTTAACCTTAAAAAATCAGTTAACCGCCGATGAACGCAGATACACGCCGCCAGAAGTAGGCGCTTCTAAGCGAGAAATCGGAGGCTTAAACAAAATACTGGTTTAACCCAAAAAGTGTTTCGTTTTTTTGAAGTAAATCCTGGTTTTATCGGCGTGCATCCGCTTTTTTCGGCGGTTAAATGCCTTTTACAGGTTTATACAAAAATGCTTATCTATACTGCTGAAGCTTCTGCACCTGACCGTTCTCAGATGTTTCAGAAACCGGAACGGAATACTCCGCCCTCAGCCGGAAATAGTCAGCCGGGGTA
>MGZK01000160.1:2418-21423 GCA_001802125.1 Geobacteraceae bacterium GWC2_55_20
CCGGAGCTGCCGGACCCGCACCAGCGGAAAGAAGGAGACGATCCTCCGGCGGTCGGCCGCCAGCGATTCCTCCATCGGGCCCAGGCAGCGCTTGCCGTAGACCGCGTGCAGCGGTTCCAGGCCGTTTTCCCCTTGGGGGATAATCACCTCGGCCGTGTCGCGCAACCCTGCCAGGCGCATGATCAGCACGCTGTTCATCCAGGGCATGTCGCAGGCCGCCGCGAAGATGTGCGGCATGGCGGCATGCTTAAGGCCGGAGTGCAGCCCGGCCAGCGCGCCCATTCCCGGATACAGGTCGGCCACCTTGCGGCAGGGGAGGAAATCGTACTGTTCGGGGTTGTTGGTCACCAGCAGCACCTCGGGAAACAGCTCCGAAAAGCGGCGGTGGATCGCCTCGATGAAGCGCCCCCCCTGGAAGGGGAGCAACGCCTTGTTGCTCCCCATGCGCGAGGAGTGCCCGCCTGCCAGGATCACGCCGGTGACGCCACGAATCCTGCCGCTGTTATCAGGCATTTCCTCTTTCATTTGCCACGCTCGAACCCTTCCCGGGACGCCAGCAGATCCAGGTGGATTGTCAGCAGGTCCTCCACCTCCAGCGGCACGTCGCCGCCTCCCCGGCGCTTGTCGCGGGTCTTGATGTAGCGGCTGCAGGCCCGGCAGGTATCCACCCTGGTCGCCCCCTCTCCGGCGGTGAAGTAGGAGAGCTGTTCCGTGTCCTCGCAACCGCAGGAGGGACACTTCAGCCTTTTGAACTGCCATGAATAGAAGCAGGCTGAACAGCACAGCTGCCTGCGCCCCTCCTCGCCAGCCAGTTCGGCCATACCGGGACGGGAGCCGCAGACCGGGCAGACGCTTTCGTGCCAATCCGGGAAGGCATCGGCCGGGATAGCGGCGGCACACTGTTCCAGGGCGGTCTTGAGCGGAATTTCAAAGATATACTCCAGAAGCGGCGCCGGCACGCCCAGTTTGGCGGAAGCCTCTTCCAGCGGGGCACGGCGGCGCTCCAGGATTGCCACGAGCAGGCTCTGCGGATCGATTTCACCCGCTGAAAGCGCCCCCGCGATCCGTCCCAGTTCCTCGTCCCCCTCGCTGCCCTGCTGCTCCAACACCCGCACAACCCCTGCCAGAAAAGAGGTCAGCAGCTCCCGATCAAGCGATAGTTCGGCCGGAGATACCAGCGGGAAACCATGGGCGCTACGCTCAAGCCGATTGATCCCGGACAGATCGATCGTGATGCCGGACTGGAGCTCCCGGCCGCTGATATAATCGAAAAGCGCCACAAACAGTGGTGTGATGGCGGCATATTCCGGTGAGGAGGCCGCCGCCTGCCGCAATGCGGCGATTTTTATTTCGGTTGTGGTCATGGGGGCTCCTTACGGTTTTTCTCCGGTAACTTCCCGGTACCACTTGGGGTGGTGCTTCCTGGCCCACAGGCTGCGGACGTTGCCGTACAGCATGGCCTCGATGGTGCCAGGGTTGCCGATGGTCGCCAGATAGACATGCACGACCACGAACATGATCGAACAGACGAACATCAACCCGTGGGTCATCAGCGAAAGCTGCACGATCCAGCGCGGAAACATGGTCGGCGCCCAGATGAACAGGCCGGTTACTCCCAGCACAAGAGTTGCCGCCGCGATGAAGATCGCGAACAGCTTCTGGCCGGGATTGTACTTGCCGATGTTGAAGTGGCTGGCGTTGCGTGACAGATAGCCGCCCCTTTCCGTGACCCATTGTTTGTCATCCTGATCAAAGCTGGATACGTCCTTTTGATGATTGAAAAACATGTACAGCGAGCTCAGGAAGAACAGAACCCCGCTGATCTTGTGGATCAGAATCGCGTTCCGGCCGCCTCCGAAGAGGGTGAAATAGCCGTTGAACAGTGTCGAATAAAGCCCCAGACCGGTCAGAAGCAGCGTGAAGAAGCTGGCGGTGACGATCCAGTGCAGCACCCTTTCGCTGGTGCTGAAACGCTCGATGTAGTTACTCATTTCCGCCCTCCTTGTTGTTCAGGTCATCATCAACCTTCTTCGGCCCGATGGTGACGTAGTGCAGCATCATGGCGCCGATACTGCCCCAGAAACCGAGGATGCCCAGCGGTTTGATGACATCCTTCCAGAGGAAGATCGACAGAGGTATGCTGGGGTTTGGCGGTAGTCCATACTGTTCCGGCGGCCCCTCAAGCGCATAGGCCACACCCAGTCCATTCAAGACGTTCTCGCCGTAGATCTCCTTCTTGGCGGCCTTTGCCCTGGCGATCAGGTCGTTCCTTTTGCCGAATTTGAGTGCTTCGGTGGGACAGGCCTTGGCGCAGGCCGGTGTCATGCCGCCATCTATCCTGCTCTGGCAGAGATTGCACTTGGAAACCTTGTCGTTGGCGTCATAGCGGGGGATGTTGAAGGGACAGGCCGAGACGCAGTACTTGCAGGAGATGCATTTCTCCTTGTTGTAGGCCACGATGCCGTCTTTGGTACGGTAGAGCGCGCCGGGGGAGGGGCAGACCTTGATGCAGCCGGCATCGCCGCACTGCATGCAACGCTCGTTCAAAAACCGCCAGGTCACCGCTTCCGGAGTTTCCTTTTCCACGAAACGGATGCGGTTGTACAGGGCCGAGGTCAGGTCGCGCGGGTTCTCGAAGGTTCCCTGGTTGACGGTTTTATCGGCATCCAGCTTGTTCCACTGTTTGCAGGCCACCTGGCAGGAGCGGCAGCCGATGCAGCGGGCGGTATCGACGAGAATTCCCTTGCGGGCAGCTTGGTTGATCGTATCGGCCATGACTTACCCCTTTCTCGCGATCCCGACCATGAAAGCCTTGGTCTCGGGGATCATCGTGTTGGCGTCGCCCGCGGTGGGGGTCAGCAGGTTGGCGGCGTCGCCCACGCCGGGGGTGTGCCAGCCGAAGCACCAGGGCATACCGATTTCATGAACAATCTTGTCACCGATCTTAAACGGCTTGAAGCGGGGGGTGACCATGGCCACGGCATCTATCTTGCCGCGCACCGACGATATTTCCACCGTATCTCCGTTACTGATCCCTTTTTCCTTGGCAAGCTCAACGCTCATCTCGCAGAACTGGCGCGGTTGCAACTCCAGCAGCCAGGGGGTGTTGCGGGTCATGACGCCGGTCTGCCAATGCTCGGTGACACGATAGGTTGAAGCGACATAGGGGAAGCGCGCATCGTTGCTGGCAAGCACATCTTCCTTCACATTTGCGTCCTTGAAGATCTTGACCGCCGGATTAGTCATCTGTTTGGACATGAGATTTTCCGGAAGCGGCGATTCCATCGGCTCATAATGTTCCGGGAACGGACCATCCTTCATCCCTGGGCCGAAAATCGCGGCAACCCCGTCGGCACGCATGATGAAGGGCTTTTTCCCCTCCTTCTCATCGGCCATGGGGGGCCAGGGACCATCCGGCACATCCCCCACCCAAGCGCCGGTTTTGCCGTTCGGCAGCGGGGCATTGGGATTCCAGTACACCGCGGCTTTTTTCAGGTTAAAGGGCTTGCCGTTAACATCGCAGGAAGCACGGTTATAGATGATGCGCCGGTTAACCGGCCAGCACCAGCTCCACTCGGGAAACATGCCCAGCCCGGTCGGGTCTTTCTTGCCACGGCGGGCCATCATGTTCCCTTTTTCGTTATAACTCTGGCAGTAGATCCAGTTGCCGCATGAGGTCCTGCCATCGGCCTGCAACTGGGCAAAGCCGGCTGCCAGCTCACCCTTCTTGCCGAGCATTTTTTTCGGCGTGCCCGGCGGAGGTGGCGGAGGCGCTTTCTCGCCGGGCTTCAGTTTCGGTATATCCTCCACATCCTCAAGGAAATAGCCGTTGATTTCCTTGGCCACCGCATGAATATCAACACTCTTGATCGTACCGTCAGCCCTTTTAAAGCCATAGTTCCAGGTAAGATTGGTCAACTGTTCCGGCAACGCCCCCCCCTCTTTGGCGTACATCGCCTTCAGCTTCTGGTACAGCTCATGGATGATTTCAGCATCCGGTTTGCTCTGGCCAAGGGGGTTTACCGCCTTGTAACGCCACTGGGCCCAACGACCGGAATTGGAAATACTCCCCTCTTTTTCAAAAGAAGCGGCGGCGGGCAGCAGAAACACCTCTGTCTTGACCGATGCGGAATCAACGCCCGGCCCCTTCCAGAAGGAAGCGGTTTCATTGTCAAACAGGTTGACCGTTACCATCCACTCCAGCTTGGCCAGCGCGTTTCGCACCTTGGTTGTGTTGGTCCCGGAACAGGCCGGATTCTGACCCCAGGCAAAGAACCCCTTGAACTTGCCCTTGAGCATGTTGTCGAAGATCATCAGCCACGAGCCGTTCATCCCCGGATCCAGCTTGGGAAGCCAGTTGTAGCCGTAATCGTTCTCCTTGGCCGCCTTGGCGCCATAAATCGCCTTCAGGTAGCTGATCAGGTATTTGTTGCGGTTCCCCCACCAGTTGGCACTTTGGGGGTCCTTGGTCTTCGGGGTGTATTTTTCAATATAGGCCGCCGTATCCTTCAGATCACCCGAAGGCACGGGAAGATAACCGGGGAGGATGTGGAACAACAGTCCCTGGTCAGTGGACCCCTGCACGTTTGACTCTCCCCGCATGGCGTTTATGCCGCCGCCGGCAATGCCGATATTGCCCAGAAGAAGCTGGATGATGGACATGGCGCGGATGTTTTGAGTGCCAACCGTGTGCTGGGTCCACCCCATGGCATACAGCTCCGTGCCCGCCTTGTCCGGCTTTCCGGTGGACGAATAGAGCTTGTAGACCTCCAGCAGTTTATCCTTGGGCGTGCCGGTAATCCTGCTGACCAGTTCGGGGGTGTAGCGGGAGTAATGCTTCTTCATCAACTGGAAGACACAATGGGGATCCTGCAGGGTGGGATCGGTCTTGATCGATTCGTCGGAGTTTTTCTGGAATGACCACGCCTTGGGATCGTAGCTCCGTTTTTTCGGGTCATAGCCGGAAAACAGGCCGTTCAGCTCACCCGGCATCCTGAAATCGGCATTCACCAGATAGGCGGCGTTGGTATAATTTTTGACATATTCTTCGAAATACTGCTTGTTCTGCAGGATGTAATTGATCATCCCCCCCAGAAAGGCGATATCGGTTCCCGAGCGCAAGGGGGCATACAGATCCGCCTTCGAGGCGCTGCGGGTAAAACGGGGATCAACGACAATCACCTTCGCCCCGGCATCCTTGGCCTTCATGATCCAGCGGAAGGAGATCGGGTGATTCTCGGCGGGGTTGGCCCCCATGATCAGGATTACATCGGAGTTCTTGAAATCTATCCAGTGGTTCGTCATTGCACCGCGTCCGAACGACTCTGCCAGAGCCGCAACTGTTGCGCTGTGTCAAATGCGGGCTTGGTGTTCAATATACACCAGGCCTAACCCCCTCAGGAATTTTTGGTACAGGTAACACTCTTCATTATCCATGGCGGCGCTGCCGACCGAGGCCATACCCATGGTGCGGTTGACCACCGCCTCGATCTCCTTCTCCACCTCGACAGAACCGGCCTTTTCCTTGATCTTGATCCTGGAAGTCGCAACAAAACTGGTGTCGCGGGTTTTTTTAACCTTCCTGGCGATCTCGTCGATGGCCCAATCCCAGGAAACCTCTTTCCACTCGCTTGCCCCGGCCGCCCGATAGAGCGGCTTGGTCACACGCGCCTTGTTATCGCGCAATTGATAGGCCGAGGAACCTTTCGGGCAGAGCGCCCCTTCATTGATGGGATGATCCGGATCACCCTCGATGTTGATGATGTTGCCGCCCAGCGTATGCACGATCATGCCGCAGCCGACCGCGCAGTAAGGACAGATGCTGGTGGTCTCCTTGGCGTAGCGGATCTGCAGCTCCTCGGCCTTTGCCTCCAGAGGCGCGAAGCTCAGACCAAGACCGGCCGCCAGTCCGCCACCGGAAAGCTTGAAAAAATCACGTCTTGAAACTGCCATACGTACTCCTCCCTTCCATATGAAATGGTTGCTATCGTTGCCGATGCCAACCATCCCCTTTTCTGACCCCGTAAAACAGGGTAGCTCGTTCACGAAGTCGTTTTCCGCCGGGACAGTGCGGAATACAGCTTCTGACTCACTAAAGGAGGGCAGCGCCGTTTCCAGCGATACCCGCAGGCCGCCTGCCATAGAAACCGTTTCCGTAGGCTGGTGCGACTCGGAGATGGACAATTCCGGATCAAAACAAAGCTTGATGATGTAATTTCAACGTGAAATTTTTAGCTGGCGCTTTGCAAATAAACCATTGTATCATTGTTATACATTGAATCCGGTTGCATTCTATGTCGGTAGTCCGCAAAAACACCTTCTGTTATGGCTATTTACATCATGACACCAGAGCCCGGAAAACCAATTGACCCTATTACCAGCAATAGGCATGCCAACCACTCCACACAAATAGAACTTAAGTTTGCTCTGTATAACAAGATGGAATTACAGCGGCCTGCCCGTGTCAGAAGCAGCCCTGAAGCGGCGGCAACGGGCCAAGATGTATATTTTTTATCCGGTACGTATACTTTTGATACAAAACCGGTTCGCTTGAATGCCGTGCTGTAATCAATACGAATACCCGGCGCCAAGGAGAGCGATGTGCCTGAAGGAAAGATAGTCATCTGCGACGATGAAAAAGAAATCCTGCGCTACCTGAGGAAGATTCTGCAATCAAACGGATTTTCGGTGGATACCTACGGCGAGGGGCAGACCCTGCTGGACCGCCTGGAAGCTGACAGCGCCTATACGCCCGATCTGCTGGTGCAGGACATCAACATGCCGGGCCTGAACGGCATCGAGATCTTGCGCAAGGTCAGGGAACTTCGCCCGGAACTGCCGGTGGTGATCATGACCGCCTTCGGCTCGATCGATTCGGCGGTGGAGACGATCAAACTGGGGGCCTACGATTACATCGCCAAACCGTTCCCCAAGGAAAAACTGCTGGGCGTGCTGGAAAAGGCGCTGGAGCGCGAGACGCTGCTGAAGGAGAACCGCCGGCTGAAGGAGGAGCTGATCCGCAACACCGCCCCCGGCGAAATCATCTTTGTCAGCAGCAAATACCGGGCGGTCTACGACATGACCCTGCAGGTGGCCGGAAGCGAGGCCAACATCCTGATCCAGGGTGAATCGGGAACCGGCAAGGAGCTGATCGCCAGGGCAATCCACTTCAACAGCGGCCGCAAGGATCGACGCTACCTGACCATCAACTGCGCCGCGCTGACCGACACCCTGTTGGAAAGCCAGCTGTTCGGACACATGCGCGGCGCTTTCACCGGCGCCACCACGGCCCAGAAGGGACTGCTGGAGGCGGCTGACGGGGGGACCCTCTTCCTGGATGAAATCGGCGACATGACCCTCCCGCTGCAGGCAAAACTGCTGCGGGTCATCCAGGAGCGTGAGTTCATCCCGGTGGGTGCGACCGAGCCGATGCGTACCGATATCCGCATCGTGGCCGCCACCAACAAGGATCTGGAGCGGGAGGTACGAGCCGGGCGTTTCCGCGAGGATTTGTACTACCGCCTCAATGTCATCACGATCCATCCGCCTCCGCTGCGTGAGCGCAAAGAGGACGTGGAGCCGCTGGCCCGGCACTTTTTGGCGAAATTCTCCCGGCGCATGAAAAAGCAGATCGACACCATCACCGGCGATGCCATGCGGCTGCTGACCGAATATCACTGGCCCGGCAACATCCGCGAGCTGGAAAACATCATCGAGCGAGCCATCATCCTGGCCATGGGCAACCGCATTACCGCCGACCTGCTGCCGATCCAGCGCTGCAACAGCGCTCCGCCTGCCACCTCCGGCGACGGAAAGGATTCCCTGGAAAGCGTGGAGCGCAACCATATCATCTGGATCCTGAAAAGAACCGGCTACCACAAGACCCGCACCGCCCAGATCCTGGGCGTCACGCGCAAAACCCTGGACCGCAAGATCTCCGATTACAGCCTGACCATTCCCAGGGGCAACATCGAGGCCGGATAAGCCATGCCGGCGCCACGCTTCTCCATCAGGCTGAAACTGACCATCGGTTCGCTATTGCCGCTCATCGTCGCGCTCCTGTTCTGTTCGCTGACCGGCATCTACATCATTACCTACCGCATCAACGTCCTGGCCCAGGAAAAGGTGCGCACCGACCTCAACTCCGCCCGCGAGGTCTATTCCAACGAAATCGGCCACATCCGCGACGTGATCCGCTTCTCGGCCAGCATGCCGTTTGCCGCCGAGGCGGTTTCAGCCGGCGACCGGCGGGCCATCGCACCCTTTCTGACCACACTGCGGCGCGACGAGCAGCTGGACATCCTGACGGCGGTCGATCACCGGGGGCGGGTGCTGTTCCGGGCCGGCAATCCGGACGTCTTCGGCGACCCGCTCGACCACGACCACCAGGTGACACGGGCACTGCGGGGCGAGTTGACGGCCGGCAGCGTGATTTACCAGCCGGACAGGCTGCTGCTGGAGGGAAAGGAACTGGCCAGCCGGGCCGTGATCAAGGTGATCTCGACCGAACGGGCCAAACCGGGGGCAAAAAAGAGCGAGCGCTCCGGGATGCTGCTGGTCGCATCCGCCCCGGTCAAAAACGGGTCGGGCCTGGTTGTCGGTGCACTGTACGGCGGTGTGCTGCTGAACGGCAACAACGCCGTCGTGGACCGGATCAAGAAGATCGTCTACGAGGGGGTCCAGTTCGAGGGGCAGGATGTGGGGACCGCCACCATCTTCCTGGACGACACCAGGATCAGCACCAACGTCCAGACCCGCGACGGAAAACGGGCCATCGGCACCAGGCTGTCGGCGGAGGTCTACAACCGGGTGATCCTCAACCGGGAGAAGTGGGTCGATCGGGCCTTTGTGGTCAACGACTGGTACTTTTCGGCCTACGAACCGATCCTCGACCTGGATCGCAAGGTGATCGGCTCGCTCTACGTCGGGATGCGCGAACAGCCCAACATGGCCCTGAAGAAGAGAGTAAACCTGATCTTCGGCAGCGTGCTGCTGGTCGGCTCGATGTTCGGCCTGGCCGTTTCCGGCTTCACCGGCAGCCACCTCTCGCGCCCGATCCGGGAACTGCAGCGGCTGGTCCAGCGTTTCTCCAACGGCGAACGGGATCTGCGCATCGAAACGGATAGCGGGGACGAGATCGGCGAACTGGCCCGGGAATTCAACGCCATGACTGGCACCCTCAGGCAGCGGGAAGAGGCGATCGGCGAATTGAACCGCAACCTGGAACTGAAGGTACTGGAACGCACCGCCGAGCTGGAGGCCAAGAACGAGTTGCTGGTGAAGACCCAGGGAGAGCTGGTCAAGGCTGAAAAGCTGGCTGCGGTGGGCGAACTGGCCGCCGGAGTGGCCCACGAAATCAACAACCCCATGGCGATCATCCGCGGTAATGCGGAGGTTTTGCTGATGGATCTGCCGCCGGACAATCCCAACCGGGAGGAGGCTGAAATCATTGCCCAGCAGGTGGGGCGCGTGGAGGGGATCGTCGGCAACCTGCTCTCCTTTGCACGCCAGCAGCGCAAGGCGCTGCGACGGGTAGACATCGATCGCATCCTGGATGAGATACTGCGGCAGGTGGGGCACCAGGTGTCGCTGGAGAGCATCGAGCTGCGCCGGCAATTCTCAATCGGCACGGCCGGAATCGAAGGGGACGAGAATCAGCTGCGTCAGGTGTTCACCAACCTGATCGTCAACGCCGTCCAGGCCATGGAGCAAGGGGGCACGCTGACTGTCCGGACCTCCTGGGACGACCAGGCCGGAATCTGCCGGGTGGAAATCGGCGATACCGGTAACGGCATCCCCCCGGATCTGCTCAAGAACATCTTCACCCCCTTCTTCACAACCAAACAGACCGGCAACGGCCTGGGGCTGTCGGTCTCCTACGGCATCGTCGAGAACCACGGCGGCACGATCACCGTCAGCAACCCGCCGGAGGGCGGTTCGCTGTTCGTCGTCACGCTGCCGCCGGGGCAGGCGACGGCCTAGACAACAGCCCCTGGACCGCGGCGAGCTTGCATTGCAGATATGCAAAGGGGGCCAACCTGTCAGGTCAGCCCCCTTTTATTGTGACGGGACATAGCATATGTTTGCGTTACTCGCCGGACTACCTGCTTTTTAGAAGAACCTTTCCACACCCCGCTTGATGCGGTTCCAAAGCATGTTCGGAGTATTCGGCCCGCAGCTGATAATAATCGGCCGGGGTATTGACGTTGCGGAATGAGTCGAAACCGGGATCGATGGCGGCCACCTGCTCCTGCCGCAGCTGCCGGACCCGCACCTGCGGAAAGAAGGAGACGATCCTCCGGCGGTCGGTCTCCAGGGATTCCTTCATCGGGCCCAGGCACTGCTTGCCGTAGATTGCGTGCAGCGGTTCCAGGCCATTTTCACCCTGGGGGATAACCACATCGGCCGTGTCGCACAACCCGGCCAATCGCCGGATCAGGGCGCTGTTCAGCCAGGGCATGTCGCATGCCGCCGCGAAGATGTGCGGGCTGGCGGCATGTCGAAGCCCGGAGTGCAGCCCGGCCAGCGCGCCCATTCCGGCGTACAGGTCTCCCACCTTGCGGCAGGGGAGAAAGGCGTACTGTTCGGGGTTGTTGGTGACCAGCAGCACCTCGGGAAACAGCTCCGAAAAGCGGCGATAAATCGCCTCGATGAAACGCCCCCCCTGGATGGGGAGCAACGCCTTGTTGCTCCCCATCCGCGAGGATTGACCGCCGGCCAGGATCACGCCGGTGACGTCGGGGATGAAGTTCATGCCTCGACACCCTTGGCCTGCTCATGTCCGTCCACCTCATGGAAATGGTCCGGGAGCGAGTAGTCAACCGTTTCGGGATGGTGTTCGAAGATCGGGAAATACTTGGCCAGCAGCACGAAGAACAGGATGTGGCCGGCGATGATGCCGATCGTCACCAGAGATTCGACGATGGACGGGAAGTAGATCACCTGGTCTGCCTGGATCATGCCGAACATCGAGACATTGAAGCGGTTCAGCACCACCCCGAAAATGATCATGCTCGCGCCGCGCAGTTGCATGCGGTTATCCTCGCGGTTGGAGTCCTTCATGAACATAACCATCGGAATGATCACGCCGACGATTACCTCCACCAGGAACAGTGCCAGCAGCGCCGGGCGATCGAAGAGCGGCCCGTGGGAAAGAAACGCCATGGCGGCGATTTTGACCGTCAGATAAGCGCCCAGCACCCAGGGCAGGATCTTGGTCAGCACTTCCAGCAACTCCGATTCGTCCGGCTGACCAAGGTAGCGGTGGACCATGGTCGCTTCCAGGATGATGATCGACATGCCGGTGAATATGGCCGACATCCAGAACTGCAGCGGCAGCAGCGGGTTGTACCAGAGGTTGTGCAGCTTATCGACCGCGATCAGGAAGAAGGTACCCAGCGAGGACTGGTGCAGGGTCGAGATCGAGGCGGCCGCGATCACCAGCGGCATCTCCAGCCAGCGCAGCACCCTGAGCGGCATGTGGTAGCCGAATTTCTCGCAAACCGGCGAAAGGAATTCCAGGAACAGCACCGTGGTGTAGGCCATGACGCACATGGAAACCTCGAACATGGGCGAGTGCACGTTCCAGTAAACCAGCGTGTGCCAACCCTTGTGCGGTTGACCCAGATCCAGCAGCAGGCCGATGCAGACCAGCGAATAACCGAGGAATCCGGTCACGATGGCCGGCCGCACCAACGGCTCCAGCTTCTTGATATGGAAACAGTGCACGATCGCGCCCAGCGTGAAGGCCCCGGCCGCCAGCGGCACTGCCGTGACCACGTCGAACGAGATCCACAGGCCCCATGGGTAGGTGTCGTTCATGTTGGTGGTGGAACCCAGTCCGAAGACGAAGCGCACGGCCGAAGCCAGCACTGCCAGCGCTACCAGGACGATCATGAACTTCAGAAAATTATGATAGCCCTTGACTTCATTGATGATGATGCGTGCCGCAGCGGTCATTGGATCTCCTCCCTGGTTTCCGGTTCTGCCGTTTCAGGCGCAACCTTGCTGTTCTTGAAGGCCTCTTCCTGCTTGATGCGCTCCTTGCGGTGGTTGAACCAGGAGATCAGCGACAAGCCGCCTCCCATGGTCAGAAAGATGCCCGGCACCAGCCGCAGGGCCTGCCAGGTGTAGGAGGGGAGCGGGCGCAGGGTGACTTTTTTGAAGCCCAGCTCGTCCAGCGGCTGGTGGGTCAGGTAGATCACGCTGGTCCCGCCGGCCTCTTCCTTGCCGTAGATGGCCGGATAGTAATGCTTGGGACGGTTTTTCAAGCGCCGCTCGGCTTCCGCCAGCATCTCGCTACGGCCACCGTAGCTGATTGCGGTCGGGCAGGTGGTGGCACAGGCCGGTTGCAACCCCTCCTTGACCCGGCTGTAGCAGCCGGTGCATTTTTTGACCAACGGGAAGGCCTTGCTCCATTCGTATTTGGGGATGCCGAAGGGGCAGGCGATCATGCAGAAACGGCAGCCGATGCAGCGCCCGGCGTTGTAGACCACCGGTCCCTCGGGGGTCTTGACAAAGGCCCCCACCGGGCAGACCGAGGCGCAGGCCGGCTCGTTGCAGTGCATGCACATCTCTTTGTAGAAGGCGAACTCGTTCTGGCCGTTCTTCTGGTAATCCTTGAACTTGATCCGGGTGAAGGTGTGCTCCGACATGGCCGGCGGATTCTGGTAGCCTTCACCGCTGAAAAACGTGGTTTTCTCGGCGCCCAGCTGGTTCCACTGTTTGCAGGCCACCTGGCAGCCACGGCAGCCGGTGCATTTTGTGGTATCGATCAGGAACGTCCTGTGCTTGGAAACATCTGAAGTACTGTTGCTCATGCCTTGCTACCCCCTTTCTCGATATTGCAGAGGAAGGCCTTGAACTCGGGGATGCTGGTGTTGGCGCAGCCCACCGACGGCGTCAGCATGTTGGCGCTGTCACCCTTGGCCGTTCCGGCGTAGCCGAAATGCCACGGCATGCCGACCTGCTCGATCATCTTCCCTTCCACGTTGAACGGCTTCAGTCGTGACGTGATCAGCACCACCGCTTCGATGGTACCACGCTCGGTGGTAACCTTGACCCGGTCCCCCTTCCTGAAGCCCTTCTGTTTGGCCAGGCTTTCGCTGATTTCGACGAACATGTCCGGCACCAGTTCTACCAGCCAGGGCACGCTGCGGGTCATGCCGCCGGTCTGCCAGTGCTCGGTCATGCGGTAGGTGGTACCGATGAAGGGGAATTTGACGGTGTCGCTGCTGACGTTCTTGGGCAGCTTGACGACCGGGTTGTTCTGGGTCTTGGAGAGTTGGTTGCGGGACGGGCTCTCCATTGGTTCGTAATGCTCCGGGAAAGGGCCGTCCTTCAGGTCCAGCGCATACAGCCGGGCATGCCCTTCCGGCAGCATGATGAACGGGTATTTGCCCTCCTTGTCGTCCTTCATCGGCGGCCAGGGGCCGTCCGGCACATCCCCTTTCCATTTCTTTTCCAGACCGTCCCAGGCGATCAGAGCCCGCTTGGGGTTGAAAGGTTCGCCGGCCGTGTTGACCGAAGCGCGGTTATAGATGATGCGACGGTTGACCGGCCAGCACCAGGACCACTTGGGGAACAGCCCCAGGCCGGTCGGGTCGGACTGGTCGCGGCGGGCCATCTGGTTGCCCTCCTTGGTGTAGGAGCCTGAATAGACCCAGCAGCCGCTGGTGGTGGAGCCGTCGGCCTGCAGGTACTTGAACATCGGCACCTGGTCGCCTTTCTTGAACTCCAGGGTCTTGTCCTTGTCGACGATGGTGGTGTCCTTGGTGAAATAGCCGTTGATCTCTTTGGCCACCAGGTGCACGTCCGGCTCGTGGCCGTTGCCGTAGTTCCAGGCCAGCTTGGTGATCGGCTCCGGGAAGGCGCCCTTCTCCTTGGTGTAGAGATTGCGGACCCGTTTGAAGAACTGGTCGATGATCCAGAGGTCGCTCATGGAATGACCGACCGGTTCGACCGCCTTGTAGCGCCACTGGGCCCAGCGACCGGAGTTGGAGATCGAGCCCTCCTTCTCCACCGAGGAAGCGGCCGGCAGCATGAAGACCTCGGTCTGGATATCCCTGGGGTTGACGCCGGGACGTTTCCAGAAGATGGAGGTTTCGGTTTCCCACAGATCGACCGTCACCAGCCATTTCAGCTTGGAGAGCGCGCTGCGGGCGTTGCCCGAATCCGGGCCGCCCACGGCCGGGTTCATCCCCATGCAGACCAGCCCTTCCAGGCCGCCGGCCAGCATCTTGTCCATGATCTTGTTGTAGGCGTAGCTCCCCATCCGCTTGGGCAGGTAGGAGTAACAGAAATCATTGGCCTGGGTGGCGTTGTCGCCGTACCAGGCCTTCAGCAGGCTGGTGATGTACTTGGGGGTGTTGCCCCACCAGTTGGCGCTCCTGCCGTCCTTGGTCTGCGGAGTCCATTTGTCGATGTAGGACTTCAGATCGACGTTGTCGAATTCGGGCGACTTGAGATAACCGGGCAGCAGGTGGAACAGCAGGCCGTAGTCGGTGGAACCCTGCACGTTGGATTCGCCGCGCAGCGCATTGACGCCCCCGCCGGCAATGCCGATGTTGCCCAGAAGCGTCTGCAGCATGGCGGTGGCGCGCACGTTCTGGGTGCCGTGGGTGGACTGGGTGATGCCCATGGCGTACAGCAGCGTGCCGGCCTTGTCGGCCCGGCCGGTGCCGCAGAAAGCCTGGGCCACCTTCAGGTAATCCTCTTTTTTGGTGCCGGTGATCGAACAGACCTTGTCCACGTCGTAGCGGCTGAAATGTTTTTTCATCAGCTGCAGCACGCAGCGCGGATCCTTCATGCTGTTGTCGCGCCTGGGCTTGCCGTCCGGACCAAGTTCATAGGCCAGGGATTTCAGGTCGTAGGTTTTCTCCTGGTCGTCGAAGGAGCAGAACATGCCGTCCTTGAAATCATACTTCTCGGAGATGATGAAGGGGGCGTTGGTGTATTCGCGAACGTACTCTTCGTGGATCAGGTTGTTCTGCAGGGCATAGTTGATCATGCCCCCCAAAAAGGCGATGTCGGTGCCGGGACGGATCTGGGCATAGATGTCGGCCTTGGAGGCGCTACGGGTGTAACGCGGATCGACGACGATCAGCTTGGCCCCTTTATCCATGGCCTCTTCGATCCACTTGAAGGATATGGGGTGGTTCTCGGCCGGGTTGCAGCCGATGATGAAGATTGCGTCACTGTTTTTCAGGTCTATCCAATGGTTGGTCATGGCACCACGACCGAATGAAGCCGCCAGACCGGCGACTGTTGCGGAGTGTCAAAGTCGGGCCTGGTGCTCCAGCTGCCCGACCCCCATGGCACGGGAGAACTTGGACCAGAGGTAGCATTCCTCGTTGTCCAGGCCGGCCCCGCCGAAAAAGGCCATGCCTTCGGTGCGGTTGACCACGTATTCCTTGTTGTCCTTCTTGTTCAGTTCACTGACCTTGAAGGTTTTGTCGCGGGTCTCCTTCATGCGCAGGGCGATCTTGTCCAGCGCCCAGTCCCAGGATTTCTCCTCAAATTTGTCCGAGCCGGGGGCGCGGTACATGACCTTCTGCAACCGCTTCTCGTTGACCGCCACCTGGAACAGCGAGCTCCCCTTGGAGCAGAGCGCCCCCTGGTTGATCGGATGCTGCGGGTCGCCTTCGATGTTGATGACCTTGCCGTTCTTGGTGTGGACCAGCAGCCCGCATCCGACCGCACAGAACGGACAGATGGTGGTGGAGGCCTTCAGCCCCTTGATCCTGGTAACCGGGGAATCGACACTGGCCTCCCCCGGTTTGCCGGAGATGGCTACGCCGGCCGCCGCCAGCGCCCCCCCCTGTAAAAATTGCCTGCGTGACATACCCATACTGAAAAATCTCCTTTCGTTATCAAAACGCGCCAAAATGTCACATTTATTGATGGTCAACCCTGTATACATCAATTGGCGTGCCAATCGTGTTTACAGAAAACTGAAATGGGACTGAGCACGCTAATACTGGGCTTTTGCTGCGGTGTGCTGTTAATTTTGCGGGAGAAATCCGGGTGGGAGTTATTTGTGGATTGCGCAATTCTGTCCAGTAATGTACAAATCTGCCGATAGTTAGGAATTTGTAAACGGCAGTTCAATAACACCGGGAAAACATCTAACCCCTCTAAATCTCCCCTTATCTAAGGGGAGACTTCAAGGCTTCCCCCCTTAAGTAAGGGGGGATTGAGGGGGGTTAGACTTTGATGTTACAAGGCAGGGAACTTTATAATCTCGTGAGGTTCACCAATGGCGAATATCTGTATCTGTGACGATGAAGAGGGCATCCTGCGCTATCTGAAAAAGCAGATGAAAGGCTACCAGGTGGAGACCTTCAGCCGGGGCAGCGACCTGCTTAAGCTGCTGGAATCGCCGGCCGGCGCGGAGGTGGATCTGCTGCTGCAGGATGTGCGCATGCCGGACATGGACGGGGTGCAGATCCTGAAACAGGTCAAGAAGATCCGCCCCGAACTGCCGGTGATCATGATGACCGCCTTCGGCACCGTCGATGACGCTGTGCAGGCCATCAAGCAGGGCGCCTACGACTACCTGATCAAACCCTTTCCGAAGGAGAAGGTGCTGGGGCTGGTGGAGCATGTGCTGGAGCATCGCCGCCTGGCGGCCGAAAACCTGCGCCTGCGCGAGGAACTGTGCGGGGTTGACAGCCGAGAGAGCGCCGTTTTCGTCAGCCGGGTCTTCCGCGAAGTCTACGACCTGACCCTCAAGGTGGCCGCCAGCGACGCCAACATCATGATCCTGGGTGAATCGGGCACCGGCAAGGAGCTGATCGCCAGCGCCCTGCACAGGAACAGCCTGCGGCGCGAGCGCCCCTTCGTCTCCTTGAACTGCGCCGCGCTGTCGGATACGCTGCTGGAAAGCCAGCTCTTCGGGCACCTGAAGGGGGCCTTTACCGGCGCGGTCATGAACCAGAAGGGGCTCTTGGAGGAGGCCGACGGCGGCACGCTCTTTCTGGACGAGATCGGCGACGTCAGTCCGGCGGTGCAGGCCAAACTGCTGCGGGTGATCCAGGAGCGCGACTTCATTCCGGTCGGCTCTACCCGCTCGAAGAAGGTCGATGTGCGCTTCGTGGCCGCCACCAACAAGAACCTGGAACGGGAGGTGGCCGAAGGGCGCTTCCGCGAGGATCTGTACTACCGCCTGAACGTGATCAGCATCCCGCTGCCGCCGCTCAGGGAGCGCCCCGAGGACATCGAGCCGCTGGCGCTGCACTTTCTGAAGCGTTTTGCCACGCGCATGTCCAAGGAGATTCACGGCATATCTCCCGAAGCGCTGGAAGCGTTGCGGGAATACCGCTGGCCCGGAAACGTGCGCGAACTGGAAAACGTGATCGAGCGGGCCGTGATCCTGACGTCCGGCAGCACCGTACAGTCCGACGTGCTCCCGCTCAGGGGAGCCGCCCGCGCCAGCCGTGCCGCCACCACGGACGCTGCGCCGCCGGCACAATCAGCCAGGGCTGCGATGGTGCCGCTGGAGGAGATGGAGCGTCAACACATCGAGATGGTGCTGAAGGGCACCGGTTACCACAAGAGCCGCACCGCCGAGATCCTGGGGATTTCTAGGCGGACGCTGGATCGCAGGATTGAGGATTTCGGGCTTTTGGATTGTGGATGCAGCGGCAATGGGCAAAATGGTTTGGTATCTTGACGGGCGGGATATAATATTCCGGTTGAACTGTACGATTTCTTGCATGGCACCTGACTTTACCCGGACGGAATCCGTTCCTCGCACGGCACCCGCGTCTGGCACAGGCCGCACCCGGTCTGGGCGACGCCGTAAAGCTCCCCGACCGCCTCGGGCACGGCTCCATATACATAGCCGCGGCAGGTCTCTTTGTCGTGTCCCTGCCGGGAAATCGCACCCACCGGGCAACGGCTGATGCAGATGCCGCAGCTGCCGTCGCGGTGGTAGAGGCAGTTGCTCCGGTATCCGCCGGCATTTTGCGACGTCGGCGGCAAGGGCAGGTCGGTTACGACGCTCCCCAGCCGGTGGGCGATCCCGCGGGCGGTGATCAGCCCGTCGTTGAGGCTGAAGGTGCCCAGCCCGGCGGCATAGGCGGCGTGGCGTTCCGACCAGCTGGAAGCGATGCCGGCGGAGGGATCGTCCAGTTGCCGCCAGCCTGGCGCCAGTTGCGGCGCCACGGCGCGATGACCGCGGTCTTCCAGCCATTCAACCATGTGGCGACGCAGGGCGGTATTGAAGTTTTCTCCGTTGTTGCGGGTCAGGGACCACTCCAGCGAGGGCCAGCGCTCCTGATGCCGGTTACTGACACGGGTGGCGCGGCTGACCGGAAGAACCCAACAGATGACCGTGGCCGCACCATTTAGAATCTCATCCGGCAACTGGTGGAAATCTCCGATGATCCGTTTGTACTCGCGGAAGAGCGGGTCACCTGCTGCCGCGAAGCCGATCAGCGCATCGTCGAAATATGGTTCGTTGCTATTTGGAAAACGGTTTTCCCAGTTCTCCCCCACAAAATGGCTGATCTCGGCGCGGATCGTCTCCCACATGCGAACTCCTTTGACAAAACTATGCCAGCATCTCTCGTGCCATTTCCCCGGCTTGATTCAGGACCGATTCCGGGACTTCGTCAATGCTGGCCGGCCCTATGCCGCAGACGCGTATCAGGCGGGTTTCGCTGAATCCCATCCATTTGAGGAAGACTTCGTAGCGCGGGAAGATGTCGGCGAAATACGTTTGGTCCGGATGCCCCTGGACCAGCGCGAAAACCAGTTTTTTGGGGCTGAGCCGGCTCGGTTGCGGGTTGCTCAGGTAATCCGGTTTGAGATAGGAGTAGCTCCGGTCGATAAAACCCTTGAGCTGCGCAGTGACATCTCCGTAATAAACTGGCGAAGCCAGCACGACCAGGTCGGCCTCCTTCACCGCGTTCAGCACCTCGCTCAGGTCATCGTTCAATATACAGTGGTCAAGGGATTGCTTACAGGCATAGCACCCCTGGCAGCCTCGATAGTTGAGCCGGT
>MGZK01000161.1 GCA_001802125.1 Geobacteraceae bacterium GWC2_55_20
TCTGGCATATTCCCTGGCCCAATCCCGAATCATTCGGCATCTGCCCATGGCGCGAAGAGCTGCTGAAGGGGATGCTGGGCAGTACCATACTCGGTTTCCACACTCCATACCATTGCAAGAATTTTCTGGAGACGGTGGACCGCTACCTGGAAACCCGCATCGAGCATGAATCATCGACCATTTCGCGCAGAGGCCAGCTTACCATGGTAGAGAATTACCCGATCTCAATCCAGTGGCCGCCTGCCTGGCATGGAACCCTGCCGCCGGTGGAACAGACCCGGGCAGAGATTCTGGATGAACTGGGACTGCCCCCCGATCACCTTTTGGGGATCGGGGTGGACCGTATGGACTACACCAAGGGGATTCTGGAGCGGTTTATGGCGGTGGAGCGAATGCTGGAACTGCACCCCGAACTGGTGGGACATTTCACGTTCATCCAGATCGCCGCTCCGAGTCGTTCGGCCCTGGAGGAATACCAGAACTTCGAGGCACGGGTGCATGCCCTGGCAGAGCGGATCAACATTCATTTTACACTTGAAGGACGTCCGGCAATCATTCTCAAGGCGGAACACCATGAGCCGGACCAGGTCAACCGCTATTATCGCGCCTGCAAAGTCTGCATGGTGACCAGCCTGCACGATGGCATGAACCTGGTGGCCAAGGAATATGTGGCTGCCCGTGACGATGAACTGGGTGTGCTTGTTCTGAGCCAGTTTACCGGAGCGGCTCACGAACTGCACGAAGCCCTGATAGTTAATCCCTACCATGTGGAACAAACCGCCGAAGCTCTCCATCAGGGCCTGATCATGCCGGAATACGAGCAACGGGAGCGGATGCTCAGCATGCGTGCCCTGGTGCGGGATTTTAACGTCTACCGCTGGGCCGGACGGATGTTGCTGGACGCCGCCCGGGTTCGTCAGCGAGAGAAACTGGCTGCCAGGATCGGAAGTGATTCGTGACCGGCAAATCCATGACATATCTGTTCAGTTCTGCCGGAAAAGCTGCATTAAAGACATTTGTTCACCGGACTACGCTGTTTGCATTTGACCTGGACGGCACCCTGGCGCCCATAGTTGCCGACCCCGGCAAGATTGCGATTCCTGATGATGTGCGCAACCGCTTGATCGAGCTTGACCGGATGGCCCCAGTTGCGATCATTACCGGTCGTTCCCGGAAAGATGCTCTGTTGCACCTCGGTTTTACACCCGGTTTTCTGGTGGGAAATCACGGCGCTGAAGGCCTTCCGGGCCGTGAAGCGTATGAAACTGAATATGTGCATCTCTGTCGCGGCTGGAAAGAACAGTTGCACATGTTTTTAGAAAACCGGAGCACCGCCGGGATCGTACTGGAAGATAAAGGCTCGACCTTGTCGCTCCACTATCGGAGCGCACACAACCGGGAGTGGACGCATAAGGAAATATTGACCGCCGTTGACCGCCTGGTTCCACCTCCCCGGCCGGTTTCTGGCAAGTTTGTGGAAAATCTGGTTCCAATGGATGCGTCACACAAGGGGGATGCGCTGCTCTGTATCATGCAGCATTTGGGATGCTCGCGCGCGATCTTCATCGGCGACGATGAAACCGATGAAGATGTTTTCCGTCTTAGTAATGACAATATCCTGGGTGTCCGTGTAGGAATGAGCCCGCTGAGTTCATCCCGCTATTATCTGCGGAACCAGGATGAAATAGGGGTGTTACTCGACCGCTTCATTGAAACTACGGATAAGGAGATTCCGCCTGTTATGTATCAGTAAGTTGGAGGTTTAACAAGGACATGTGCCATGACCATTGAAATAGCCCTGGTACTGGGGCTGGTTGTTTCAGCCGTGATCCTGTTTGCCACAGAGCGCCTGCCGGTGGACCTGACCGCGCTGATCGTCATGGGGGCCATGCTGCTGTCCGGCATCATCACGCCACAGGATGCCATCGGTGGTTTCAGCAACCCGGCCACCGTCACCGTAGGCGCCATGTTCGTTCTGTCGGCCGGCCTGTTTAAAACCGGCGCTGTCAACCTTTTGGGGGGAGTCCTGACACAGGTAGGCAGGAAAAGTTTCTGGCTGGTTCTGATCGTCATGATGCTGATGGTAGGTGTTCTTTCGGCCTTCATTAATAATACGGCAGCGGTAGCCATCTTCCTGCCGGTGGTACTTGCAATTGCCAGAGACTGCAAAGTTTCCGCTGCCAGGCTGCTGATGCCGCTTTCCTTCGCATCCATGTTCGGGGGAGTCTGTACCCTGATCGGCACTTCCACCAACATCCTGGTTTCATCCATCGCCGAACGACATGGTCTGGCGCCGATCGGCATGTTTGAGACGACGCCTCTTGGGCTGATATTCTTTGTTGTTGGATCGCTTTACATGCTGCTGATAGGTGTACGCATGATTCCGGACCGGGTCGCCGGTGCAGAACGCGGACCGGTATTCGGCAGTGGTGATTATCAGATCGAGATCATACTCGAACCCGAGGCCCGTTCAGTCGGTACGTTGCTGTCAGAATCGCCTCTGCTGAAAGATATCACCATTAGAGCGGTGGAGGTTTTCCGGAATGGGTTTCGAATCGAAGATCTGCCGGAAAAACTACTGCTGCAGGCCGGTGATCATCTGAAAGTGCGCTGCGATCTGGAGAACTTCCGTAAACTGAAGCTGCGTCGTGGAATTTCATTACGCCAGGCCAGCGGAAATGCTGTCAGTGAGGAAGCAATTTTGGTCGAGGCTGTGGTGGCCCCGGGCTCCACCCTGGACGGACGCAGTCTGAAACAGGCCCGTTTTCGCTCCCGCTACGGACTAACCGCCATGGCTGTCCGGCATCGTAACCGGATCATGCGGGAGGATCTTGAAGCCCTGACGCTCCGGGCCGGGGATGTGTTGCTGTTTGAGGTGGAGGCCAGCCACATGGATCAGTTGCGGGATGACAAGACCTTTGTGCTCGTATCCCAGGTGGATCTGCCGGTATTCCGAAAGAGCCGGATGCTTACGGCTGTTGTCATCGTGGCCGGAGTCGTGCTGGCTGCCGCTACTGGAATCGTTCCAATCGTAGCCGGCGCAATAGTTGGTTGTATACTGATGGTAATGGCTCGCTGCCTGACTCTGGATGAAGCCTACGGCTCAATCAACTGGCAGGTGATTTTTCTGCTGGCCGGGGTGCTGACACTGGGTACTGCGCTGGAAAAAACCGGCGCTGCGGGGCTGTTGGGCGGGTATCTTGTGGAAAGCGTCGGAGCCTGGGGGCCGATGGCCCTGGTATCCGCCCTCTACCTGACCACATCGCTGTTGACCGAGATCATGTCCAATAACGCAACCGCTGCGCTCCTGGCGCCGGTCGCCATTGCGGCTGCCGAGAGCCTCAACATCGATTCCCGTCCACTGCTGATGGCAATCACCTTTGCCGCCTCGGCCAGCTTCATGACCCCGGTCGGCTACCAGACCAACACCCTGATCTATGGGCCGGGACAGTTCCGCTATGCCGATTTTCTGCGAGTGGGCACCCCGCTTAACATCCTGTTCTGGATAATGGCCACCATCTTCATTCCGCAGTTCTGGCCATTCTGACCGGAGGAAAACCATGGATATACTCCGCGAAATTCTAGATAACTCCCACAACGTACTTCAGCTGCCGATCCTGAAAATGGGCAGTTCCCCGGTAACTCTCTGGACCATTCTGCAGTTGGCGGTGCTGGGGGCACTGCTGTTTTATCTCTCCGGAAAGCTGCGAACCTGGGTAACAGAACATTTTCTGGTCAGAACAAAAATGGAGCTGGGCGCCCGTCAGGCGACCGGCTCCATCATCCGTTATGCCATCATAGGGATAGGATTTGCAGTCATCCTCCAAACCGCCGGAATCGACCTGACAGCCCTGAACGTCCTGGCCGGCGCCGTGGGGCTGGGGCTGGGTTTCGGCCTGCAGAACATCGTCAACAATTTCATCAGCGGCGTGATCATTCTATTCGAGCGACCGATCAAGGTCGGCGACCGGGTCGTGGTGGGGGATGTGGAGGGTGATGTGGTGTATATCGGCGGCAGGAGCACCACGGTGGTCAGCAATGACAACATCAGCATCATCGTGCCGAACTCCAAGTTCATCACCGAGAACGTGATCAACTGGAGCCACAATGACCGCAAGGTCCGCTTCCGGATCCCGGTCAGCGTCGCCTACGGCACCGATCTCGCCGTTGTCGAGCGCCTGCTGCTGGAGGTAGCGAACGCTAATCCCGACGTGCTTGAGGACCCGCTTCCCGGAGTGCGGCTGATGGAATTCGGTGACAGCGGCCTCGGCTTTGAGCTGCGGGTCTGGAGTACATCCCTCATCCACCGGCGCGGTCTTCTGACCAGCGCTATTAACAGCGCCATCTATCGAACCTTCACGGAAAATGGTATAGAGATACCTTATACACGCCGGGATGTGAAGATACTTAAGTGAGACACGGCAAAGGGTTGAATGATGAATAAATGGTTGCGTTTCCTGGACGGGCATATTTATAAGCTCCCTGTGTGGCTTGTGAACATTCTGGGACTGTGTATTGTTGCAGTGGTTGGCTTTTTAGACGGCATCACCGGATCAGACTACTCGTTCTCGGTGTTCTATTTCGTTACCGTGGCCTTTGTAGCATGGTACATCGGCAGAGAGTCAGCAATCCTGGTCGCGTTGTCCGGTTCGGTCTCGTGGTCTGTTGCAGACATTGTGGCAAAGCGTTACCATGAAAACCTTTTGGCGTTGTTCTGGAACGACGTCGTAAAACTCAGTCTGCTACTTTTTGGCGCATATGTGATCTCTGAGATCAAATGTCGGCTCAATTATGAAGAAAAGCTGGCGAGGACTGACCAGTTGACCGGTATAGCCAACAGGCGGCGGTTCAGTGAGGTGGCGGATGACGAAATCAGGCGGTCACGCCGCTACAATGATCCATTTACCGTCATCTATCTCGACATTGACAATTTCAAGACCGTCAATGACACGCAGGGTCACAGCGAGGGTGACCGTCTTCTCCTCCAGGTGGCGTCAACCATCACGACTGTCATTCGGGAGAGTGATACGGTTGCCCGGCTCGGCGGCGACGAATTCGGCCTGTTAATGCCCGAAACAGACGGTGATGCGGCTGTCACGGTTGCGACCAAAATCCATGCCGGCTTGAAGGCACAGATAGAACAGTATTGGCCGGTGACCTTCAGTATCGGCATGGTGACCTACCTCAAAGCACCGGCAAGTGCCGACGAAATGATCCGGGTTGCGGACCAGTTGATGTACGAGGTGAAGAACAACGGTAAGGACGAATTGAGGCATCTGATCGTAACTTGAAAAGTACCCGGTGACATGTAGTTCCCATCGGTAACTCCGGATGAGGAACTGCCATCGGTTTTAGTCTGCCGCAGCCATTTGAGTACAATAAATCACCACCACAAGGAGACAAGAACATGAAAAGCAAAGAAGAGTACCTCCGAGTCATGCAGGCCAAACTGGAAGAATGGAACGCCGATATCGACGTCCTGACGGACAAGGCAAGCGAAGTGTCGTCCGAGGTCAGGGCTGAGTACAACGACCAGATTGCCGTACTGAAGACAAAACAGGCGTCCGCTCGTCAGAAGATTGATGAGCTGCAAAAATCGGGAGGAAGCGCCTGGGAAGATCTTAAGGCAGGCATCGAGTTGGCATGGTCCGCCATCGGCGAAGCCGTGGACTCGGCCAAGTCCCGCTTCAAGTAGGCAGCTATGACGGTAGCTATTGCCCTGAACGCTGCCGGCGGGCTGGCCCTCTTTTTGCTGGCAATGCAGATGATGACCGAAGGGTTAAAAACCTTTGCAGGCGGGAGTCTCAAACAGTTGCTGGGCCGGTTTACATCGACGCCGCTCAAAGGGGTGCTGGCAGGTATCCTGGTGACCGGGCTGGTGCAGTCATCCAGCGCCGTCACCGTTGCCACTATCGGCTTTGTCAATGCCGGTCTACTCACTCTGAGGCAGGCGCTCGGGGTTATCTACGGCACCAACGTCGGCACCACCATCACCGGCTGGCTGGTCAGTCTGGTAGGGTTCGGTGTCAAGATCGAATCCTTTGCCCTGCCAATTATTGCCGCTGGTGTCGCCCTACGGCTGATCTTCTCAGCCAAACGTACCAAAGGGCTGGGAGATGCCTTGGCAGGATTCGGTCTCTTTTTTCTCGGGTTGGCGATCCTGAAAGATTCTTTTGGCGCCCTGGCGGAGAGCTACGGCAGTGCTGTGGCAGGGGGCAGCCTGGGTGGCAATCTGTTGATCTTTCTGCTGATCGGTTTTGTTGCCACTGTGCTTACCCAGTCGTCAAGTGCGGCAATTGCCATCATACTGACCGCTGCCAGCGGCGGCGTTATTGATCTGCAATCGGCTGCGGCTGCGGTAATCGGCGCCAATCTCGGCACCACCTCAACAGCAACTATAGCAGTACTACATGCAACTGCTAATGCCAAGCGGCTTGCAGTTGGGCATGTTCTCTTCAACATCATTACCGGAGTCGTGGCGTTATCACTGCTGCCGCTCCTGATATGGCTGGTCGGTCAGCTGGCCCATCTTCTGGACCTTGAGGGAAGCCCGGCGCTAGTCCTGGCGCTTTTTCATACCGTTTTCAACGTGCTGGGGGTGATGATCATGCTCCCTCTCGGTTCAAGGCTCTCGAACCGTCTTGAGAGGATGTTCCGCAGCCAGGAGGAAGAGACCGGAAGGCCGCAGTATCTCGATGCAACACTGGCTGCCACACCTGATCTGGCCGTTGCAGCGCTGCATGCCGAACTCAGGCGTCTGCTCGGGTTGGTGAATCATCTGGTATCTGACGTCGCCCAGGGCAATGACAGGTCGATAACAGCTGTCGGACGGCAGGCAGACGGTATGCGCGGACTGGTGGCGGCGATTGCCGATTTTGTTGGCACAGTCCGCACTGAAAGCATGTCTCGCGAAGTGGGAGAGCAGCTGGCACGTGCCTTGCGCATCGCCCGCTACCTTGATGAAGCAGCACGGCTTGCAACAACCGCACTGAAGCTGAAGCAGGAGCTGCAAAAGAATGCAGACCAGGAAACTGTCGTCATGTTACGCCGGCTCTTCGAGCAGATTGGCAGCTGCTGCGTGCTGGCCGGAGCACAGGAGCAGACTCACGAACATGATGACAGCGAACGGCTGATAGCACTGGAAGCGTTCGAGCATCACTACCAGAAGAGCAAATCACAGCTGCTGGCTGCTGCGGTATCAGGACGACAGGCAATAGAAGTTGTTGCACGTCAGCTGGATGATTTGAGCAGCACCCGCCGCATGGTGGAACAGATGGTCAAAGCCGACCGGCTGTTGCGTACTCCGTCACTGGCAGAGGTTATTGAATCTGAAAAACGGCATGACGGGGCATGATTAGGTCGATGCAGCAGAGCCCTCGTTTTGCCGGGGGCACAACCCGAAGTCAGAGTGGCCGTTTTATCGTTGATTGATGACTATTGTGATGAAATATTGATTCAGCTGGGCCCATTTACTGAGATATTCGCTATTCTGACGCTAGCAACGGTGTTGGGTGTTGCCAGGAGAACGATTTGAGATATTTTCCATTCCGGGTCGAGACCGGTTCCTCGATCCTAGCGATATGCAGGGCTGACAGGGGGGGGGGAACACCCTTTCGGGACAGAAACTAATTAAAGTTGAAGGCAAAAACTGAGGAAGAGAGATGAACTGAACTTGGAGTGCTCCTTGAACAAAAAGAACTATCACATACTCGCCATTGTCACGCTTACGACACTGATCACCTATCTGCATTTTGTCACAATGCGGCATTATTCAGAGCTCGTTGTTCTTGAAGAACTATACTATCTGCCGCTTCTTCTGGGAGTTCTTCGTTTCGGCCTGAAAGGCGCTGTTATTACCTGGCTGTTCGTATCAGCAGCTTATCTGCCATTCTTTTCCGGCGCCGGGACAATGACCGTACCGGAATTAATGGACAGGGTTCTGCACCTCGTGTTTACCGGGGCATTTGCTTCCGTCGCATACTTCCTTGCTGAGCGTGAGCGAAAAAAGCTCAAACAGGCAGAACAGGACCGCTATCTCGCCGGCATCGGTCAGGTGGCCACCGTTATTGTACATGACCTGAAGAATCCTCTTATATCAATTTTAGGTTTCGCCAGGAGGCTTCGGGAAGGAAAGGGCGATGTTACTCTTGCTGCGCAGACAATAGAGGATTCAGCGCAGAATATGCAGAGGATAGTCTCCTCTGTTCTGGATTTTGCCAAGCCGCTGCAACTTGATCTTAAAGAGGTCGATATCTGGAATATCGTCAATCGGGCCGGTGAATCCTGCCGGACAAAAGCAGCGGCTAAAGGTGTCACCCTGGCGATGCAGCTCCCCTCCGCACCGGTAATCATAGCAATCGACAGATCCCACATCGAACGGGCACTGATTAATCTGATCGATAATGCAGTTGATGCTTCACTGCAAGGGGCACCGGTATCTGTAACTGCTGCTACCGACAGGAAAGAAATAATAATTACCATCAAAGATCAGGGCACTGGAATGGACAGTGAAACCCTGGCAAGCCTTTTTATGCCGTTTTACACGACGAAAAATGAAGGAACCGGTCTTGGTATGCCTATTTCAAGGAAAGTCATTGAGGCGCATGCCGGCACACTGGGTATCACCAGTAATCAGGGAGTTGGAACGGAGGCGAAAATACGGTTGCCTCTCAAGAAAACGCGATATGCAGAGGAGAGAGTCGATGAACATTGAGCGAAGCGTCGCATATTTCTCGATGGAGATCATAGGGACTCAGTCATGAACGACGAAACTCCGACCGACCACTTTAACGATCGTACTAAAGGCTTTTTGATGCGGGCATGGTCATGCATATTTTTTGCGTATGCTCGTCGATTCTTTGTTGCAGGCAACTGCTTCAGCAAATGGGCTGGGCGGCTGTTCGCCGGTATAGGGCTGTTCACAACACTGCTGCTGAACGGACCTTCGTTCGCGCAGACTTCCCCCGTAGTTTACGTTGTGCCGATAGAAGGAATAATAGACCTCGGCCTCGCTCCTTTCGTTCAACGCGTCCTTGGCGAGGCCAGCGATGCAGGCGCCGCGGCCGTTATTCTTGAAATCAATACGTTCGGCGGAAGAGTTGATGCCGCCGTGCTCATCCGCGATGCTCTGCTCAATACACGGGTCAAGACGGTTGCCTTTGTGAACAAGCGAGCCATCTCAGCGGGCGCTCTTATCACTCTTTCGGCCGAGAAAATTGTCATGGCCGATGGCGGGACGATCGGGGCCGCAACGCCGGTCCAGATGGGACAGTCGGGCGCACCCGCGCAGCCGGTGGAAGAGAAGACTGTCTCGTACATGCGAAAAGAGTTTCGTGCGACAGCCGAGAGCCGCAAACGGCCTCCTCTTCTGGCCGAAGCGATGGTGGACGCGGACGTGGTGATTCCTGGTATCATCGAAAAAGGAAAGCTCCTGACGCTTACAACAGAGGAAGCCTTGAAGCATAAGCTCGTCGACTTCAGCGCCAATTCTTTAGAGAAAGTGCTGAAGCAGTCAGGCCTTGCGAAAGCCGAAGTGAGGCGGGCGACGGCCAACTGGGCGGAGAATGTAGTCCGCTTCCTCACCCACCCGATTGTCAGTTCTTTGCTCATTACCATCGGCATGCTTGGGATAATAGTGGAGATTCGAACTCCCGGTTTTGGCGTGCCCGGTCTGCTCGGTATTGCAAGCCTGTCACTATTTTTCTGGGGGCACTCGCTGGTACATTTGGCCGGTTGGGAGGAGCTGCTCCTGGTGGGGGCCGGCATTGCGCTGCTGGTTGCCGAGATCTTTATCACGCCGGGTTTTGGTGTAGCTGGAGCCTTGGGGATCGTGGCGCTCCTCTCGGGGCTCGGCCTGAGCCTCTTCGGGGCCGGGGCCACAGGGGAGTTCGTCCTTGGAGCGGTGAGCCGCGTCGTTTTTTCTCTCCTCCTGGCGATTATCGGAAGTCTCGTCATGCTGCGCTTTTTAACGCGCCTGCCATTCGGGCGACGATTGATCCTGGAGACAGAACTACTGGCGGGCGCAGAGGGGAGTTCGGCGCCCGAGAGCGACAGGAGGTGGCTGGGAAAGAGCGGGACAGCACGCTCGCCGCTGCGACCCTCAGGCAATGCAGAGATTGAAGGAGATCTGGTGGATGTCGTCTCCGACGGGGAGTTTATTGAGCCAGGAGTGCCGGTTGTGGTTGCCCGGGTGGATGGTAATCGTATCGTCGTGCGGCGAGACCGCACCTTAACGGAAAGGAGCTGAATATGTTCGGATTAGAAGCCGGCTTGGCCGGAAGCTTCGCGTTGCTTATATTGATTGTGCTGGGAGTTGCCTTGAGCTTGTATCTGGTCCCTCTCCCCCTCTGGATTGCCGCCTGGGCGTCGGGCGCGTACGTGGGGCTTTTCACCCTCATCGCCATGCGTCTGCGCCGAGTACCACCCGGGACCGTGGTTACAGCTCGGATCAGTGCGGTCAAGGCCGGTCTTGACATCCCCATCAACGACCTTGAGGCCCACTATTTGGCGGGCGGAGACGTTGTGAGGGTGGTCACCGCAATGATTTCAGCGGACAAGGCCAACATCGCCTTGCCCTTCAAGCGAGCCGCCGCCATCGATCTGGCCGGGCGCGACATAGTGGAGGCGGTGAAGATGTCGGTCATCCCCAAAGTAATCGAGACGCCGAGGATCGCCGCTGTCGCCAAAGACGGCATTCAGCTTATCGCGGTATCTCGTGTGACCGTCCGCACCAACATTGACCGGTTAGTGGGAGGCGCTGGTGAAGAGACCATCATCGCACGGGTGGGGGAAGGCATGGTAAGCACCATCGGCTCTGCGGCGTCGCACAAAGATGTACTCGAGAATCCTGATCACATATCCAAACATATTCTGAGTAAAGGTCTGGACGCAGGGACGGCTTACGAGATCCTTTCGATTGACATTGCGGATGTGGATGTGGGCGAGAACATCGGCGCCAAACTACAGATCGACCAGGCCAATGCCGACAAGCAGATCGCCCAGGCCAAGGCGGAGGAGCGCCGTGCCATGGCTGTAGCCCTCGAACAGGAGATGCGGGCGCGCGTCGTTGAGGCGGAGGCTGAGGTGCCACGCGCCATGGCCGAGGCTTTTCATCAGGGCAACCTGGGTATCATGGATTATTATCGAATGAAGAATATGCAGGCCGATACAAGTATGCGCGATGCTATCGCCGATGCCGGAGATGATCCATGCGCACCGAAGAGGAAATAAGGAGAGACAGTTATGAAAACAGTCGGGTTGGAACAGATTCTTTTCTTGATCGCGTTTATCGTGCTGCCACTGCTCAACTTGCTGTTTCAGCGCGTCAAGAGGTATTTCGAAGTTAAACCTCCAGAGGGCAAGTCCAGACCGGGCATAGCGCAGGAGGCGCAGGAAATCCCGCAACAACTGCGGGAACCCCGCATGTCCCGCAACCGACACCATGAAATCCAGGCGCCGGCGGTTTCCACGTCGCTTCCGAGGAGAAATTCAGCGACGAAATTGACGTTGGGAAGCAGGCAGGAAATACGCCGTGGGATCGTCTTGATGGCTGTATTGGGATCCTGCCGCGCTTTCGATCCTCCAGGCTGGAATAAGTGACCCCTGGTTCGGAGCAGTACCGCGCAGCGCCATCTGCCTGACCAGATAACGCCTTCGGCATCTCCGGCTTGAAAGGGCTCATACCGGCGATGCCAAGTTCACGCCGGGTCGAAGAACGAAAGCTGTCAAGGATATCACATCCGTGGTGGTGAAGAGGAGACTGATGAACAGTAAAGAGACTAAAAACAATGAACCGGTAAAAGACACTGCCCCCAGAGAAAACGTGATATATACTTGGGTAAGCCGGACACTTGTTGGAGTTGTGGCGCTCGAATGGCTCTTGCTGCTGCTGAATCAAAGCTGGTTATCCCTTTTTTTGGTTACCATTATTATGGTAGCGCTGATTTCGCCAACTCTTTTCCGCAGAAAACTCGATGTTGAAATACCGGTTGAGTTTCACATCACGGCTGTCATTTTTATTTTTGCCTCTCTCTATCTCGGAGAAATTCAAAGTTTTTATCAGCGATTCTGGTGGTGGGATATCGCTCTCCACTCATCGGCAGGCTTGTTGATGGGTATATTAGGTTTTTTACTGGTCTATCTATTAAATGAAAGTAAGCGGGTAGAACTGCATATGACCCCTGTTTTCATATCCGTGTTTGCGTTTATATTTGCAGTTACCATTGGTACACTCTGGGAAATCTTTGAATTTTTCATGGATCAGCTGTTTGCCCTGAACATGCAAAAGCCGATGCTGGGCGATCCTTCAGGCCTCACTGATACCATGTGGGATATGATTGTAAATGCAATTGGCGCATTTATTATCAGCTTTATAGGGTGGTGGTACCTGAAACGTAAACAGACATTTTTTGTACGCGACTGGATCCGGACGTTCATCCAGAAAAATCCGGCATTGTTCGATAAGTAATGTTCATCTGGGAAATCCGGATCAAAAACTTCCCTGTCAGTGGTGCAAGGGTCAAGCCCGTTTCCGACATCTTTCCTCCGTCGGTTCCAGGAAACCAAGTTGATGGTCAGTACCCTGGAAAACGGGGATATCATGGTTGTGTCTCCGGTCATGGGTTTAAGTGCTAAATTGGGGTTTTGATTCTGATCAACACGCCGGCAAACTACACTCTGCAACCCCCGTGATCCTGGCAGCTTATAGATTGAAGTAAAAAACTGATTTGTATGATCTTTGACGCCGAGAAAAAGTTTATCAATATAGTCACAACGCAAAGGACAATTCATGATCGGGTACATTAAAAAAATTGAGAAATTTATTGTCTTGATCCTGGTAGTCATGATGGCGCTGGTTCTGCTGCTCAGCACCATTGAGCTGGGGTGGATCATCTATAAGGATATCGTTTCTGAGCCGGTCTTTCTGTTGGAAATCAATGAATTGCTGGAAATTTTCGGGCTCTTCATGCTGGTGCTGATCGGGGTGGAACTCCTGGAAACCATCGTCAAGACTTACCTGTCCCAAACCACCGACCATGCCCAGATTGTGATTGCTGTTGCCATAATCGCCATTGCCCGCAAGGTAATCATTCTCGACGTCAAGGACCTTTCCGGTCCGCTCCTGCTGGGGATAGCAGCAATCATCATGGCGCTCTGCACCGGTTATTATCTGGTAAAACAGAAGAGCAGTCCGCGCGATTCCGCTCCGGATCAATCGGAGTAACCAATAAATTCCTATAGGTAATCCCCCGGCTCTGCCGGGGGACTCCCAAAGTTTGACTTTTTCGGCAATAAAGCTTCATCCCAGCATTGCAGGTTCTGGGATTTTGACTTTAACCGATTGCGATCAGCCCCCTTTGAGGGGGCAGCAATCGTAAAACCCCCGGCTGTGCCGGGGGATACTTATGTGAGGCACATTCAATGAAAGAACTACTCGAAAAACAGTGGCATCATCAGCCGGAAACGGAGGTAATCGAAGCCTTTGAAACAGCCTTGACGACAGGGCTGGACGCAACTGAAGCCGGAGTGCGCACCGAACAGTTCGGCCCGAATGCGATCACCCAGAAGAAAGGTAAAAGCGCGCTGACCCTGTTTCTGCTGCAGTTCCATCAGCCGCTGGTCTACATCCTGCTCGCCGCCACCGCTGTCACCAGCCTTCTCCAGGAATGGATCGATGCCGGGGTTATTTTCGGAGTGGTGCTGGTCAATGCCGTTATCGGTTTCGTTCAGGAGGCCAAGGCGGTCAAGGCCATCGAAGCACTGTCGCAATCGCTTACCACGACAGCATCTGTCATCCGGGGCGGCGAACGGCGACAGATTCCGGCAACGGAATTGGTTCCTGGCGATATCGTACTGCTGCAGTCCGGCGACAAGGTCCCGGCCGACCTGCGCCTGATCAGCAGTCGTGAACTGCAGATCGATGAATCAACCCTGACCGGTGAATCGGTGCCGGTGCAGAAACAGAGCGGCCAACAACCCGAGGATACGCTGCTGGCGGACCGTCTCAATATGGCATACTCATCGACGCTGGTCACCTACGGCATCGCCACCGGTGTTGTGGTTGCTACCGGTAACCGTACGGAAATCGGCCGCATTAACGAGCTGATTGCCTCTGCTAACATCCTGGCGACGCCGCTCACCAAAAAGATCGCCAGGTTCAGCGGCTTGCTGCTCTACGTGATTCTCGGTCTGGCCGCGATTACCTTTGCCGTCGGGATGCTGCGAGGCGAATCATGGCTGAACATGTTCATGGCAATAGTCGCTTTGGCGGTGGGGGCCATTCCCGAAGGGTTGCCGGCGGCGGTAACAATAACTCTGGCCATCGGTGTTTCCAAAATGGCCAGGCGTAACGCAATTATCCGCAAACTTCCGGCAGTAGAAACACTCGGGAGTACGACGATCATCTGCTCCGACAAGACCGGCACCCTGACCCAGAACCAGATGACTGTGCAGGAGCTGTTTGCCGGTGACGACTCATTTCTGGTATCCGGCATCGGCTATGAGCCGGTGGGGGAGATAACGAGTAGCAATGAAAGAATAGAACCTTCGGAGCACCATGCGCTGTATGAGTGCCTGACCGCCGGTATGCTCTGTAATGACTCTGCTTTGCTGGAAGTTGACGGCGAATGGCGGGTTGAGGGGGATCCGACCGAAGCCGCGCTGGTTGTCGCCGCCCGGAAGGGGGGACTTGAACGGGAGCTGATGACCGCAGCACTGCCCCGTCTTGACGCGATACCTTTCGAATCCCAGTATCAATACATGGCGACCGAGCACGGGAGTACTGAGCGGCGTGTTATCTATCTGAAGGGATCGGTTGAAAGCGTTCTTGAACGGTGCAGTCACGCCCTCTCCATGTCAGGGGAACTGACTCCACTTGCACCTGCCGATTGCCACCTGGCCGCTGCGGAGATGGCCGGGAAGGGGTTGCGGGTGCTGGCATTTGCCCGGATGGAACGGGAAAATTCAACTGCAGAGCTTGGTCACGACGACGTTGCCGCAGGAATGACCTTTCTCGGCCTGCAGGGGATGATTGACCCCCCACGTCCCGAAGCCGTTGCAGCAGTGCGGGTCTGTCAGGGGGCCGGTATCGAGGTCAAAATGATCACCGGCGACCATGTCATCACCGCCACAGCCATTGCCCGACAGATCGGCCTGATTGGCGGGACCGGCGATCCAGACCGGCTTATGGCGCTGAATGGCCGGGATATCGAAGCTCTGAGCGACGAGGAACTGATTACCGTTGCCCGGAAGAATGCCGTATTTGCCCGGGTTGCCCCGGAGCAGAAACTGAGGCTGGTGGTGGCGCTGCAGGCGACCGGCAATGTTGTCGCCATGACCGGCGACGGCGTCAATGACGCGCCGGCGCTGCGGCAGGCCGATATCGGGGTGGCCATGGGGATCACCGGCACCGAGGTTGCCAAGGAAGCGGCTGACATGCTGCTGACCGATGACAACTTTTCCTCCATCGAAGCTGCTGTCGAAGAAGGGCGCGGTGTCTATGACAACCTGGTCAAATTTATCACCTGGACTCTTCCCACCAATCTCGGCGAAGGGCTGGTCATTCTGGCGGCGGTCTTTGCCGGAGTCCAGTTACCGATTACCCCGGTGCAGATCCTCTGGATTAACATGACGACAGCGGTGCTGCTCGGGTTGATGCTGGCCTTTGAGCCAAAGGAGCCGGGAATCATGAATCGTCCTCCGCTCGACCCACACCAGCCGTTGTTAACCAAAGAACTGATTATGAGAATATGCCTGGTCGGTTTTATGCTACTGGTGGGTTCTTTCGGAATATTCGAGTGGGAACTGCAAAGAGGCAGCAGTCTGGAAGCAGCGCGAACCTGTGCGACCAACATATTTGTGTCCGGTGAGATGTTCTACCTGTTTAACTGTCGCTCACTGCGACATACCATGTTCCGGATCGGGCTGTTCAGCAACCGCTGGGTTCTGGGCGGAGTCGGCCTCATGGTACTGCTGCAGCTGTTCTTCACCTACCTGCCGGTCATGAATACTGCCTTCGGCAGTCAGCCGATCGGTCTGCGGGAATGGGGGCTGATTATAGGTGCCTCCTGCATCATCTATATCGTCATTGAAGTTGAAAAATGGCTTCGCCGCGGACAGCGGGCATGAACTAAAGTTGCTCAGATATAGGACATTACCTGAGGCATCCTTGAGGAGATGGCTTCATGCATACCGCTTCTTCATAAAATAAACAGAAACATCGAACTGTTGCCGGTATGGCTTTTAACCGGTCTGGCGCTCATCGATCATAGTTTTTTTGGACACTTCACCGGCCCTGATTAATCTTTTTCTGTTTTTTAAGGGCTCACCGGACATCTGAACCATTCACGATTATGTACATTGATATAGACAACTTTAAAACTTCATGCTGGGGACGTTCTGAACATGACCTACCTCGCCCTCAACCTGAGCCGTTATATAACCGGTGTCGCCAACAGGCGTCGTTTCGGTGAACTGGACGATGACGAGATCAGGCGGACACGTCGCTACCATGATCCCTTTACCGTCATCTATCTCGACATTGACAATTTCAAGACCATCAACGATACACTTGGGCACAGCGAAGGTGATCGTCTTCTCCGCCAGGTGGACGTATTGCGGGCCAGTTGAAGTACGAGGTAAAAAACAGCGGTAAGGACGACATCATTATCTTCGAAGCGGATACTCCAGCCGGAAAAGCCTTTGACTTGGCATTGATCTTCTTCATCCTGCTTTCGGTGGTGCTGGTGATGCTGGACAGCATTCCCGGCATCCATGATCATATGGGCGTCTGGCTGCTGGGGGGGGAATGGCTGATAACGGTGCTGTTCACGCTGGAATATCTATTGCGGATTCTTGTGCCCCTGCTGCGGCAGGAAGCTTGACGAGGCCGTGCAAAACGTTACTGATATTTGAGTTGCCTATAGGTGTATAATGACTCTTTCAATATGTGCTTTGGTTGCCGGACTGGCGTTGCTTGTCTGGAGCGCTGACCGATTTGTCGAGGGCGCGGCGGCGGTGGCCCGCCATTTCAATGTACCTTCGTTGCTGATCGGCATGGTAATCGTTGGTTTTGGTACATCTGCCCCGGAAATGGTGGTTTCTGCCATAGCATCCTGGCAAGGGAATCCGGGCATAGCCTTGGGAAATGCCTACGGTTCAAACATCACCAATATCGCCCTTATTCTTGGACTTACAGCCGTGTTCAGTCCCATCGTCGTGCATTCTCGGGTATTGCACAAGGAGTTGCCGGTTCTCTTGGTGGTTACCGGCTTTGCCCTTTTTCTGATGAGCGACAACGAACTGAGCCGTCTGGATGGATGGTTACACATTCTGGTTTTTTCGGTTTTAATCGGCTGGAGCATTCTGCAGGGGTTACGTGTCAGGAGAGATGCATTGGGGGAGGATATTGAGTCCGAGCTGATTGAGCATCACATGCCGCTGGGCCGGGCTTTCATCTGGCTGACGGTCGGTCTTGTGCTTCTAATAGCAAGCTCCAGGCTGTTAGTGTGGGGCGCCGTAAATATTGCTCACTTTTTTGGAGTGAGCGATCTGATCATCGGCCTGACGGTAATCGCCGTGGGTACATCACTGCCGGAGCTGGCTTCATCCATTATAGCGATAAGAAAAAATGAGCATGATATCGCCCTGGGCAACGTCATTGGCTCCAATCTGTTCAA
>MGZK01000162.1 GCA_001802125.1 Geobacteraceae bacterium GWC2_55_20
GTATCGAAGAGAGCAGTGGAACAGGCTTCTCGAAGTTTCCGCGGATCGGGATGAATTGGAAGATAACTATGACGACTGGCTGCGAACCGCCGAAGGAACCTTGGAAAAGCTGAAACGGAATGGAGCAGGAATCGTAAAGGTCGATATCGACGTCAACAAGCTGGTTGCCTGGTGTGTGGTCGCAAACCGGTCTGTGGACGGACGCGCGCGGGCAGAATACGTGAGCAAACTTTTGTCCGAGGCGTGACCCCGGCGGGGTTTGAAGTAGGAGGTATAGGCTATGTGGAAAGATCCTATCGTCACAGAGACGCGCTCATTGAGAGAACAATACGCCAATCAATTTGGTCACAACGCTGATGCAATATTTCAAGACATCCTTCAGAGGCAAGCTGCATCTGGCAAAAAACTGATTTCGTTCCAGCATCGCGTGCCTGTTCTATCACAAGTAGGTTCCCAAGAGGAAAGAGCAGCTTCAAACCTTAGCATTTAACAGCCACTTATAGCCCGAAGCGAAAATGATTGATTGACAATGACCGTAAGCGCCGCAAACAGGCCGAATTTCTGATTCATCGTTTCTGTGACTGGTCGCTGATACAGGAAATCGGGGTGCAGAATAATAATATTCGTGATATTGTCCTGACCCATCTGAACAACTTCTCCGGATTGTTTCAACCTGTCGTCAGTTTCAGACCTGAATGTATTGTTACCGAATAGGGGCAAACAATGAGCTGGTATATTCAGGGCAATTATTTCAGGGCAGAAACAGTCATACTAGTAAATACGTTGGTTCATTAGTAATGGGATTGCCTGGCAACGCCTCATGCAATCCGGTTGGTTGGATTTGTCGAATCAAAAAATGTTGTCGGCCCGAGGCTAATCATGCCCCACCCTCTCGACGTGGTCATCGTATGGCACATGCACCAGCCCTACTACAAGGACCCGCTTAAGAACGAATACGCGCTGCCCTGGACCTACCTGCACGGCATCAAGGATTATTTCGACATGCCGGCCATCGTCGAGGATACTCCCGGGGCCCAGGCGGTCTTCAACCTGGTGCCGTCGCTGATCGAGCAGATCCTGGACTACGCGGCGGGAAGCGCTGTAGATCCGTTTCTGCAGAGGGGCATGGCCGACCCGGCCGACCTGTCCCAGGACGACCGCATCTTCCTGCTGGAGAACTTCTTCTCGGCCAATCGCCAGCACATGATCGAACCTTCCCGACGCTATCTGGAGCTGCTCTACATGGCCGGCGAGGGGAAGCCGGGCAGCGCCGGAGAACGGGTCCGGCATTTCAGCAATCAGGACCTGCTGGATCTGCAGGTCTGGTTCTTCCTGGCCTGGACCGGCGAAGCCGCCCGTCGCCGCTACCCGGTCTTTGCCGAACTGGTTGCCAAGGGAGAAAACTTTACCGCCGCCGACAAGGATCTGCTGTTTGCCACCCAGCGGGAAGTGCTGCAGGCTATCATTCCGCTTTACAAGCGCCTGCATGAAGAGGGGCGCATCGAGTTGTCGGTGACCCCCTACTACCACCCGATCCTGCCGCTTTTGTGCGACCTGCGGGTTGCCAAGACCGCGATGCCGCGCGTCACGTTGCCCACGGCCGCTTTCCGCCATGCCGAGGATGCCCGGGCCCAGATCCGCCGGGGTATCGCCTATTTCCACGAGATATTCGGCTTTACTCCCTCGGGCATGTGGCCGTCGGAAGGTTCCGTCAGCGACGAGGCGCTGGGTATCATCAGTGAGTGCGGTATCACTTGGGTCGCGACCGACGAGGAGATCCTGGCCAAAAGCATGGATGGCGGCCTGGGGAGCCACAAGGAGCGGCTCTACCGCCCCTGGCGCTATTCCGGAAATCAGGGCGAACTGGGCATGTTCTTCCGTGACCACCAGCTTTCAGATCTGGTCGGCTTCACCTACTCCCAGTGGGACGCCGGCCGGGCCGTGGGGGACCTGTGCGCCCGCCTGAACGCGATCAAGGGACGTGTCGGCGGAGAAGGAAGGGTGGTCCCGATCATCCTGGACGGTGAGAACGCCTGGGAATACTATCCCAACAACGCCTACGACTTCCTGCAGAGGATGTACCGCAGCATCGCCGCTTCTCCTGGCTTCAACCTGACCACCTGTTCGCAGGTGTTGAAGCATACCCGTTTCGACGGCCGCCTGCACCACATCCATCCCGGTTCCTGGATCAACTGCAATTACGGCATCTGGATCGGGCATCCCGAGGAAAACCTGGCCTGGGATCTGCTTGCGGAGGCCCGCCAGGCGGCGGTATCCGCCAATCCGCTGGTCGCGGCTGTGCTGGAGAGCGGCTCCATGTCTTCCGATGCCACGTCCGAGCTGATCTGCCGTTCACTGTATGCCGCCGAGGGGAGCGACTGGTTCTGGTGGTACGGCGATGACCACTTTTCGCCGCACAGCGACCGTTTCGATCGGCTTTTCCGGCAGCATCTGATGAACGTTTACCACCTGATCGGGCAGGATCCGCCCCGCGGGTTGCTGGAGCCGATCAAGAAGAAGAATCCGGCCGGCCTGATCCGTGAACCGGCGGCTTTTATCGACCCGGATATCAACGGCCGGATCAGCGATTACTTCGAATGGCTGGCGGCCGGGCTGTATGACCTGACCAGGCAGGGTTCGGCCATGCACTCGTCCGACCGGATGCTGCAGAGCTTTTATTACGGCTACAACAAGACTTCGCTGTTTTTCAGGATCGATGGCGTTCAGGATCTCTCCCGCCTGTTGAAGGAGATCGACGTGCTTAACCTGCACCTGATTTACGACCGCGAGTACCGACTGCCGCTGCAGATGAAAAACGAGGAAGGGCTGCTGCTGGTCAAGGAGAACGGAGTCTGGACGCCGACCCGGGGCTACTGCGGCTGGAAGATCGCCAAGACCTGCGAGATCAGTGTCCCGCTCGATATCATCAAACCCACACCGGGCAGTAAGCTGTTTGCCACCATTTCGCTGGTGAGGGATAACGAGGAGATCGGCCGCTGGCCGACCGATGCTCCGCTGATGATGTATTACGCCGGGCCGGAGATCGAGCTGGATAACTGGTTGATATAAAACAGAGGATAGAAGACAGTGGACAGAAAAATCCGGTTTTATCATTTTCTGTACGCTGATCTTTGTACGCTGTATTCATGCTCATTGGAGGTAGAATGTCAGAGCTGCGCTGGGATCCGATAAAACTTCACTGGGTAATAATCGCCACCGAGCGGGGGCGCCGTCCGCGCGATTTTCAGGTCGAGGAGGAGCGCAGCGGCATGACCGCCTGCCCGTTCTGCTATGGCAACGAGGACAAGACACCACCGGAAATCTTCGCGATCCGTTCCAGCGGCCTGCCTAATGCCGCCAACTGGCGCGTGCGGGTGATTCCCAACAAATACCCGGCCTTGCGGGTGGAGGGCGACCTGGACAATCGCGGCTACGGCATGTACGACGTGATGAACGGCATCGGCGCCCACGAGGTGATCATCGAGACTCCCGACCATAACCGCACCCTGGCGGATCTGACCTCCAATGAAATCACCGATGTGCTGACCGCCTACCGCCACCGTTACCTGGACTTGCGCAAGGACTTCCGATTCCGCTACATGGTGCTGTTCAAAAACCACGGAACCCGAGCCGGTGCCACGCTGCAGCACTCACACAGCCAGCTGATAGCGGTTCCGCTGCTGCCGCCGGTGGCCAGCACCCAGCTCAAGGTGGCCCGCAACTATTTCAGCACAAAGGAGCGCTGCATCTTCTGTGATGTGATCGATTTCGAACTGCGCGAAGGAATCCGAGTGGTAAAGGAGTTCTCGAACTTCGTGACCATCACCCCTTATGCGTCGAGTTCACCCTTCGAATTGCGCCTGTTTCCCAAACGCCACAGTCACGACTTTGCGCTGATGAACGATTCACAGCTGGCGGAGCTGGCGGTGGCGATGAAGGATATGCTGCTGCGGATCAAAACCGTGCTGCGGGACGCTCCCTACAACTTCATTCTCTACACCGCCCCGCCTATGCATCGCCGTCCCGGCAAGCCCGGTCACTGGAGTTCGCTGGAGCATGATTATCACTGGCACATCGAACTGGTTCCAAGGTTGACCCAGGTGGCCGGTTTCGAGTGGGGCACCGGGTTCTATATCAACCCGACCTCGCCCGAGGATGCGGCCCAGTTTCTGCGAGACGCGGATGTCTAGCCTGCGGCAGACGCTGGACGCACTGTACGAATCGCGCTCGCCGCAGCATCTGGCCAATGACCCGCTCTCGTTCTGCCACCGCTATGCCGACCCGGCCGACCGGGAAGTGGTCGCGGTGATCGCCTCCGCCTTCGCCTACGGCAATGTCGCCATCATCCTGCGAACCCTGGAATCGATCTTTACCGTTCTGGGACCATCGCCGCGCCGCTACGTGGAAAATTTCGATCCGCAAGCCGGGCTGAGGGCCTTCTCAGGCTTCAAGCACCGCTTCAACGACGGCCGCGACCTGTGCGCGCTTCTGTGGGCGATTCGCGTCATGATCGAGGAGGCCGGTAGCGTCGAGGTCTTTTTCCTGCGTGCCCACGATCGGGCCGCCGCCGATGTCTCCGCTGCGCTGAACGGTTATTCAGCGGCCGTGCTGGCGATCGACTATGAGCCCGTATTCGGCGGGAAAATCCCGCCCGATTCCTATTTTCCCTTCCTGTTCCCGGCTCCGGCGGGCGGCAGCGCCTGCAAACGCCTCTGCATGTTCCTGCGTTGGATGGTGCGCCCCAACGACGGTATCGACCTGGGGCTGTGGCGGGGCGTCACCCCGGCTCAGCTGGTGATCCCCGTCGATACCCATATCAGCCGTATCTGCCGCTATCTCGGTTTCACCGGCCGCAAGTCCGCCGACTGGCGCATGGCGCGTGAAATAACCGATTCGCTGCGCCGGCTGGATCCGCTCGACCCGGTCAAATATGACTTCTCGATCGCGCATATCGGCATCAGCGACGGCTGCGACGGAAAGGACAGCCTGCATTGCCAGGGTTGCCCGATTTCGGAAATATGCCCGCAACTCCGCGCCAATAGAGGTAAAAACGGGGTCTAATAATTTGACACGTTGCAACCTTTCTGTTATAGGACTAGCGTTGTTTCAGTCAGTTTCATCAATTGTTACACAATGGTAGCAACACAATCCTCACCGAGGAGTCGCGGATGATAATTAAGTGCGAACAGTGTCAAACCAAGTTTCGGCTTGACGACTCAAAGGTTACCGACAAAGGTGCCAAAGTCCGCTGCACAAAATGCAAGCATGTTTTCACCGTACATAAAGAGCAGCCCGTGCCCGAAGCGGAGGAAGCTACTTTCGCGCCGGAGCCAGTCCCTGCTCCAGTCCCCGTTCCTGCTCCGAGTATGTTCCAGGACGCCGTCAAACAACCGGAGCCTGAAGATGAAGAGCCGTCACCCTCGTTTTCATTCGGGGATGTGGCCATCGACAATACCGCCGACAGCACGGTCCGGATGGAGTCGTTCCAGGTGGATTCATTTTCGGCCGATTCCGCCGCTGCTCCCGCCGGAGAGGACGATTTCAGCCTGTCCTCGCTGGCGGACGATAAGGGTTTTGAGATCGAGCCCGCTCCATCCTCCTCTCAGGATGACATCAGCTTCGACGAGTTTGATTTCAGCGACAGCGAGTCGGGAGTCGAGGTTACAGCGGCATCCACGCCGTCTGCCTCCGATTTTGCCGATAAGACCATGATTCAGCCGCCAAAGGAGACCGCGTCGGCTGCCAGGGAAATTCCCCAGGGTCTCGACTTCTCCGATGATGACATGTTCGGAACCGTGGTGCCCCCGGCTGCCGACGAGCAGGAGGATTCGATCTCCTTCGATTTTGGAAGCGACAGTTTTGCGGATTCGATGGATATGGGCAGTTCTGATTCGGCGCATAAAAGTTCAAGCAGTTCGCAGGATGCGGGTGGAGAAGCGCCCTTCAGCTTGGGAGAAATCGACTTTGGTGATGAGCTCACCTCGGTTGCGGTCCAACAGGTCAACCCGGACGAGCTCAAGACCTCACAGGAGCTGCTTTTCGCCCCGCTGATGGAGGCCCAGGAGAAGCCGGCGACCGACAACCAGTTTACTCCGGCCGATTTTTCCCCTGTTCAGGAAGAGCTGCCACCGCTCTCGATAACCTCACGCCGCAAGCAGAGTCCGCTCTTTACATGGCTGATAGCATCCGTGGTGGTTGTGGGTGTCGGCGTGTTGGGGTATATGGGCTTTTCGCTGTTTTCGCCCGATAAGGGGGCGGCTGTAAAAGAAGCCGGCCGGATCACTGTTCAGTCGGTCAAGGCCGCTTATGTGGAGAATGCGTCAGTTGGAACCCTGCTGGTAATTTCAGGCGAGGCGCTTAACCAGTATCCGGATCCGCGGGCCGCGCTTCAGGTGAAAGGGTCGATTCTGGATGCGGCCGGACAGGTGCTGGCCAGCAAGACCGCCTACGGCGGAAATACACTCACCAATGAGCAGCTTGCCGACATGCCGTTGGACAAGATTGAGGCGGCCATGGCCAATCAGTTTGGCGATTCGCTGACCAACCTCGAAGTGGCCGCCGGGAAAGCGGTGCAGTTTACGATCGTGATACCCAATCCGCCCAAAAACGGCAAGGACTTTACCGTAGAACCGGCCGGTTCCACGGTGGCCGCCGCCAAGTAGCAGTCGGGCTCAATTCAGACTTTTTCAGTAAGCAGAGAAGCCACTTCCGGAATGGAAGTGGCTTCTCTGCGTTTTAATCATTGATGTACTGCAGCGCGTATTTGACGTAGTTGCCGGCCGATTTTTTCAGCCAGGCAATCTCGTCCGGAGTCAGATCGCGTTTATATTTGGCCGGAGCACCGACCCAGAGCGTGTGCGGGGGGACAATGGTGCCTTCGGTCACCAGCGCCCGCGCGCCGATCAGCGCGCTGGCACCGACCACGGCATGATCCATCACCATGGCCTGCATGCCGATGAAACAGCCGTCATGCAGGGTGCAGCCATGCAGCGTCACGCTGTGGCCGATGGTCACGTCGTCGCCTATGATCAGCGGCGCACCGGGGTCGTCGGCGTGTTTCTTGTGGGTGACATGCAGCATGGACAGATCCTGTACATTGCTGCGGGCGCCGATGCGGATCGAATTGACATCGCCGCGGGCCACGCAGTTGTACCAGATGCTGGACTGCGGTCCCATCTCGACATCGCCGATGATGACCGCGGTCTCGGCGACAAAGGCGCTTGGATCGATGCTGGGCTGGATGCCCTGGAACGGACGGATCATGTTCGTGCTCTCCTGTTGAGAATTATTATCGATGGCATTCCCTGCATACAAAAAATCCTCTGCGCGTTCCACATCCGTGGTTCAGGCAAAGGACTTTTGATTTTCATGATTTAAGAATCGGAACTTAAATCTTATTGTTTAGTGGTGCCGAAGACTGGACTCTGTAGTCGTTGCGGTAAGTTGCTGTAATTACAGGGTAAATTCGGCTGGCTTTTTGTCATGCCCTTCATTACTGTGTACCAAATCTGGGAACAATAATCAAGGGTAAATTGCCCCTGCTAACAGGTATTATTTCCCCCCGTATTTCTCCCACTTATCCCCAATATATCAGCAACAATTACAAGCCACCACCCTTGACAGGTGACTAACAAGACTAAATACATCTTATTTGTATAGTTTGTTGCCTACGTGCCTGAACCTCTCCAGGCAGACCACATGCACCTCTCATTTCCCCCAGTCCAGCCACTCCCCCTCCCTTTGCTGAAAAGTTCCATAAACTTTCTGATCCAAAAATAAAAATGAAATTTGCGTGAGAAAAAGTTCACACAACTTTGTACATAAATAGGGTAGAGGCACGGAATTCCATCTGCCTATTTACCACGAGGGGCACTCATGTCTCGTATCCATTGCGACTACTTAAAATTCACCTTGCCAACCGATCTTGACGACGACGCACTTGACGAGCTGTGCCGGGAGTACTTCGGATATCCCTTCCGGAACTTCGACAAGTTGCCGAACAGCCGGGACCGCTACGCCGATTGCTTCACTCTTGGCGGCACCGTCAACGTATACCGGAAGGGCTACGCCGCCAATGCCGGGACCACCTGCATCGACCTCCCAGGGGATGCACTCCACCGGCTCCAGGTGGACACCTTGAAGCTGTGCCGGTATATCCGCGATAAAGGCGGCAACGTCTGCAGGTTCGACATATGCGCCGACGACACCAGCCATGTTCTGCCGTTTGATGAGATAGTCAGGCTATCTACCGGAACCACTTTCAAGGAGTTGGTGAGAACTAAACTGTGCCGGAACCGGAAGGACACCAGCGGGGAGGTTGTCCAGGTACTTCCCGAGATCAGCGTGCAACCTAAGCGGGTAATGTATGGTTCACCAAAAAGCGACAACTATGCAGTGATCTACGATAAGGAGTATTGCACCGGGACTTATTACCCATATTTACGGGTAGAGCTTCGCCTGACCAATCGAAAGGACACTTCCGCTCTATTAATGGCGCTGACCTCTCCCGGCACCGCCCCCGCCGCTTACATGGCAGGGGTCATTAAAGGCAAGCTGGACTTTCTGATAATGGATAATCCCAGGAAGGACCGCCGCTCCACGCTGCCCTGGTGGAATGAGTTCCTGAATGGAGCCTCAATTCAAAAACTGAAACGTGAACCGAGCACCTCCATAAAAATAGAATCACTCGACGTTGCACGCGCACGCCGCGCTTTCGAGCGGTTGAAAAGTCGCGGGGATTCGGAAGGATTACAGCAGCTATTCGAGCTTTTCGATTCTGATCATGAGGCCCGACGAATCGCGTATAAGGACCATCCGCAGCTCATGGATTTTTGATCGTGGATGGTAAATAGAGGAGTACTAGATGTGTCTATTTACCACCACCACAAAATTAACTAATAATTTCAGCAATATAACTACACGCCGCGAAGCGGCACGGGGACGGGTTACCGGCCCCGTACATCAAGGAGATAACATGCACATCGCACCATCCGCACACGCCACCGCCATTGACGAAGCACTCCCGAGAATCAAGGCCAGCATTAGCAGCACCGGCTTTAACTCCGTACTTACCAAAATCATAACCTCATACACTCCGGATGGTCCGGAACTCAGGAAGTCCGTAGCCGATGCGGTGTGTTCCTTGGCAGACAATTACACCACCATCATCGACGATTCTCTGCAGTCGTTCAGCGCCCCTGTTGATCCGAATGCCGACTATTTCCCGGAGCTGCACGACCTCGTGTATACGCTCGCTCGCTACGCAGTTGATCAGGTGCTTGCGGAGCATCCGACCGCCGATGAAAAACGGCTCCTTGGCGACTTCATGTCGCTTTCGGCGGTAATCGTAGTTTATGGCGCGATTCGTTGTCATAGCCATATCAAGAGCTTCACCAGTCCGGAATAATCCATTGTGGCGGTTCCTTCCCGCCGTCTGCGAACGTCATGCACTCGCCGACTCCGCGCCAGCCGGGGCAATCAGCTGGCAACCCTCAAAAATTCATCCTCCAGGAGACCTATAAAATGAACATGACAGAAGACACGCTTGATCAACTCCACCAACTCAGCGTTAAAAGGATCAGTGAAATCCTCGAAACCGGCGCTGACCTCCGCCTCGAAAACAGTGATAAGCATTACAAGGGAATCATAGCCGACGACCGAAACAGCATCAAATTCGAGTCCCGCGCCCCACTTCAATGTGGGCAAATCTACGAATCAAAAGGCTGTCAGTATTTCGTCACCGGCATCACCTCCAAAGCGGGAATGCAGGTTGCGGACGTTGCGCCGGTTGTCGGCACCGCTGCTATTTTCAGAAAGCACCTTGCCCAAAACCCTACAAACTCAGTAACCCATCTGCGGCCGGAAGGCTTGAACCTCCCAATATTAAAACGTGAGGGCAACGAGATCACAGTGCCAAGATTCGGAGCCGCCGCCGCTGGCAAAGTGCTCAAGACCGCCGGAATGGATCTTGAAGTAATCAACGCCAGAATAGCCGGTCCCCTGGCAGTGTTGACGGTCCGGAATTACCAGCCGGAGTCAAGATCATTGCCGAACCGGACCTATCAGCACGCGCCGATGGCTTCAGTTGCCCCGGCCCGTTATGCTTTTGGTGGCTACTGATGGACACCCCTAAAGTATATCGCAACCCCGGCAATCACTCATTCACAGCAGCGCCTATCAGCACAATAGAGGTAGTCACGGCATCAGACACCGAATACTTCTCTGCCGGCCAAACCGTCACCGATCAGGCCGGCAATCAGTTCACAGTGCTGGAAGTCCGGAGCCTGCCCGGTCAAATGTGGAAAGTGGTGTTGCTGCCAGCATAGGAGCTACCCTGGCAATCGTCTTCATGTCCGCCACGTACTTCTTGTTGACACCAACCGCTTTGGCGGCTGCTTCGATAGAGCGGGGAGATGGTTCAGGAGGTTGTGCAACAAGTTGCACAACCTCCAATTTGGTTATTCCAGTGTGCTGATTCCCAGTGTGTGAGGCACCAGCCAGCCGCTGCCTCTCCTTCGCTTCCGCTTCCAACAAGGGCAGCATCTCATGTGCCACTGCTGCTTTCTGGCTGGCTGTGAGGTGACGGCGGTTGAGGTTCAGCGCTCGGCAACATCCTTTGCCACGAACCACGCCTCACCGTTTTTGACCACGGTGCGGATTTGATTACCCTCATCCGCTACTAACAGGAACAATCATGTACATCGCAACGACTAAAGACAATATAAGCACATATTGGGGGATGTTCGGCATTCAGTGGGGCCTTGACAAAATCAACAAGCGCCCGGTCAAGCCGAATCCGATCTTAAACACTGGTATGTTGTTCACCGCATATGAAAACTTGAATGTACTCCATCTCCACCACCCCAGCGCCGCTGTAGTCTGGCAGTGCCAAGGCACCCCGGCAACCTCCGATGGTCTACTAAGCGGATGTTTCGAACTCATGAGCATCCACACTGTCACCGCCCCCAGCTGGACAGGAGCCAACAAAAAGCGCGTGCTGTTCAGGTTTGCGCTTGAGGCTGCAGCAGCACTTCAGCCCTTGCATGCATGGGACATAGCAAGGCAGGCTCTTGATAATGCCAGAGACTTCTACAACAACCCCAGCAGCACCGTACTACAGAAACACCTGATCACCGGATTGAGTGCCACCCTGAATAAACCCGCATTTGGCCATGTGCCACTGCCTCAAATTGCGGTAGGAGTCGCAGCACGCGCCGCCATGAGTTGCGGGAGTGATTCCGGAGACTCTGCGTTATACATCCATCAGGCCGCAGGGTGCTTGCACCACATCGGATATCGTCGATATGGAGTGCATACGAGTGTAGGCACCGCGATTGATAGCGCTGTTGCTGCCGTCGCGGAAAACAGCGACTTCACAGCGACTTACTAGATTCCAGTAGCCGGAACTCCGGTAATTGCAACCACCACGGCCCCACACTCTTATGTGGGGCCTCTTCTTTACCGTGGCAGACGCTCTCAGCGCCTCCCGGAACCTCGAACGCCTTCCAGGCCATACCTCACTATGACCTTTTCTAATTAACAGCTCCAAAGGAAATACAAATGAACGATCGATATGTAGTATCTCGTGCCCCCAAAACTAAATCACAGCACATAACCGCACCACCAGCAGCCGGGCGCAATGCCTGCCCATTTTGCGGAGCCGAACGACCGGGCCGGTCTCCTGTCTGTCCCGTCTGCGGGGTAGCTGGCTACACTGGCGGCGAACCTCCGCGTTATCGGAAATGGGATAAGCCCCCAGGAGAGGGGCCGCTGCTTGATCCTGAATTCGATGAAGATCAGGAAGAGCTTGAACCATTCACCGACAACCACTACCAGGAGGAAGCACTTCATGAAACCGACCCACTCGACCTATAAAATCAATCTCGATAACTCCACTAAAGATGCAGTGAAGCAACTCCAGGCCCGGCACCCACTTCCGACGATCAGCAGTGTTGTTGCGCAAATGGCGCAAGATGCAGTTCATCCGGTTTCAGGAGCAGCTCGTGCTCGTGAGTTTTTACGACAGGCCGGCAGGGATTTTGCAATAGCATCCGAATTGCTGTTGCGATATCTGCACTCGAAATACAAAAACTTCAATTGCAAGCGACAACCCGGCAAGCGGGAATATGACAGGATCAGGAAGAGCCTACACAACATATCGCGCATGAATTGATATTCACATCTGCATAACTATTCACATGTAAATACTTGATATCAATGGATAATTTCCTTGCAAGGCACCCTCTTGGCGTGATAATTAATTCGCGCAACTTAACCCACCCCAGGAGGCCACGCCCACATGCTCGACCCGACACCTTGTTTCACCTGTAGTCAGTATGAATTAGAGTCCCTGCCTATCGATCTAATGATAACCCCATATGATCCTGGCAGGTGGCTGGGAATGTGCGAACTGTTGTGTCTCGCTTGTCCACACTGCGAACCCGCAACAACATAAACCAAGATCACGAAGGCCGGGCACCAGACCCGGCCTTCAAAATATCCAGATAAGGAGAATAACAATGAGTATTGCACCACTTTGGGCAACCGCCGTAGTCGAACGAAGCATCAAGCGGTTTGGCCGACCCTTCAGGAATTCCCGCACAAATAGCACCGTTCAAGGGTTTAGCAAGGACTCCGAATGGTTGTACCAGCTGAGTGATAATCTTGCACCAGGGGATGTTCTGCACGACACCCTCGACAAAAACAGAACTCACGTAGTCGCAGAACTCAAACTCAGTAAGTATAACTGCCACGCTGCTACCCTGATTGAACATCGCCTTCGCGCAACCATCAAGCGCAAGAGCACCGTCAAGGACTCATTCGGCAGGACCACCGCCGAACCGATCACTGTTGCGGCAGACGTGCCGATACGGATAACCGATCAGAAGACGGCAACGGTCCCGCTTGGCGTCGATATCAATCGGGGTGATATGGTGGATATCAATTGTGGGGAGACGTACCTTGTCGCAGCTATGGGGCCGCATGAAGGGGATGGACTACTCCACCTGATAGTGCAGCTGCAGGATGCAGGATTGATTCAAGCGCTTATGTAACCTTATATAAGTATATATACCTGTCGGCCACCTGGCCTCCCGATTGTACCACGGGAACCGTGATTTGTCAAGAGAAATCTAATGAGAATATAAAATAGCACTAATGCTGATTGGTAGCTGATTTATGACAATTGATAAGGGCCGGGAGCAATCCCGGCCCTTATTGTTACGCCGCTTTGCAGATTCGGTAAACACTCGCAACCCCAATTCCCAGCCGATCAGCAACCGCCTGTTTAGTCAGCCCCTGCCCTAACAGTTCCATAACCGCAGCCGCCTGCATCTTCGCCGTAGGTTTCCGGCCTGTATATTTCCCCGCCTGTTTAGCCGCCGCTATGCCCTCACGTTGCCTCTCTAGCATAATCTCACGTTCAAACGTAGCCACCGCCGCCAACATGGTCAACATCATTTTACCTGTAGGTGTGCTGGTGTCCAGATTGATATTCAGACATCGAAATGCAACCCGCTTTGCCTGCAGCTTCTCGACTATTCCCAGCACATCCGCTGTACTCCTGCCGATCCTGTCCAGTTTGGTGCATACGATCACGTCACCCTCTCGACAATAGTCCAGCATAGCCAGCAATTCAGGCCGTGTAGCGTCAATGCCGCTTCTCTGCTCCTGATAGATGCGATCACAACCCGCAACTTGCAGCGCCTCAATCTGTGGCTCTATGTTCTGATCCGTTGTGCTGGTTCGTGCGTATCCGATGATTGCCATGTCACACCCCCTGTTTGCTTATCAATAGGCTTTAAGATGTTTTGATAATAGCCTATCAAAAGCCTAAAGTCAAGTCTATTGATAGGCCCTTTTGATACTTTTTAAGTCAATCACTAGGGCATGGTCTATTGATAGCGCTTGGATGTTAAAAATCCCGCTCTTGATCCTGAGTGGGATTTTGTATTCATCCGCCGACAACATCACCGGCAACGCACTCCCCAGACCCCGGTGGTGTCCAGACGTGGGGGCGGGGTAAAAGTTGTTTTCGACCTTGATACCGCTCTTCCCCCCTGCTGACGCCCGAAAGGGAATTTTTGGGTTTATATAAGATCTTACTTGTATTCGTAATCCAGCCGCTTGATTAGCTCGTACATCTGCTTGACGGTGTGAGCACCACCATATGTTCCCCAGGTGATTTTATTGCCGCCGGTTATTATGTCGTCTTCGTGGCCTACCATTGCAGATATTAATGATGCTTCTGTGTGAGTAAGATTGCAGTTCTGCTTGAACCACCCAATCATTGTGTGTCTGAAGTGGTGAGAAGATTTGTCTCCGATACATCCATTTAAAAAGGTCTTGATCTTCTTTGCCATCAACACCCCAGACCGCCCCGCCGTCCGCTTTTCATTCGGAAAGAGCTTTACTTCCCCGGCTTCTTTGAGCTGTTCTATATAGCGAAAGATCCCCAGCTTCCGAAGCTCCGGATGCACTGGCGTAACTCGATCAACATCTTCCGTGGGGCGCTTCTTTTTCTTCCGCCGCTCGCCTTTAATGCTCTGGCCTAGTTCAGGACGAGACCTGAAATGCACCACCCAGTGTTCCCCGACTTTTTCAAAATCATCAAGCCGCAGTTGACATACTTCTCCAACTCTGCAGCCGGTGTACAACATCATCAACACTGCCCAATATTTATCAGAGTCGCCACTTTTGAGCATCTGGAGTGCTGCCCAGATTTTCCGGAGTTCATCAGTAGTAAATGCAACTTTGGTTTTAGTGTCAGTTTCCGCAATACGCCGCGCCTCAAACGGGTTAAAAGTTATGCCGTATTTTCGGTTTCGTATTGCATCCTTATGCAAGGTGGACAAGAACACGATGCAGTCATTAATGGTAGCCGTTGACCATTTCTTTTTGGTTCTGGCGGAAGAGTACACCCGCAATTGCTTTATCAGGGCGGTAACTTGATCTACATCTTCAAAAATAGAGAAGTCGTAGTCATTGCCAAGCGTCTTGTTGACCGCCGTCACGAAGTCGGAATATTTCGAGAGTGTGCTTTCTGCCCACTCCCCATCTGTTGTTTTCCTGTCCCGGTAGCTACCCCATACGTCATTCAGGGTGTAACTCTTCGCTGCTTGCTGCAATCGAGCATCCGCTTTCAGTTGTCGGTCTGTCCCGTAGTTACCGTTTACCCGTTCAAGTTCAACCTCGTATCCTTCCAGTAGTGTCATGGCAACAGTCCGCAGCACCACGGCGAATTCAGCCGGGGGGCGCTCGTTCCAGGTGCTTTCAAGTACAACAGAATCGAGATGAAACTTTTTCAGGCCCTTTGGTGCCTGTCCGGGGGGATGCAGCCATTTCAGCGGAACCCCTTGTTCAATGTCTGCAGCTAATACCGATTGCCCCGGTTGTAGAAACCAGCTTGCAGGAGGAAGCACAACGCCCTCGGATTCGGCAATACGACGCGCTACCCGGCGCGTATGTTCGCCGTAGGTGCCTAATCGTAGTTCCTGACGTAACTCTTCGATACGCCCACGCAGAGAATGCAACGCCTCATCAAGACCTTCAGTGGTCCGCTGTCTGGCTAACGTGGCTTCCAGGGCACGCAGTCCGGCGGAAGAGTCGCCATAGTCGTAACCCTCCGGCCATTGGTCCGGCGAAAGCTCCAGGGCCTCTATTCCTTGTTGACGGCTCCGCTCGGTCTTGTTCAGCACCTCGGACAAGAGCTTGTCGGCCATGCGTTTAAGTTGGTTGTCGTTCATAGTCTCTCTTCCCATGCGTAAGTGGAGATACGCCCGTTCAAGTTCGGCACCTTTGAGGCGTGCAAGAGCTTTCGCTTCCTTATGACTCTGTACATTAAGTGACTGCTTGACCTCCGCACGATCCATAATGTCTTTGAGATCAGCCGGAACCCGAACCCGTAAATAATACGTTTTTCCTCGACGCTGTAAAAGCAAAATGGCCCTCCGTTGTGTCCCAATTGTGGGAACATAACGAAGAGCCATTTTTTAGGGTTCAAAAAACCACCTGTAAAAACAAGTAGTTATAACCTTTAGTGGTGCCGAAGACTGGACTCGAACCAGCACACCCTTGCGAGCACAAGAACCTGAATCTTGCGTGTCTACCAATTCCACCACTTCGGCAAGTGAGCTGCCCTTTTATCATCCCCGCTGTGATATTGCAAGCATTAATTTATATCATCACTCAAAAAACGGAAACACCGTCAAGCGCCGGCGACTGGTATCCGGTGGCAACAGCAACCGCGAATTACCTGGCCTCGTCCTGCCATGGCGGCAACTCCACGGTAAAAACGCTTCCAAGCCCCTCCTGGCTGGTGACCCGGATCTCACCTCCGTGGTCCTTGACTATGCCGTAGGATACCGCCAGTCCCAAGCCGGTGCCCCCCGGCTTGGTGGTGAAGAACGGAGTGAACAGTTTCTCCAGCAGATCAGCGGGGATGCCGCTGCCGCTGTCTGCTATCTTCACGCTGACGTTCCGTTCGGAGTCGTTGCGGGTTATGCCCAGTGTCAGTACCCCGCCCGCGGGCATTGACTGCAGACCGTTCAGCACCAGGTTGGTGAAAACCTGCCTCAGCTGGTCTTCATCACCTTCGATTTCAAAATCACCTTCGTCGCGGTAGTCCCGCACTATCCGATACTGTTCCAAGGGTATCTGGTGGCCGATCTGATCAAGGATGTCGTCCAGAACCTGCGCCAGTGAAAAGCGGCTGACCAGCTGCAGCCCCCCACGGGAAAAGGAGCGCAGATTCCTGACGATGCGCTCGATGCGACCCACCTGGCGCAGGATCGTTTCCAGCTCATCCGGCTCGGGCTCGTCCTTATTCACCGCCAGCTGCAAAAGTTCGGCATTGCCGCGGATGATGGCCAGCGGGTTATTGATCTCGTGCGCGACACCGGAGGCCAGCATGCCGATGCCCGCCAGCCTTTCTGCCTGGGCCAGTTCCTTCTGCGCGTTCAGCAGCTCCTGGCTGGTCTCCTCCAGTTGTCTGGTGCGTTTCAGCACCTTCTCCTCCAGGGTCCGGTTGAGGGTCAGGTTCTCCTGTTCCCGTTCCGCCAGACGGTGTTTCATGATGTTGAATTCGTCGGCCAGCGAGGCGATTTCGTCGTTGCTGTCAACGGAGATATCCGGCAGCTTCTCGCCGGCGGCGATTCTGCGGACCTCCTCTTCCAGTGCCTTGACCGGCAGCGACAGGCGCCGGCTGAACCAGGCCGAAAGCCCGACTCCGATCAACGTGACAAAGATCAGCACTCCGGAAAATAACAGATTGATCTGGAAGCGCAGCTGCCGGTAGGGCTGTTCCGGTACGCCGACGTACAGCGCTCCGACGACACTGCCACGGTAATCCCGCAGGGGGACGTAGGCGGCAATGTTCTGATGGTCCAGTACAAAGGCCTTGCCGACCCACTTTTGGCCGCGGCTGATCTGATCGTAGACATCAGCCGACATCATGCTGCCGATGGCGCGTTGGCCGCTGCTGTCCAGCACGGTCGTGGCGATGCGGATGTCGTCGAGAAACAGCGTGGCGGTTCCGGTGGTATGGCCCGGCTCCAGGTTCTCGCCATGTTGGAAGACCACTTTCGAAATACGGTCAACCAGCCGGTTGTCGCCATTCATCAGCACTCCGCCGTACAGCACCCCGGCCACGCTCCCGTCATGGGCCATGACCGGCGCGGCCGCCACCAGGAACATGCCGCGATTCTCGGCCTGCCTGCTGTAAGGCCTGGCATGGGGGGTCTGCCTGGTGGGGATATTGATAAGCTGCGGCAGCTGCGGATTTTCCCGTGCGGCCTGTTCCGAGGAAAGCAGCATGATCCCGCTGGCGACGACCCCTTTCAGCGCGTCGGCAATCAGTTTTTCCTTCTGTTTGGAGTCACCGGTGACGCCCGGGTTTCCGGCCCGGTAGCGCACAAAGCCGTATCGATCGACCATGGTCAGAAAGCTCAGGCGTTCATTGTGCAGAATCAGCTGGAGCGGGGGGGATTGGGATGTCTTTGCGTTGGCGTCCATGGCCAGCGACAGTTCGGCGGTCTGCCCGGTCAGGCGGATGATGTCGGAGAGCCTGGCTGTTTCGCCCAGCAGTATTTCGCGGGCGGAATAGAGATTCGTTTCCACGGTCTGTTGCGCCTGGGTATAAAAGCGGGTCGTGATCAGCGAGACACCCAGCAGCCAGCAGACCGTAATCGCTGAGACCAGCGGCACCAGTGTGGCCACCGTCAGCTTGAAACGGATCGAAGAGCGCAGGCGCCTGATCCTCATGAGAGGCCGTACTCGAGGATCTTGCGATCGAGTGTCTTGCGGGAGATGCCGAGAATTTCGGCGCTACGGCTCTTGTGAAAACCGGTCCGGGCCAGCACCGCCTCGATATGCCGGCGCTCGATCTCTTCCAGCGCGACCAGCGGGGCCGGTTCGGCAATCGCGGCGGCCCGTTCGCGGATTGCGCCGATCGGCAGCAGCGCCGGGGTGATCGTATCCGTGCGGGCCAGGATCACGGCCCGTTCCATGACGTTTTCCAGCTCGCGCACGTTGCCGGGCCAGTCGTACTGCTGCATCAGCTGCAGCGCTTCCACGTCGATGCCGCGCAGCTCCTTTTTCATCCTGGCGGTGTACATCTTCAAAAAATGCATAGCCAGCGGCTCGATGTCCTCGCGCCGCTCGCGTAGCGGCGGCAGATCGATCGTGATCACGTTCAGGCGATAGTACAGATCCTCGCGAAAACGTCCCTCCAGAACCTCGCGCTGCAGGTCCTTGTTGGTGGCGGCCACGAAACGCACATCGACCTTTTTGGCGCGGGTGGAGCCGACCGCCATGAAATCTTTCTCCTGGATCACCCGCAACAGTTTGGCCTGAACCGCCGGGCTGACGTCGCCGATTTCGTCCAGAAAGAGCGTGCCGCCATCGGCCTCCTCGATCAACCCTTTCTGGTTGATGATCGCGCCGGTGAACGCGCCCCTCACATGTCCGAACAGCTGACTTTCCAGCAGCGTGTCCGACAGTGCGGCGCAGTTCAGCGATACGAACGGACGGCTGGCCCGCCGGCTGTTGCCGTGGACTGTTCCAGCGATCAGTTCCTTGCCGGTTCCGGACTCTCCCAGGATCATGATGTTGGCATCGCTCTCGGCCACCTGCAGGGTCAGGTCGTACACCTCGCGGAAGCGGGCGCTCTTGAAGACCATTGTTTCGGTCTGTCCGCCGCCGCGCTGCAACTCCTTGCGCAGTTGCAGGTTCTCGCTGGCCAGCCGGCGATGGTCGAGCACCCGCTCCAGCACCCCCAGCAGCTTCTCCTTGGGAAAGGGTTTGGTGATGTAGTCATAGGCCCCTTCCTTGATGGCCTGGACCGCGTCGTTGATCGTGCCGTGGCCGGTCATGATGATCACCGGCAGATCCGGTTTCCGGGTGTGGAGCTGTCTCAGTACCAGCAGTCCGTCCACATCCGGCATGCGCACATCCTGCAGCACTATGTCGCAAGGCGCCGGATCGGCCGTGTCCAGCCGTTTCAGCAGGTCGGCCCCACGGTTGAAGGTCTCGACCCCGTAACCGCTGGCCTGCAGCAGCTTGTCCAGGTAGCGCAGGATTTCGGCTTCGTCATCGCAGATAAATATGGTCGGCATATGCAGCGTTCTCCTGAATCCAATGCATGAATTAAACAATTTGATTGGGACAAAATGATACAGAGCGGGACAAAAAGAATCAACAATTGTTTTCAAAACGGCTGTGTCCTAATTAAAATGAGTGTTTAACATGCCTGTATCATTGTGTTTTTACCTTGGTGGCCCACGGAAAATTATTTGGCACAGCAATTGCCGTATACGCGATTATAAAACCGTGAACAATTCACATGCATATGGGAGGAATAAATGAGTAAGCCCGATCTGTTCCCCGGAGTCAATCGCCGGGATTTCATCAAGACCTGCGTGACCGTTTCGGCCATGCTGGGTCTGCCCTTCGGCATGGTCAGCAAGGTGGCGGCCGCCGCCCAGAAGGCCGATAACCGTCCGGCCGTGATCTGGCTGCATTTCCAGGAGTGTACCGGCTGTTCCGAATCGCTGCTCCGTTCCAGCCATCCCACCGTTGCCAACCTGATTCTGGATATGATCTCCCTCGACTATCACGAAACCCTGATGGCCGGCTCCGGGCATCAGGCCGAGAAGTCGCTGCATGATTCGATGCAGGCCAACCGTGGCAAATACGTGCTGGTTGTCGAGGGGGGCATCCCGACCAAGGATAACGGCATCTACTGCAAGGTGGGGGGCAAAACCGCGCTGGAATCACTCAGGAAGGCGGCCGAAGGGGCGGCGGCGATCATCTCGATCGGCACCTGCGCCAGCTACGGCGGCATTCCGTCGGTCGGCTCCAATCCGACCGGAACGGTGGGCGTCGGCGATATCATCAAGGACAAACCGATCATCAACCTACCCGGCTGTCCGCCAAGTCCCTACAATTTCCTCTCCACGGTACTGTACTACGTCACCTTTAAAAAACTGCCCGAGCTGGACAAGATGGGGCGTCCGATGTTCGCCTATGGCCGTAAGATCCATGAGCATTGCGAGCGGCGCGCCCATTTTGACGCCGGCCGCTTCGCCAAGGCCTTTGGCGACGAGGGGCACAGCCTGGGCTACTGCCTCTACAAACTGGGGTGCAAGGGGCCGGCCACATACTCCAACTGTTCGGTGCTGGGCTTCAACGACATCGGCGTCTGGCCGGTTTCGGTCGGCCATCCCTGCATCGGCTGCACCGAACCGGACCTGCTCTTCAAGACCGCCATCGCTGACAAGGTCCAGATCCACGAGCCGACACCTTTCGACAGCTATGCTCCGGTTGACCTGAAGGACAAGGGCAAGGGACCGGATCCGCTGACCACCGGGGTGATCGGGCTGGCCGCCGGCGCCGCCATCGGCGCGGGCATCATGATGGCCAAGAAGCTGCCGGATGGTCCGCAGAAGGGGGACGACCATGAAAAAACCGAGTAGGCGCGATTTCCTGAAGATCATGGGCGCCAGCGGAGCCGCGCTTCTGGCCGGCCGGGCCGGCGCCGAGGCTTCCGAGTCGCACGCGGTCAACAACGATACGCTCGGCATGCTCTACGACGCCACCAAGTGCGTCGGCTGCAAGGCCTGCATGTCGGCCTGCAAAAAAGTCAACAGCGATTACGGCAGCCTGGCCTTCGAACGGGCCAAATTCGACAGCGACGGACTGTGGGACGCGCCGGAGGACCTGTCCGGCAGCACCCGCACGCTGATCAAGCTCTTCAAGGAGTCGGACAAGCAGTGGTCCTATGTCAAATACTCCTGCATGCATTGCCAGAAGCCGTCCTGCGTCTCGGTCTGCCCGGTCAGCGCCATGACCCGCGACAAGATCACCGGCACGGTCGATTACAACAAGGACGCCTGCATCGGCTGCCGCTACTGCCAGATCGCCTGCGCCTTCAATATTCCCAAGTTCCAGTGGGACAAGGCCATACCGCAGATCGTCAAATGCGACCTGTGCAAGAACACCAACCTGGTCAAAAAGGGGATCACCGCCTGCGCCGAAGTCTGTCCGGTGGGGGCGATCAGTTTCGGCAAGCGCAAGGAGCTGCTGGAAGAGGCCAACAAACGGCTCAGGGAAAATCCGGGCAAATACATCAACCACATCTACGGCGAGAAGGAGGTGGGGGGCGCCAACCACCTCTACCTGTCGGCCATGCAGTTCAACAAGCTGGGATTGCCGGTGCTGGCGGAGGCTGCCCCGGCCGAGTTTTCGGAGAAGATCCAGCACACGATCTACAAGGGTTTCATCGCTCCGGTGGCACTCTACGGCACACTATGCTTCGTAGCCCTCAAGAACATCAAGGGGCATGGCGCGGCGGCCAAACATTCCGAAACCGACGAAAAGGGGGCTTCCGACCATGGGGCATGATGAGTACCAAAGACATGACGCCAAGATCCTGACACCATCATTCATCGTGCTGCTGACGCTGACCCTGATCGGTTTCGGCCTGATCGCGCTGCGCTTCATCAAGGGGATCGGCGCGGTCTCCAACATGAGCGACGGCTATCCCTGGGGCATCTGGATCACCTATGACGTTGCCACCGGCACCGCCATAGCCTGCGGCGGCTATGCCATGGCGATCCTGATCTATATCCGCAACCACATGCACTATCACCCGATGATCCGCTCGGCGATCCTGACCAGCATGTTCGGCTACGGTCTGGCCGGTTTCTCGGTCATGGTGGACGTGGGTCGTCCCTGGAATTCCTACAACTTCTTCATACCGTCCAAGTGGCAGGCCAACTCGGCCATGTTCGAGGTGGCGCTGTGCGTCATGGCCTACACCACGGTGTTGCTGCTGGAATTTCTGCCGGCGGTGCTGACCACGCTGGAAAAAACCGAATGGAAGACGCTCCAGTACATGCTGGACAAACTGCACCAACGCACCGGCATCAACCGTCCCGAGCGGTTGGATGAACGGCTGGAATCTGTCAAGGAGGTGGCGGCCTGGCTGAAACCGCGCCTGGACAAGGTGCTGATCTTCGTGATCGTGCTGGGCATCACGCTGCCGACCATGCACCAGTCCTCACTCGGCTCGCTGCTGCTGATCGCATCGACAAAAGTTCATCCGCTCTGGCACACCGGCTTCCTGCCGCTGTTGTTCCTGATCAACTGCATGTTCATCGGCTACTCGATCGCGATCCTGGAGTCGGTTATCTCCTGTTATGCCTTCAAGCGCCCCTTCGAAACCAAGGAATTGTCCGGCCTGGCCCGCATCGTCCCCTGGCTGACCGTGATCTGGCTGACCGTGGTGATCGGCGACCTGGCCTGGCGCGGGCAGCTCATGGCGGCGCTGTCGTTCGATTTCTACTCGCGCTTCTTCCTGCTGGAGTTCTGCCTGGTGGCGGGCGGTTCGATGCTGCTGTTCAGCGGACGCAAGCGCGAGTCGATCCGCTGGCTGTTCGCGTCGGCGGCACTGATCGTGCTGGGGGGCGCGCTCTATCGCTTCAACGTCTACCTGATCGGCTTCAATCCGGGCAAGGGGTGGCACTACTTCCCGTCCCTGGCCGAACTGCTGATCACGGTCGGCATCGTCGCCTTCGAAATCCTGGGATACCAGGTGCTGGTCAAGATCCTGCCGGTCCTGCCCAAGCTGCATACCCGCCAGCAGCTGGATGCGGCCACGGAGCATGTTGATACGTCTGCGGAGCATGTGGTGGCGGAAAAGGCGTAACAGAAAAAACTCCCTCCCCTTCAAGGGGAGGGTCGGGGTGGGGATGGGTTAGATGTAACAGTCCACCCATCCCCCTCCTAACCTCCCCCTTGAAAGGGGAGGAAAATTGCTGACCCATAAACTATCGGAGGTAACATAATGGCCCGAATTACCCTTGACCCGATCACCCGTATCGAAGGTCACCTGAGAATCGATGTGGAAGTAAACGGTGGCGCGGTCACCAATGCCTGGTCGTCGGCCCAGATGTGGCGCGGCATCGAGACGATCCTGCAGGGGCGTCCGCCCGAGGATGCCTGGATCTACGCCCAGCGCTTCTGCGGCGTCTGCACCACCGTGCATGCGATCTCGTCGATCCGCTCGGTCGAGCACGCCCTGAAGGTCGAGGTGCCGCTCAACGCCCAGTATATGCGCAACATCATCATGGCCCAGCACTCGGTGCAGGACCATATCGTCCATTTCTATCACCTCTCGGCGCTGGACTGGGTCGATGTGGTTTCGGCCCTCAAGGCCGATCCGAAGAAGACCGCCCAGCTGGCCCAATCGATCTCGGACTGGTCCGGCAACAGCGAAACCGAATTCAGGGCGGTACAGTCCAAGTTGAAATCTTTTGTCGAGACCGGCCGCCTGGGGATTTTCTCCTCCGGCTACTGGGGGCATCCGGCCATGAAACTGCCGCCCGAGGCCAACCTGATGGCCGTGGCCCACTACCTGAAGGCGCTGGATTTTCAGCGTCGGGCGGCCCAGGCCGGGGCGATCCTGGGGGGCAAGAACCCGCATATCCAGAACCTGTGCGTCGGCGGTGTCGCCACCGCCATCAACATGGAAAACATGGCCACCCTCAACATGGAGAAGATCGCGGCCTTGCGCGCGCTGATGGAAGAGACTCGCGAGTTCGTGCAGAAGGTCTACTATCCGGATATGATCGCGATTGCGTCGGCCTACAAGGAGTGGTTCAAATACGGCAAAGGGGTGACCAACTATCTGGCAGTACCGGAAATGCCGGAAGACAGCCATAACACCAAGTTCGCACTGCCGGGCGCGATTATCAACAGCGGTGACATCAAGGGCGCCCGTATCATCACCAACCACCAGGATGCGCCGCTGATCGGCGGTATCACCGAAAACGTCGCCCATGCCTGGTATGACGGCAGCGGCAGCAAGCACCCATGGGAAGGTGAAACCAAGCCTAACTACACCGACTTCCAGGACAACGGCAAGTACACCTGGTGCAAGGCACCGCGCCTGGACGGCAAGGCGATACAGGTCGGTCCCCCGGCCCAGCTGTTCGCAGCCTATGCCGGCGGCAACCAGAAAGTCAGAAAGCTGGTGGACGATTCCTGCAAGATGATCGGCATCGGCGTCGGCGACTTGCACTCGACCATGGGGCGACTGGGCGCCCGCGCCATCAGGGCCCACATCATGGCTGACTATTCGCTGGAATATCTGGACAAGCTGGTTGAAAACGTCGGCAAAGGCGACAAGGCCTATGCCAACCATACCCAGATCCCCAAAGGGGAGTACCGCGGGGTCGGTTTCCACGAAGCACCGCGCGGCACCCTGTCGCACTGGATCGTGATCGAAAAGCAGAAGATCAAGAACTACCAGGCCGTGGTCCCCTCCACCTGGAACGCCTCGCCGCGCGACGAAAAAGGTGTGCTCGGTCCCTACGAAGCCTCGCTGATCGGCAACCCGGTGGCACAGAGCGACAAACCGCTGGAGGTGCTGCGCACGATCCACTCCTTCGACCCCTGCATCGCCTGCGCGGTGCATACCATCGATCCGGAAGGGAAAGAGATTACCAACGTCAAGGTGATGTAATACCTGAAATGCGCCTCTCACAGAGCTCACGAAGGCACAGAGAAAAATCGGGAAATCAAAAACGTAATTTACAGGGATGAACAGGATAAACGGGATGAAGGCTTAAAGACATTTCCCAATAAAAGGATTTGAGATGGTATCCCTTTCATCCTGTGTATCCCTGTTAAAGCGCTTTTGAACTTCTCCGTGCCCTCTGTGCCTCTGTGAGAGATAAAGGAATTTAGCAATGAAAACATTGATATTCGGGGCGGGCAACCTGCTCTGTTCCGACGAAGGCTTTGGCGTCCATTTCATCAAATACCTGGAGCAGCACTACCGCTTCCGGGATGACGTGGAGTTGTACGACGGCGGCACCCTGGGGATCATGGTCACCCATCTGCTGGAGGAGGCCGACCGGGTTTTCCTGGTCGATGTGGTCGATGCCGCGGGCGAAGCGGGGGATGTCTTTCGCTACGAGAAGGATGAGTTCCTGCTGGGCAGGCTGCCGATCAAGATGTCGCCCCACCAGATCGGCATCCAGGAGGTGCTGTTCCTCTCGGACCTGCGTGGCAGGACACCCGACCAGGTCTCGCTCTTCGGCATCATCCCCGCCTCCTATGAGGCCGGTGTCGAGCTCTCCCCCACGCTGGCTGCCAAACTGCCGGGGCTGGCGGAGATGGTGGTCGCCGAATTGCAGGCTGCGGGGCATGAGATTGTAAAATTGGCCTGACCCGGGGGCATTTTAAACCCGTGAAAAAAGGGGCGCATTTCTGCGTCCCTTTTTTTATCTGCCTTGCTTATCTTGTTTGAATGTTTACAATCGGTTAGATGCTGACTGTTTTGCTTTACGTTTTGTCTGCTTCTTGTCAGTCCTTGCCCTTTTTGACACCGCCTGGTCTTTCGTGAGGATCCGGCAGTCGTTTGTGTCCGCAGTGCAGAATTCCATCGGGAACGAAACATATCCGATGCCCGGACTTTGTGAGTTTGTTTTCAGCAGCTTGACCGCAGGTTCCGGTTCAGGCCGCCAGACGGTAAGCTGCACATAGGCTTCCTTTTGTTTCCTTACCGTGCCGGGGAGGCCAAGAACGTCCTCTGTTGTGACAATCTTTCCCGGAACAATCCCTTCTGCAAGCTTCTCAAGATGGCTATAGGTAGCAATTGTCGAGTCGTTATGGAGTATGTCAATCCTGTCATCCCTGATTTGAACAACCTTCCCTTTTCTCGCCGCGAGAACCGGCGTGCCCGGAGGCAGGGAGAATGCAACGGCATAACGGTTAAAGGGCGTAGAGTTGGCATCGCTGCCGGCATTGGCATATGCTTGTATGTTGTCGCCAAACGGGAATTGGTAATGTTCCGGACAGTTGTGCTGTGCCGTATAATCGCCAATGCTCCATGAGTATGCATACCTGAATCTGTAGGGTTCGTTTTTGATCTTTGGACTGAATTGCACGACGACGTGATCCGAGCTGGGTGGTACAACGGCATTAAGAGGCAGAGGCTTGTCTGTGGACAGATTTTGAGCCGATTCCGGGTCAATGCCGATGGCAACGGTTACCGGAGCGAGGCCGTGATTGATGGCCGTAATGTCGTGAGCGGGCTTAATCGAATCTGTCGGCAGATATGATGGCGGAGCAATTTTCACGTCGCTCACCGTGAAGTCATAGTCACTTGTTACTTTGGTTGCCGGTTTGTCCTGGCCTGGTTTAGGCACATTTGAACGGACTTTTGACTCTGCTGGTTCGGCAGGTGAAGGTGAATCAGGGATTTGTGGCTTGAGGGATTCCGGAGTTATCGGTTTCACTGCTTTAGGAGCATCCCCGAAATTTCCTACAGTTCCGCCAACGGTAATATAGTCACCGGTCTGATGGTTTCCGGTCTCCTTACCGTACTCCCATGGCCAAATGTTTTGTGGTTTCGGCCCGCTTGCACAGCCAGATGCGAGATATACTGTCAGAAGCGGAATCCAGCGGAAGTATTTTATTGAACAAGTTGCAATCTTCATGGTGTTAATGCTCTTGCTATTCTTGGAATTGGAAGGAAAATACAGGGACACAATACCTATTTATTGTCCTTTTTCTTGCGTCCTGCTTTTCTCGAGGAAAATACAGGGACACAATACCTATTTATTGTCCTTTTTCTTGCGTCCTGCTTTTCTCGGCTTCACCACCCGCTGCAAGGAATTCTCCAGTGAGTCAAGAAAAGAGTCTCCCCCTAGTGCTCGACCGGTTCGCTCATGTCCACGAATCTTCTTTGCATCGTCTTCGTCCGCTTCTTCCAGAAACAACCGCCATTCACCAACCATTTCCAGTAGCGGCGCAACCGTGACAAGCAAGTCGTCCTTTCCAGCTGCATGGGCACTGGCACTGCTCCATTGCCATGCATACGGATCGGCGACAAGCCTTGCCCGCACCGGATTCATTTCGACGTATTTCGCAGCAGCAAGCAAATAGGTCTCATCCATGGGAAAGGATGAAAATCTTCCCTGCCACAGATGGCCCGTCCATTTATGGCGACGATTGATCATGG
>MGZK01000163.1 GCA_001802125.1 Geobacteraceae bacterium GWC2_55_20
AAAACGGTCGTAAAAGCCCTTGCCGTAGCCGATGCGGTGTCCGGAAAGGTCAAAGGCAACGCCCGGTACAACAATCAGGTCGGCTTCGTCAGCCTGGTGGTCGATTCCGACCGCGCACGGTTCCAGTATGCCAAAGGCGCCCTGCTGAAGGGAATGCAGCCCCTCCACCAGACGGAACACCATGTGCTCACCGCAAACCGCCGGATACAGCACCCGCTTGCCGACTTTGAACGCATGCACCAGTATCTCCGCGGTATCGGTTTCATTCCGGACCGGGGCGTACAGCGCAATGCATTCGGACTGGTGATATTCGCTCAGCGCAAGCAGGTTCTGCTGCGCCGCATGACTTGACGCCAGCCATGCATCATGGCCAAGTGCCCGTCGCTGTGCCAGAAGTTGCGAACGGAGTGAGCGCTTGGGCATGGTTATCTCGCAAGTGTAGTAATGGATTGGTCCCGGTGTTATGCCGGGAAGGTCGACCAGGGAGGATGAAAGGAAATGGGAAAAGGCTCGCGAGTGCCGTACGGGAAAATGTGGTTCTCCAATGAAGATCTCGGAGCGATTTCTTCCTTTCAACGAGGATATATTCTGCGAGTTTCTGATATCAGCAATCAGAAGCGATTTGACTGCTCGCTGCTGAAGAGTCCGATTTGCGGCGCTGCTGTTGCGAATATATGATCAAGTCTCCCTGAGAGACCATTAAAATCAAGCTGTTTCCAGTTTGCCGATAATATCGAGCATTCTGCTCTCAAGCGCGGCATCACGTTCATGTTTTGAATTCAGTTCAAGAAGCTCTTCGGCTGTGTTCAGCAGGGCCAGGGTCAGCACCAGTTGGGCGTCGCCATTTTTCAGGGCACTGCCGATGGTCAGCAGCCTGTCGTTGACAAACTTCTCGACAGCCGCGACCTTCTCGGCCGGAGCAGAACTCCTGACTGAAATCTCGCGTCCCAGTACTGTCACCGCATGTGTCTTTTTCATACGATGACCATGCGCGTCGCCTAGATACCGTCCAGTTTGCCGAGCAGGGCGTCAACGCGGGATTTGATCCCTTCCCTGTCGGATGAAAGGCGTTGCAGTTCTTCGTTCAAGAGGGCATTTTCCTCTTTGAGGGCGGTATATTTTTCTACCAGCTCGCCGATTTTCTTTTCGAGCACTTCAATCAGTTCCTGATTCATGGGTTCAATTTCCTTTCGAGGGGCTGAACTATACGACGGAGGCGTTGCGAAGTCAAGTCCCAATTGATTGATTTCGTGAGGTTCCCTGCCTGTTCGACCCCTTTTGGAGGCGGATATTTCAGGCCTGGAAGAGGGCATCCGTGAACTCCCCGGGGTCGAAATCGCGCAGATCGTCGATCGACTCGCCTACACCAATGTAACGGACCGGCAGCGCAAATTCGTGGCTGACCGCCACCACGATGCCGCCTTTGGCGGTACCGTCCAGTTTGGTCAGCGCCAGTCCGGTCACTCCGGCGGCCTCCTTGAAAAGCCGGGCCTGGGATACCGCGTTCTGTCCGGTGGCGGCGTCAAGCACCAGCAGCGTCTCATGCGGCGCTCCGGGAATCTCGCGACTGATCACGCGGCGGATCTTTTTCATCTCCTCCATCAGGTTGACCTTGGTATGCAGGCGTCCGGCGGTATCAATGATCAGGATGTCAACGCCCCGGGCAACCGCCGCCTTGCAGGCGTCGAATACAACCGCGGAAGGGTCGGCTCCCTCCTTGTGGCGAATCACGTCCACTCCGGAGCGCTCGCCCCAGGCGACCAGCTGTTCGGCGGCCGCGGCGCGGAATGTGTCAGCCGCTGCCAGCAGCACTTTTTTGCCGTCGGCGGTGAAACGCGAAGCCAGTTTGCCGATCGTGGTGGTCTTGCCGACTCCGTTCACGCCGATCACCAGCAATACGAAGAGTTTCTGGCTGCCGATGTCGAGTGGCAGATGGTGGGCGGTCAGGCGTGCCAGGATCTCTTCCTTGAGCGCCCCCCGCAGCGCCCCGCCATCTTTGAGCTCGTTGCGCCCGAGTCGCTGCTCCAGCGTGCGGATCAATTCCACGGTGGTCTTGACGCCGATATCGGAGGTGATCAGGATCTCCTCCAGCTCTTCCAGGGTATCGGCGTCGATCTCCTTTTTACCCAGCACCAGCGCGTCAATGCGCCCGACCAACCCGTCCTTGGTCTTCTTCAGCCCGGATTTCAGACGCTCGAAAAAGCTCGGTTTTTCAACCACGGCCGGAGTGGCAGTGACTGCCAGAGCCGGTGTCGGTTCCTCCTGCTCCGGAGCGTGTGTCGTGACTACCACATCGAGCGGCGCGGCTATCTCTTCGGCCGAATCGGCGCCGGTGATCTTGTCCATCAGGCCGCGAAAAAAGCCCTTTTTCTCTTTCTGTTCCATCAAATCTCCTTTTTAAGTTCGGTGATGGCCAGGCGAAAATGGTACAGGGCCTGTGCGATGGGACCGCTGCGCCCGACCCTCATTACCAGCGAATAATCCTTGTCGATGCTGCCGATGATCAGGTGCCCCTCGCTGGCGGTCACAACCACATCTTCAATGGCTCCGACATTGGCGATACTCTGCATCTCCATCAGGCGTGACAGGATGATGCCCTTATGGGCGGCAATGAAGCGCATGTCATAGGGTTCGCAGTGACAGTGTTCCATGACCGCTTCCCCTTCCCAATCCACCAGGATCGCGCCGATTGCTTGCGGAACCTGATCCACCAGATCTTTCAGGATTATTTCAAATGACATTTAACCTCCACCCGGTTAGAAAATCGATTGATAGCGGCCTTGCAGCAAGTTCCGCTGCCGGTCAGCGCAAATCTCAGTGCAGCCTGACCGACACCATCCTGGATGCCCCCGGCTCCTCCATGGTGATGCCGTAGAGCGTGTCCGCCACCTGCATAGTGGCCTTGTTGTGGGTAATGATGATGAACTGCGAGATGGCGCTCATCTCCCGTACCATCTCGTTGAAGCGTCCGATATTGGCGTCGTCCAGCGGCGCATCGACCTCATCCAGCAGGCAGAAAGGGGTTGGCTTGATCAGGAAGATCGAGAAGATCAAAGCCACCGCGGTCAGAGCCTTTTCGCCGCCGGAGAGCAGGGTTACGTTCTGCAGCTTCTTGCCGGGGGGCTGAACGATGATATCGATGCCGGTTTCCAGCAGGTCGTCTTCGTTGGTCAGGCGCAGTTCGGCCCGTCCGCCGCAGAACAGCCGCGGGAAGACCTCCTGGAACTTGGCATTGATCAGGTTGTAGGTTTCCAGGAAACGCTGGCGGGTCGTGCGGTTGATGCGCTGGATGGCCTGTTGCAGCCCGCGCAGCGACTCTTCCAGGTCGTCCTTCTGGCCGTTGAGGAAGTTGAAGCGCTCCTCCATCCCGGCGCACTCTTCGATCGCCATCAGGTTGACTTCACCCATCTCGTCCAGCAGGCGCTGCAGTTCTCCCTGGCGCAAGCGGCGGGCGTCCTGGTCGAATTCCGTCGCTTCCAGCCGTGCCAGCGCCTCGGTCATGTCGATGCGGCTTTTTTCCTGCAGTGTCCGTTCCAGATGCTCGGCCTGCATGTTCAGGGTCGAAAAGCGCAGGTTCAGGTCGGCCTGGGACTGGCGGACGGAGTCGCTTTCTTCACGGGCCTTCTTTAGCAGCGCTTCGTTCTCGCTCAGTCCGGTGCCGGCCGCTTCGAAGGCTTCCCGGGCCACGTTCAGGCGCTCTTCGGTCTTAACCTGCAGCCGCAAAAGCTCCTCCAGCCGTTCCGAAGCGGAGGCGATTGAAGCCTGCAACTGGAGCCGGGCGGCAGCGCCGGATTCGATCTCCTGGCGATCGCCGGCCATGCGCCGGGCCAGTTCCGAGGTCTGGCGCTCGAGGTCGGTCAGCCCACGCAGGTGCGCCTCGTGTTGTTCCTTGAGCGTGGCGGTCTGCACCCGGATGGCTGTGACCTTCTCGCGGGTGGCGGCCAGTGTGGCACGCTGCAGGTCCAGCGACTCTTTCAGGCGGTTAGTTTCCTGTTCCAGATCTTTGGAAATGCTGCCGGTTTGTCCGATCTGCTCCCGGGCCAGTTTCAGCTCGTCCTCCAGCGTTTGGCGCTCCTCGTCGAGATTGGCGGTCTCAAGACTCTGCAGCTCCAGCCGCTCCTCGATGCGGGCCGACTCGTCCGTGGCCTGCTGGCGGTCCTTGCGCAGGCCGGTCAGCTTCAGCTCGCACTGGTGCAGATGTGTTCCGCCGGACTTCAAACCCTCGGCCACTTCCTGGCTCTGGCTGCGCAGATCTTCGCGCTGTTTGCCAAGGGAAGCGGTTTCCTTCTCCAGCATTGCCACCTGTTGCTCAAGCTCCCGGATCTCGCGTTTCTTGTGGATCAGGCCCTTGTTGACCTGGTCGCCCGAACCGCCGCTGACGATTCCGCCCGCTGTGACCATGTCGCCATTGCGGGTGACAAAAGTCAGTTCGGGATGGCTGCGGGCCAGCCCGATAGCGGTGTTGATGTCGTCAACCAGCATCACGCTGGCCAGCATGTTGCGGATCAGCCCGGCATAGCGGCCACTGCTCTGCAACTGTCCCGCCAGTGGCGTGCTTCCGGGCACGTTGGTTATGGCCGGCAGCTCGTACTCCAGCGGCAGCGCGATACCGGCCCGTCCGCCATTGTTTCCCTTCAGGAACTGCAAGGCCTGGATCGCGTCGCTGTCATTTTCGCAGAGCAGGCACTGCAGCCGCTCCGCCAGCGCGGTCTCTACCGCTGCCTCCAGTTCTGCAGGGGCCTGTACTGTATCCGCCAGCACACCGCTGAAGCCGGATCGCAGGCGTGCGTCCTTCATCAGTGTGCGCACGCCCTGGCCGAAACCGGCAAACTGTGCCTCCAGTTCCCGCAGAGAGTGCAGGCGAGATGAGGAGCGGTTCAGTTGATCCCGGCGTGACTGCCAGTTCTTTTCTACATCCGGCAGTCGTTTTTTAAGGTCTTCCTCGTGGCCGCGCAGCACGGAGAGTTCGGCCTGCAGAGTTTCCAACTCCAGTTGTCCGGCAGAGATTTCCCTCTCCAAGGCAGAACTCCTCTGGCGAAGCTGTTCGCGTCGTTCGGCCAGTTGCGCATTCTCCCGCTTTTGGCGCCCGATCCGCTCATCCAGTCCGGAGAGCCTTTTTTGGGCGTTTTCCAGGCGGCTCTTGAACTGGGCCGCTTCGGCTAGCGCGGTGAACAGCTCCTTGCGCCGCGTCTCCAGGTTCCGGTTCAGTTCTTCCTCGAGCTGTTGCTGCTCGAGCAGTTGCGCTTCGGCCTGCTCCAACCCCGCCTGGGTTCCGCTTACGTCCAGGCTGCCGGTGTCGCGCCGCAGCTCCAGTGCAGCCTTTTGGTCGGCGCACTCCTTGAGGCGCTTCTCCAGTTCGCCGGTTTCGGCTTCCAACCGCGCCAGTCGTCCATCCAGCCCGGCCAGTTCCTTGCGCTGGAACTCGAGACCATTTTCGGTGGTGCCGAACTCGCTCCTGACCCGGAAGACCTCCTCCTGGGACTGGGCCAAGGCCTTTTCCGCCTCCAGCAGCGCCACCCGGGCCTCTTCGGCACGTGATTCTCCCAGCGATGAAGCGGCGAAAACATCGCGGATGCGTTCGTTCAACAGCGCCATTTCCCGTTCCGCCTGGCTGCGGGCGTTCTGGGTCTCCAGGTATTCGCGGGCGGTGAAGAGCAGCTCTATTTCCCGCAGTTCGTCGCGGTATTCCCGGAACTTCTCGGCCTTTTTGGCCTGGCGCTGCAGCGAGCCCAGCTGGCGGCGGATCTCTCCCAGCACGTCGGCCAGCCGGGCCAGGTTCTGGCGGGTGCCTTCGATTTTTTTAAGTGCCAGCTGCTTGCGGGACTTGAATTTGGTGACCCCGGCCGCCTCTTCGATCAGGAAACGGCGCTCTTCCGGGCGGGAATGCAGGATCATGCCGATCTTGCCCTGCTCGATGATCGAATAGGCGCGGGTGCCGACTCCGGTATCCATGAACAGTTCGGTGATGTCCATCAGGCGGCAGGGAATCTTGTTGATCAGGTAGTCGCTGTCGCCGTCGCGGTACAGGCGGCGGGTGAGCTGGATCTCGGAATAATCCAGATACTTGGCCGGCGCGCGGCCGTCCTCGGTGGAAAACACCAGCGACACCTCGGCCAGGCCCAACGGCTTGCGGGTTTCGCTGCCAGCGAAGATCACGTCCTCCATGGCCTTGCCGCGCAGGTTCTTGGCGGACTGCTCCCCCATGCACCAGCGGATGGCATCGACGATATTGGACTTGCCGCAGCCGTTCGGGCCGACCACGCCGGTCACCTCCTGCTGGAAGTCCAGCACGACCTTGTCGGCGAAGGATTTGAAGCCGGATATTTCGAGGCGTTTGATTTTCATGGAATTGCATACTTTAACAGAGCGGGCGAAGTGATGTCCAGTGTGATGTTCTCCCGATTTCAAATCAAAATGCCCTCCGAGTGGGCTTGTTCCCGGTTTTTCAACAGTCACTCCTGGTGTGCGCTGTTTGCATTGATCAAGACAATCCTGATCCGGCTTTTGATCCGTAACCGGACCGCTCTACTGCCAAGACCGAATTTCCCGATTTATTGCATATTTCCTGCACATTTGCCTGATAAGCTCCGAACAGAGGTAAATCATACGGATGATGCATCAGGCAAAAAGGAGCGAGAGATGATTGTACACGGAATGAAAAGGGTTGGAGCGGTCTGCCTGCTGGCGATATTGGTTCCGGGGATGACACTGGCCAGCACCGATTTCCGGCGACCGCCGGGTGAACGCAGAAGGCCGCCGCAGGCAGCATTCGACATCTGCAAGGACAAAAGCGAGGGAGAGGCGGTCGAACTCAGCACACCCAACGGCACGATCAAGGCCACCTGCAAGTCGATTGAGGGGCAGCTGGTCGCGGTTCCGGAAGGTGCTCCACCACCACCTCAGAAGGAGAGTAGCACGGGGCAGTAAGGGAGATGTACAAAGCTGGGGGTGAGGGGAGCTTCGGGTATTTGCAAGCGGAGTATTTCGAAAATCAGGACGGCTCCGCTTGCGGCGCAGTGGCGAAAGCAGCTTCCTACGGAATCGGCGCAACCGCCGATGATTGATCCGGATGGACCTGCTTTCCCAGTTTTACCGCACTGAGCATATCCCTGACTTCCGGTGGCATCTGTTTGCCGTCCTTCATCATGGCGCGCATCTGATCTGCCAGATAGGAGTTATTGATCAGGATATCAAACACCGCCAGCATGAATTTTTGCTTCCAGGGGGTGAGTGAGTCCAGATTGCGGAATTTGTGCATGTAAAACTTCTGTGCGGCCTTGCCCAAATCGTGCGCAAGTTCTTCCATGGTCATCTGTTTTGGTTTTATCACCGGTTCCACCAGGTTGTACTTGCGATAGTCCCTGGTGGCCACATACGGCTCCAACTCCGGGTACAGTTCGGCATAGGGCCAGGGGGCGATTGCCAGGAAGAAGGCCATATCCGGATTGTAGTGTTTCGCCAGCTCGATTGTCCGGGCTATGGATTCGGGGGTGTCGTCCGGCATGCCCAGCACAAAGGATGTCTCGGAAACGATATCGGCCTTGTTGATCAGGTCGATGGCCTGTTTGGACTGTTCCACCCTGGTATCCTTCTTGAACAGATCCAGCGTTTCCTGACTGCCGGCTTCCACGCCGACGTAGATATGTTCCACCCCGGCCCGGCGATACTTCCACATGATATCGGCATCGCGGATGATGTCGTCCACGCGGGTCTCCATCAAAAGCTTGACCGGCACCCGGCGTTCAATCATCAGGTCCAGAATCTGCTCCCAGCGCTGGCGGTCACAGGTGGGCAGTTCGTCCGACAACATGGCCACTTCGACACCGTATTTTTCGCCGAGCATCTCCAGTTCGGCAACGAAGTTTTCGGCCGATCTGGCTCGCCAGGTTTGTGCCCAGAACAGCTGTTGGGAGCAGAAGGAACATTTGCTGAGACAACCGCGGGAAGAGGAGACTATGGCCAGACGGGCATTATTCTTGGCACGGTAGGTGTAAATCGGCCATTCCACCAGATCCCAGGCGGTTGGCAGACTGTCAAGGTCATGGATGTAGGGCGCCTTAGGCGTTACCAGAACTTCACCGTTACGCCGGAAGGCCAGTCCCCGCACATTTTTCGGATCGTCTCCGGAATTGAGGCAGTCAAGCAACTCCGGCAGGGTCACCTCTCCCTCGCCGCGCACGATGAAATCCACATTAGCGTTGTCCTCCGCGAGGAGTTCCTCGTAGCAGAAACTGGCGTGGACGTTACCCAGAACCGTCGTGATTTCCGGGTTGATCTCCTTGGCCAGGTCGAGCAGCTTCAGTGCATCCACAATCGAGGCGGTGTAGGCGGTGGTGGCTACCACGTCAGGTTTGAAGGCCGCGATCCGCTGACGGATCGCGGGCCACTCGTGCCATAACGACATGGCGTCGTAGTAGTCCACCTCATATCCCGCCGAACGGAGTGAACCGGCGATATAGACAAAACCGACATTCAGCCAGGTTCCGGCCGACTCGACCACACCGGAATGGTAGGGAGGCGTTATGAGTGCTACCCGTTTAATTGACATTCAACCCCCTTCCGAGAATTATTTCCACCCGATACCGGTTGTATTCCAGCGACCTTACCACAACTAAACCGCAGCAAAAAGAAATTCAGCCATGAAACACCATTGCCCAAACCCATAGATATCCTGCGCCGAAGCAGGTAAACAGCAGCATGTGCTTGATGATCAACATCCTACGCCGGACCTGTTCCGCATTTTCTCCATACCAGTTTTCCACGTAGGTAAAGGTGCGGCCCGCACCGGTTGCCATTATCACGACCATTGCCGATATGCTGCCCCAGAAAAATTGTCGCTCGATTTCGTTCAGAGCGTTTGTCAGTTCGGTTTCGCGCAGATGTGTCCTGTGCAGCAGAACGATAGTTACGATTGCCGCCAGCCAGATTCCTGAGGCAAAGTCGTGAATGAAGCCGTTCAGCACAATCAATGTTTTTTTAAGCATCCGGGTTTCCTTCCGAAATTACCGTGATCCATGGGTGTGTCACTGAAAATATTCCGCATGAATCGAGCTTCCCATGTGGGAGGTTACAAACAGCGAAACAAGCGACAGTATGAAACAGAAGATGAACAAAAAGGCCGCAAAACGTCCGCTGACCCGGAAAAATCGCCGCAGGTGCAGATACACGCCGAACATGAGCCAGGTAATCAGCGACCAGGTTTCCACCGGATCCCAGCCCCAAAATCGTCCCCATGATTTATAGGCCCAGATGGATCCGGCCAGCATGCCGATAGCCCAGAAGATAAAACCGAACCCGGTGAAACGGTAGGCATACAGGTCGATACTGTCCGGGTCGGGCAGGCGCTGCATCCAGGCGGATGGTACCCGGTCATTTTTCAGAAGGAAGAAGATCGAAAACGCCAGCGCTATCACCAGGGTTCCCAGCGAGATCTTGTAAAAAGAGATGTGCAGCACCAGCCAGATACTGCCAAAAGTTGGCGGTAGCGAGCGGATACCGGGATTGTAGAAAATTGCCAGCGCAATCAGCAGGAATGTCACCGGGAAGACGACCACGCTGGCCAGCCTGATGCGCGGGAAAAAACGCATAAAAACCAGGAACACGACCATCGTGATCCAGGCGTCGGAGGACAATACTTCGCTGGGCGCCATGTAGGGGCCATGCCCGACGATGCGCCACCAGTAGATGATGGCAACCGATTGAACAAGCAGTCCAAGCCATACCGGGTAATAGCTGCGTCGCTCGACAACCTCTTTCCTGAACACGACGCCGCTGACATTGGCAATGGTGGCCGCCACGTAGCAGAACACCGCCAGCCAGTTCAAGGCCACATATATAGCCACCTGCTTATCCATGATTCTCCACGCACCCCAGAGTTTTTTTCAATGAAGCCAACTCATCCTGATAGAATCCGGCGAATTTAGTCGCACGCCAGCAGATTTTGCTTTTACTGGCGGTTGCTCCGCAGACCCACGCCTCGCGAGGCGTGGTGAAGTAATGCAGAACCCCGCCCAGGCAGATGATGAAAAAACCGAGGAAGATTCCGGGCATTCCGCTTAAATTGACCACGATCAATCGCGACCAGGGAGCAAATGCGCGAAGATGGAACTTGTACGGACCAATGCTGCCTTTTTCCCCGACTTTAATGGGGATTTGTCCCACTTCCTCTCCCCGGCAGTCCAGGCGCAGCGTCAATAGCGGGTTCACATTGTCAAATGATTTTCTTTCGGCATCAACCCAGTATTTGGACCGTACCAGGCAGCCATCTCCCAGCAGATCCTGAAAATCGTTATAGCTTGGTTTGTCCGGTGTCTCGGGGTGTTGAATCTGAAGCTGATATAGCCGATTATCTCCCGTACGTGAGGTCACTTCCACAAAAAAAGCATGCCCGAACTCCACTCCCTGATAGTAGCGGATTCCACGGTGGGTGAGAATGCGGTTTATTTCAACGGTTTTTGTTTCGCTTGTTCCCGAATCGCCGGGAAAAGAGATCGTTGATGCTACCTGGCGAACGCCATGGTTTGGCCAGAAGCTGTAAGCGATCCGGTCAAGACGCAACGCCTGGGGTAACAGCAGCGGTTTTGCCAGCAGTCCGTGCTCCTCCATCAGCAGCGGCTCGGAAGAGTGCCGGATGGCTCTCTCGGCGAGGTGTATCACTCCCCGCTGCTGGGTCAGCGCTATGAAAAGCGATGCGGCGATGGTTACCATCATTCCCAGGTGAAGCAGGGTGTTGCCCCAGTAACCCCAAGGGTTGCGTACCAGCAGCACCTCTTCCGCGGTACCTCCCAGGCGGTAATAGCCTTTGGCAGCCAGAGTGCGGCAGGAGTCGGCCACTGTGCCGGACACGGAAAAACATTCACCGTTGCTTATTCCCCGATCCGGGTTAAAGGTGTGCCGCCAGGCAGCCAGAAACTGATTCCAGGTGGAAAGGGCCAGTGAGATTGTCACACCGCCCAAAATAACCGCAAAAGCCGGGTGCGTGTAAATCCGGTGGAGACCGAACAGTTCACTCAAGCGTTCGGCAAACGGGTGCGCAGTCTGCCACGCAAGCATTCTTTCAGAAGAGGTCAGGAAACTCTGGGGGATTAACGCCGACAGGGTAACGGCGGTCAATGCCGACATTATCAGAAAGATGATGGTTGTTCGCGAGAGAAAGAATCGCTTGAATTGATTCATTGTCAGGGGTGATTGGCCGGTTTGGCGTTGTCCCGTGAAGGGGTGACCCTGTTTCCTTTGCGGTCAAGCCGCGGCCACGGAATAACCGTATTGGTACTGGTTCCGCTGATGGTGTTGACCTGGGTGATCATCCAGCGTCCATCCTTTTTATTCAGGACATAACCCATGCGGTAGATAAAACCCTTTTCTTCGGCGTATTTTTCGTTGGTGGCCATTTTGCGATGGGAGAAATCCCAGGTTTCTTCGGTTTCCACCGTTGCATCCGAGTTGCCGCGCAGATCCGTCTTTTTGAAGATGATGCCTTTTAGT
>MGZK01000164.1 GCA_001802125.1 Geobacteraceae bacterium GWC2_55_20
GACCGTCCGCGCGCGATGGACTTCTTCGCGGAGGCGTTGCAGAGCGACGTGAGCGATGTGCAACAGGGCACGACTGCGGAGGGCATCCACCTCGGCGCAATGGCGGGAACTGTCGATCAGGTGCAGCGTGTTTCGACCGGAATTGAGGTAAGAGGTGATGTCCTGCGGCTCAACCCGGAATTACCGCGGGAGATGGAGCGGCTCGACATGCGCATCCGCTACCGCGGGCATTCACTGGATCTGCGGCTGACACGCGACTCGCTCACGGTCCGCGGGCATGATGCTGAGGAGCCGCCGTTTTCCTTGTGTGTTGAGGGCAAGGTCTGCGAATTCGTCAGCGGTTCGACTAGAGTGTTTCAATTGAACAAAAAGGCAGCGGTGCAACCATGTGGGAGTTGACCGGCCGTATTGCCGGAAGCATTCAAAAAGACAACTGCGACGGATTCGCGGCACAGATAGCCTTTTTTTTCATCTTTGCCCTGTTCCCTTTCCTTCTCTTTTTGACCACCCTGCTCGCCTATCTGCCTGTGCCGGACCTGTTGCGGCTGCTGCTGAAGATCCTGGGCCGTTTCACCCCCGGCGATGTCCTCTCGCTGGTGGAAGATAACCTCCGCTCACTGGTTATTGTCCAGAAGGGAGGCCTGCTGTCTTTCAGTGTGGTTTTTTCACTATGGACGGCTTCAAATGCGGTGACCGCGGTCATATCCGCACTGAACCATGCTTTTGGTACGGAGGAGCAGCGCCCCTACTGGAAAGTGCGCGGGATTGCCATCCTGCTGGTCGTCTGCTTCTCGTTCTTCGTCATCCTCTCTCTTCTTTTGCTTATTTTCGGCCCCCGTATCGGTGTATGGATCGCCTCCCTGGCCGGTCTCGGCAATGCCTTCACTCTTGGCTGGACCATCCTGCGATGGCCGGTGATCCTAAGCCTCATGGTGACGGCCGTGTCAGCACTCTATCGCTACGCCCCAGCTCTGAAGTTGTCATGGCGGGAGATCGTCCCCGGCGCGGTCACAGCCACGGGGGCATGGGTCGCCGTTTCGCTGGCCTTTTCATATTACGTGAACAATTTCGGGTCCTATGACAAAACCTACGGCACTATCGGCGCAGCTATAGCGCTCCTCGTCTGGATGTACGCCAGCGGATTCGTGATTCTCCTCGGCGGAGAGATTAACGCCCGCATGAGGGAACTGGCATGTGAAAAGACAGGAAGAACTGATACAAAAGGGGTCAATCATATGCGTAAGGCACTAAGCTCCTAGATTTCCACCTGTAGGCCCAGTTCTACGACCCGTTCCGGCGGGATGTTGTAAAATGTAGTTGCCTGGAGTGAATTGCGAGACATGAGCGCAAAGAGTTTCTCCCTCCAGAGAGCCATCCCTTTGATTTCACGAGTCGGAATGAGAGTTTCTCGTCCCAGATAGAAGGTAGTCCTTTCCATATCTACCCGAAGACCGATAGTTTCGCATTCCCGCAGCGCCACCGGTACATTGGGGCTCTGCATATAGCCATAATGAAGGATTACCCGTGCAAAACCTTGCGGTAGCTGGACGACCTCAACCCGCTCCCCAGCCGGTACCCGCGGGACTTCTTCGGTAACGACAGTCAGAAGAACAACCTGTTCGTGGAGCACCTGGTTGTGGGCTAAATGATGGAGAAGCATCGGCGGGGTCCCGGTGTTCTCTCCCGTCATGAAGACAGCCGTCCCCGGCACGCGTACAGGCGGCTTTACGGCGATCCCGCTGAGAAATACCTTGAGGGAACCCACACTCTCCCGGAGTCGTCCAGCGAGGATTTCACGTCCCCGTCGCCAGGTGGACATCGCTATGAACACCGTTCCTCCTGCCGCAAGCGGAAACCATCCGCCTTCCGCGATTTTCAACATATTTGCGCCGAAGAACGAAAGGTCAACCATCAGAAAGAGGAAGGTCACCACCAGGGCGGTTCCGGGATGCCAGCGCCATCGTTCGCGCATGACGAAAAAGGCTAGAAGGCTGGTTACCACCATGGTCATGGTAACGGCGATGCCATAGGTGGCGGCGAGACTGCTGGAGGTTCTGAAGCCGAGCACCAGCCCTATGACCGCAGCCATGAGTGCCCAGTTCACGGATGGGATATAAATCTGGCCGATCTCTTCCGACGAGGTCTGGATGACTCGCATCCGCGGACTGAGGCCGAATTGAACGGCCTGCCGGGTCAGGGAAAACACCCCGGAGATCATCGCCTGTGAGGCGATTACTGTGGCCATGGTGGAGAGCAGTACTAGCGGATAAAGCGCCCATCGTGGCGCCAGGTGATAAAATGGCTGCGTCAACTCGGCGGGGTTTGTCAGGAGAAGTGCCCCCTGCCCGAAGTAATTGAGGAGGAGAGCGGGAAAGACCATGCAGAACCAGGCGAACCTGATGGGCGTGCGGCCGAAATGTCCCATATCGGCGTAGAGTGCCTCGCTGCCGGTCACCACTAAAAAGACCGCGCCGAGAATCTGAAAACCGCCCCAGCCATTACTCTGAAAGAAGTGGACTGCATGGAGGGGATTGATCGCCGTTATGACGTGCGGCTCAAGGGTTATTCCCCGTATCCCGAGGAGGGAGATGACTAGGAACCACACGACCATGACCGGCCCGAATAGCGAGCCGATGCGTGCTGTACCCCGCTTCTGGAGGAGGAAGAGGATGACTAGTATCGTGATCGTGGCGGGTAGTACATATGCGTTTAGCACGGGAGTCGCCACTGTCAGCCCTTCTACGGCGGAAAGGACCGATATGGCAGGAGTTATTACCCCGTCCCCATAGAGGAGCGCGGCGCCGAACAGGCCGAGGGCGGCCAGCACTGTGCGTTGACTGCCAGGCTGTGAGCGCCACGGTTTCAGGAGCGCCAGAAGCGCCAGTATCCCTCCTTCACCCCGATTGTCCGCCCGCATCATGAACACGAGATACTTGACCGACACGATCAGGACCAGTGCCCAGAAGATGAGCGATAGCACGCCGAGGATATTTACTTCAGTTGGTGGGTACCTGTGCAGGCCGAGAAAGCATTCTCGCAACGCATAGAGTGGGCTCGTGCCGATGTCGCCATACACCACTCCGAGGGCCGACAGGCTGAGCAGGAAGAGCTGACGGCTTCGCTGCTCGTCGCGGGGGGGCCGCGGCGACGGTCCAGCTTGATGATTCTGTTCAGATGCAGACCCATTCATTATTGCACTGTTCCCGTTTATAGTGATCAGGCGGAGAATAGACGCCCAAGCGATGCACGGACATCATCGCCACTTATATCCGTAACAATGACCAGTTCCAGTGCCGTCACTCCGACGTGAGAGCAAATCATGGATTGCTGACAGCCACCTGTTATTTGTATGTATTCAGGACAAATTCGGCAATCGACATTGCGTCTTTATCGGGAATGGTCGCCTCGTCAAACCTGTTCATACCTTGACCGGGATTACGCATGATTTTTACGATGTCCTCGGGTTTGTTTATTTTATGCGCCGCCAGGTTCTGCCGGTGGAGAGTCATCTGGGGGGTCACGATATTGCCGCCATCGGGGTGACAAACCGCGCAGTGCTGCTTGAACAGTGTTTCACCTGTCTTGGACTGTATCATTGGAGTTGGGGGCGCTGCCGGAACTGGCGAGATCTGTGGTGCTTCCGCTTTTTGTTGCGTATCCTTCTTGCAGCCCCCGACAAATACCGTTCCGATCAACAGGATTGCCAAACCCGCAACAATTTGTTTTTTGTACATGGCATTTCTCCTCTGGACAATAATTGCACTAATCAAAGTACATCCATAGTGAAGACAGTATCATTGAAAATCTGGAATGCAACTCAGGGGCTGTCGACACTGGACAGGATTAATTTTTAGATGGCGAAGATGACAGCAAGGCGACTACACCTTGCCATCACTAATGATTTTGAATTTTACTGCAAAAAACGGGCTGAAATGTCAGAATATTATTGTATGAAAGCCAACATGTGACAATCAAGGGAGAGATTATGTTAAAAGATATCAAATTAAACGAGCAGGCTGAGCAATTGGGCAAGATCTTCGAAATGCTTGCTGTAATTGCGGAAAACATCAGGGGAGCCTTTGTCCACCATCAAAGCCGGCTTTTGGAAAACATAGACAAACAGTGCCTGGAGTTGAACGAGGAAATCGCATTCGACGTCGCACTGGCCGATGAACAGACGTTCGGTAAATCTCTAGACTACAAAGAACCGGTATTTCGATACGAGGGCATCCTTACTCATATGCAGATGATAGACAAGTCTTTGAAAGAGGTGGCAGGTGCGCTACGAACCCAGATGAGAAACAGCGTCCACTTTTCCGACATGGAGATTGAGCAGATAAACATGCTGATGGAACGCCAGGAAGGAATACTCCATGCAATCGCAGAGCTCGTCAGGAACGGCGACGATAATCGTTTGAAAGAGATAAACAATGAATGCCGTAAATTAGCCGATTCGTGTCTCAAGTTCACGACATCATGCGAGTCACATCTGGTTGAAGGATTATGCACTCCCGAATCAGCCCCGATGCTGCTGACGATAATCAGCCGAATACAGACTCTTGTCCGTAACGAGGTGGGGACGCTCAAACTGCTTTCCAGATGGATCTGGGATCGCGTCGCCGGCTGCACGATAGAAAACCCGGTTGGACACCCTTCTTACTGACATACTTCAAAATTCTGTCAGCGGAAAGCGTATGGTAATCGCTGATTTCAATGCTGGAATGCGGATCCTGCTACAACACCCCCAATTAAACATCAACTCTTGACATCCATTTTTCTCTGCAGTAGTTTTTTAATAAAGAAAATGAACTTCAATATCATTTTGGCCTATGCTTTTTGCCAAGAAATATAATCAGAAAAAGTGAACCATAGCTGTCATGAGCACGAAACAGGAAAATAGTATCTGCTATCTGCTTAGACTTTTATCGCACAACATCGCACAATGTCAGGAGGTATCGACATGAAAAGCATGAATTTTTTTCTTGGCGCCCTGATCGCTGTTTTGGGAGCCGCCAACAGCTTCGCATTTGTGCCGGGCGGGACGCTCGACCCCACGACAATTCCTCAGTTCACTGAACCGCTCGTGATCCCACCGGTTATGCCCGCCAAGGGCCTGAAATTCGACAAAACAATCAGGAAGTTAGTTCCTTACTACGAAATCGAGGTCGTTCAGTTTGACCAGCAGATTCTGCCGAAGAAGGATATTAACGGCAATTCGCTTAAACCGACGACCGTATGGAGCTACGGGGCGGTTGGGCGTCCCGAGACACGCAACTATCCCGCCTGGACCATTGAAAACCTCAAAAACCTACCGACGCGGGTAAAATGGGTCAACAACCTGAAGGATCCCCTCACTGGGAAGTTTCTACCGCACATTTTGAGCATCGACCAGACCCTTCACTGGGCCAATCCGCCCCAGGAGTGCATTGATGGGCACATGGGTGCGATGACGTCGCCCATGTCCATGACCGATTGCCGCGGCCGGAGCCAGGATCCCTACGCGGGTCCGGTCCCAATCATCACCCATGTTCATGGGGCTCACGTCCAGCCCGACAGTGACGGTTATCCGGAGGCCTGGTACCTTCCGGCCGCAAATGATATCCCCTCCGGTTTTGCGACAAGGGGCTCCAAGTTTGGCCAGATTCCGGGCGCGCCCATTGAGGACGGCGCCGCGCTGTTTCAGTACAACAATGACCAGCGTTCCGCCACACTCTGGTACCACGATCACTCACTGGGCATGACACGGGCCAATGTGTACGCTGGGCCAGCGGGCTTTTTCATGATCCGGGATGTCAAGGATCTCCGGCTCAGACTTCCCGGTCCGGCACCGCTTCCCGGCCTTGACCCAAACAACAACCCCAAGGTCAGGAAGCTCATTCGCGAGATACCGATTGTGATTCAGGACAAGGCGTTCGACGTGGATAATAACGGGAATACCAAGCTCTTCTATCCCGACAACCGTGCCTTCTTCGAAGGGCTGCAATTCCCCACTCATCCTGAACAGTTCCCGGGGGCAGGCCAGCTGGTGATTCCGTTTATTCCGACCCCAGGATCAGATGTATCCCCCACCTGGAATCCGGAGTTCTTCGGCAACACCATGGTGGTGAACGGCAAAACCTGGCCCTTCCTTAACGTGGAGCAGAGCCGCTACCGCCTGCGCTTTCTCAATGGCAGCGACTCACGCTTCCTGATCCTGAAAAACGACAACAACCTGCCATTCTGGCAGATCGGCGCAGACGGCGGATTTCTCCCGGCACCGGTGCAGCTCGACACCCTGCTGATTGCCCCGGCCGAGCGGGCCGACGTGATCGTGGATTTCTCAAATGTACCGGTTGGCACCGAAATCACGATGCTCAACCTCGGCCCGGATGAACCCTTCGGCGGCGGGGTACCGGGTGTCGATTTCGTGCCCGCCGATCCGGCGACGACCGGAAAGGTGATGAAGTTTATCGTGGGCAAAAAGACAATCCCCGATTTCTCCAACCCGGTCGCCAAACTGCACCTGCCAGAGCTTCCGCGCCTGGGTGTTGCGAACAATGTCCGCAGGCTGTCGCTCAACGAAGACATGTCGATGTCGGTCTGTGTGGCGGAGAACGGTGGGAATATTGTTGAAGCTGACTGTGCCCCGGACATGAGTAACGCTTTTGGTCCCACTTCGGCACGCCTGGGAGTTCTCGATGCCGATGGTAATCCCGTGCCGAAGTCCTGGATGGAGGCTGTCAGCGAGAACCCGAAACTGGGAGATACCGAGATCTGGGAGATCTACAACTTCACGGCTGATGCGCACCCGATCCATATTCATCTGGTGCAGTTCGAGGTAATTGACCGTCAGGATCTGGCAACGGATGCGGAAGGAATATCGTCTCCCCCCGCGGTACTGGTCGGCACTCCCCGACCGCCCGAAGCCTGGGAGACTGGCACCAAGGACACCCTGGTCGTCTATCCGGGGACGGTCGCCAGAGTCAAGGCCAAGTACGACATCGCCGGTCTGTTTGTCTGGCACTGCCACATCCTCTCCCATGAGGACAACGAGATGATGCGGCCGTACTATGTCGGCAATATGCCGAACATATGAAATTCAGCGGGGAAGTGCCCGCACGTATCGCTGCTTCCCTGGGAAAAAGTCTAAAGGGCCTGCATGGCGCAGGCCCTTTAACTATAAATGGCTACTTTTTCTGCTCCATTTTATTCCGGTACATCCTCTCATCACCAAGCTTTAACGCTTCCTCAAGCTGATCTCTATTCTCGGCGGATGCTGTACCGAAAGCGATGCTCAACTGTCCATTGATGATTTCAGGACAACCCATAATCCGTCCTACAGCTTCATTCGCCACATTTTCATCGGTTTCAGGAAGAAGGACTGCAAATTCGTCTCCACCGATACGAGCGACTATGTCCTCAGCCCGGAATGCCGTCAGGATGATCCGGGCCGCCAGGCGAATCAGATTGTCCCCTGCGTCATGGCCAAGTGTGTCATTAACACTCTTCAGTCCGTTTACATCCGCCATCACGATGCTGACCGGGAACATCCTGCCATGCGCAAACCTTTCCAGTTCTTCCTCAAAAAACGCCCTGTTATAGAGGCCTGTCAGGTTGTCGTGAGTACTGTCATGACGCAGCCTGACCTCCACTTCCTTGCGGTTTGTAATGTCATGGGCAATACCGATGACCCCGATTACCACTCCCGAGTCATTGAAGATGGGCGTTTTAATTTCTTCCAGGTATTGCTTCTTCCCTTCCAGGTCAACAGTGGACTCTTCGATATATGTGCGCTCTCCTGATGCAATCACATCTTTGAAATCTTTCTCGTATTTCAGCGCAAGTTCCGGTGGATAAATATCTTGGTCATTCTTCCCGACCAGATCCTCGGGTGCAATGCCATGTGCCTTGCCGAAGGGTTCATTTACCGCTAGATACCGTCCTTCCCTGTCCTTAAGCCAGGCAATATTGGGGATGTTGTCAAGGATGGCCTGTTGTTGCCTGATTACTTCCCCGATGCGCTCCTCCGCCAGTTTTCGTTCGGTAATGTCTTCCATAGCCAGCAGGATGATGCGCGAGCCGATATCCTCCCGGAAGATCTGCCGGGCATTGAGCAGAATCGTTTTGCGGCCGATTCCCTGGAAGTCATGCTCGACTTCATAACCGTTGATCACCGTATCAAGAGGCAAAATTTCCTCGATCAGTACCCGCAGTCTGGGAATATCCCACTGCCGGTTTCCAAGATCGTAGATGAAATTGCCGATTGTCTCCTGGGGAGTTACCTTGAAGGTTTCGTAAAAACTGTGGTTGGCGGTCAGGATCTTCAGGTCGGAGTCCAGCACCACCAACGGCTCGCGCACTGTTTCGACGATGTTCTCGGCATATTCAAGGGCATCCTGTATTCCTGCTTCCAACTGTTTTCGTGCGGTAATATCCTCCATAGCCAGCAAGATAATGTGCGAACCGATTTTTTCCCGGAAAATCTGCCGGGCATTAAGCAGAATTGTCTTGCGGCCAATATCCGGAAAATCGTGTTCAACTTCATAATCGTTGATCACGGTATCATGTGGCAGGATTTCCTCAACCAGCACCCGCAGTTTGGGAATATCCCACTGCCGGTTACCGACATCGTAGATGAAATTGCCGATCGTTTCCTCGGGCGTAACCTTGAAGGTCTCGTAGAAGCTGTGATTGGCGGTCAGTATCTTCAGGTCGGAGTCCAGCACCACCAGCGGCTCGCGCACTGTTTCGACGATGTTCTCGGCATATTCCCGGTTATCCTGACTTTCGGTTTCCAGCTGTTTGCGCTCGGTGACATCTCTCATTATGCCGATGGCATTCCACTTCCCCTGTAATTTGAGAGCCGAAATAGAAAGCTCCATCGAAAACTCGGTCATGTCTTTTCGCAGCGCGATGACTTCCGTTCTCCTGCCGATCAGCGGTCCGGTCCCATGTCCCCTGAAAAGGGCAAAGCCCTTCGTTTCGGCGCCAAGGTGGCGTTCGGGAATGAATAGTTTATGAAAATCCTCTCCGGCTATCTCAGCGACAGAACAGCCGAACATTTTTCCCGCCGCTGTGTTGCAGAACGTAACCGTTCCGCCATCATCCAGCATGATAATCGCATCAACAGCCATATCCGCCAGCTTGTACATCCTGTCTTCAATATCCCTCAAGGCATACTCGGCCTGCCTGCGTCCGGTTATGTCGATCAGGGCCAGACGGCACTCTTCAGCCGATTCGTTGATTATCGCTTCAACCTGCACAACCAGCGCTAGTGAGCCTTTGTTCAAAAGGGTCAGATCGCATGTTTCACGGCCCTGTCCGGAAAAAACCTTGCTTAGAAAGGAGGTGAAGTCGGAACGGTATTTCTCGGAAATGAATAGCCCGAAGTTCCGGCCTATCAATCGGGAACGCTCTGATTTAAGCAGTTTGGCTCCACTGAAGTTCACGGCTTTGATTTTCGATTCACGATCCAGGGTAAAGTAGCTGACCGGGGCAAAATCGTAGAGATCCGTAACCGTTTCCAGAGCTTTTTCCAGTTCATCCCTGGATCGAAGCAGTTCTGCGTTTTGCAGCTCCAACTCGATCTGATGGACTTCAAGTTCATGGACCAGTTTTTCTGCCGCCACCCGGGTAACGGAATAGGACGCTTCGGACGCCTTCAATTTCAGCTGTTCTTCTGCCATGTTTCGCAATCCGGCTTCTTCGGACATGTCCTTTTTTACATTTGCTGTTCCCATACCCTGCCCCCACCGTCAACCTGACTTGTTAATTCTGCATTTCAGCAACGCTCCGATTCCACCGGCTTGAAGCGGAATTTCATCGTCATCTCTCATAATCCTGTCCCGCAAGCAGGTCTGAATCGAGACAAAGTTTTACAACGTGCGGATCAAAGTGTGTTCCGGCCAGTGAGCGGATATGCTCGCGCACCTTTTCGACTGGCCACGAGGAGCGATAGAGCCGGTCGGACCTCAGTGCATCCCAAACATCAACAACCGCAAAAATACGCGCCACAAGAGGGATCTGCTCGCCTTTCAGGCCGAAAGGGTAGCCGGTGCCGTCCCACTTTTCATGGTGGGCACAGGGAATGTCCAAAGCTGCGCGCAGGTAACGGATCGGGGAGAGCATTTCGTAGGCAAAGACGGTGTGTTTTTTCATGACAACCCATTCAGCGTCGGTCAGAGCTTCGTGTTTGAACAGAATCTCGTCCGGAACACCCATCTTGCCGATGTCGTGCAGCAGCGCGCCCCAGCGGACCTGCACCAGCTCCGCGTCACTCAGGCCGAACAGTCGAGCCAGCTTGACAGTCAGGGACGCCACGCGCTGCGTGTGCCCTTCGGTCTCGTTGTCGCGCAGTTCCAGTGCACGGGACCAGCCTTCGATGGTGGCATCGTATGCCGCCGCAAGCTCCCGGTTGGAACGCTGCAAATCATCAAACAGGGTGACGTTGTCGATGGCGATGGCAGCCTGGGCGGCAAGGGCTTTCAGGAAGTCCATCCATTCTTCATTACGCACAATCCGTGTGCGATGAAAAACTTCAAGCACACCCACTACCTGTCCTTTCGCAATCAACGGCACTCCATGGTAGCTGACGAAGTTTTCGCCCTTTTGAAATTTCCCATCCAAAAGAAGATTATGTTCTTTTGCCAGATCAGGTATATGGATGACACTGCATTTCAATGCGACTCTTCCGGCATAACCTTCTCCAAGATGCTGGGTTTTGTGCTCTGCCAAATTGTTGTGAAAGCCGCGCCCGGCCACATATTTCAGCGTTTGGGATGTCGGTTCCAATAACAGCACGTCGGCGGCGTCAACGTTCAATTGAACGATTACATGGGTCAGCAGCGTTGTCATGCTCAACTCCAGGTCGAAGCTGAAATTGATAGCGCGGTCAACGTCAACCAGTGCGGTCAAATGTTCAAGATGTCTGCGAATCTGTTCATCCGCGCACTTGATATCGCTGACGTCGGTCAACATCACCACAACCCGCCGCAAGCTGTTGCCGCCATCAAACTCGGGGTAGGCATTCACCAGCACCCACTTTATTTCCGCCTCGTGACCCGGATCAATGCCCATGATGAAAATTTTCAATACTTTGCCGGTAGTGCTCACCCTGTAATAGGGATACTCGTCAACGGGCATTCTGGAACCGTCCTCGCGGATGAAATTCCAGTCAAGGTCCTGAGCACTCTTGCCCAAAATCTTGACCTGCGGAATCCCGAGTAATAACGAGGCTTCGGGACTACACAAAACTACCCGTGTATCTGCGCCGAAAATAATTACACCAATGGGAAGGTTGTTGATCAACAGGCCGTGATCTTCCTCTTTTGCCAGCAAGGCAGCCTCGGCGCTCCTGCGGGCGCTGATGTCGCGGATATTGCATTGGATTACCTTTTCATCTCCTACCATATACACATTGCTGACGAATTCCACTTGGACCAATCGGCCGCTTTTCGTCCTGAGCTGCAGGTTCTCATAGCGGATAAACTCATTCTTCTGCAACGCCAGGAAGGAATTCCTGCTGGCTTCGATATCCTTGAACGCACCTACTTCCCAGAGTTTCTTTTCCACAAACTCTTCCCGCGAGTAGCCCAGCATGTCTA
>MGZK01000165.1 GCA_001802125.1 Geobacteraceae bacterium GWC2_55_20
TCCCGCAGGCGTGCACCGAAACCACCAGATCGTCCCGATGCAGGGTTACCTGTTCCAGATCCTGCTGCAAGAATTCCACTCTGCCGACCAGCCGTGGCCAGGTTTCACCCATGCAGGCAGCAAGCTTGGCAGCCTGCTCCGGAATGCGCCGGTCAACGGCCAACGCAAGCGAAGAGCTGTCGTCCAGCAACAGAAGAATATGTGCCAGTAAACCGTGACCACAGGCCAAATCCACCACCCTGCCGCCCCGGAAACGGCGCCGCACGCGCCTTGCCACCTCCCACGCCTCGTACAACTCCTTGCGGGGCAGGCATCCGGCTCTGCAGACTGTCCTGGCCAGGCGCTCAAATAGCGTATCGCCTGGGAACTGGGTGATCAGGTGTTCGGTAAGCCGGTTTCGTGATGAACGCTTCAAAACTTCTCCTCATTTCCCAGTTAGGTTAGTTGTCACAACACGAAACACATTAATACATATTGACACTAGTTGACGCAACAATCAGCACATTTTTCATCGGCCGTCTCGCAATTGACGGCAGTCAGTTCAAGCCATGAACTGACATGCACTCGCATCCGGCCGCTGTTATTTTGCGGTGAAAACGGGTATCATAATAAACGTAAGACAGCAGAAGACCTGGAAAGAGGAGGTGTTTATCCATGTCAGGCAAACACTCGAAAGTATGTGCCGTTACCAGTCCACGGCTGCTGGACAAACTGACCAGTAATGCCGAATTCAGTTGTTCCATATGCGGAGCCAAGTCGCATGACAAGCGCAGCGTCTGCGAACCGGTTCCGATTGAGCCGGATCATTGAACTTACCAATCGGGCCAGTTGAAAAAAGGAGATTGCATTCACCGCAATCTCCTTTTTTTATTGCCTACAGCAACGGATATTTGTGAAACCATCTACTCCACCGGCTCAAGCGCCTTGGATCAGAGCAGCATTATCCTCGTGGCTGGAACATGTGATGTGGGCGGTTCAACGGGAAGACCCGCCTCCAGATAGGCCTTGAATCCCCCAACGAGTTTATGGACGTCGCTCCAACCATTTTTAACCAACAGCTGCGATGCCCGCTCCATGTTTTTTTCTCCGGGACAGTCCGACAATACTACAATCGGACGGTCGTGGGGAATTTCAGCCAGATGCCGTTCCAATGCGTCGGTTTCGACGCGCAGCGATCCACGCACCTTGAACAGGCTCCAGTCGTGCCCGTGATTGTGACGCAGCTCTACAAACATCACCGGATCACCATGGTGCATATATTCCTTGACCGCTTTAGCGGTAATATCGAATCCTTCCAACATATCAATCAACTCCTTTCCACCGGTTTCAAATGCAATGGCGACTACTCTGCCACGATGCAATTATAGCATATTGCCACTGCTGCCGGTCGAAAGGGATTGACCGCCTAACCCAGTCCATACTGTTCCTGTATTGCGGATGGCGCCTCCTCAAAACAGAGGAATTCCATGGTATAGCTCCCGCGGCCACGGGTAGCGCTACGCAGCTCGGTCATGTAACCAAACATTTCAGACAGTGGCACGGTGGCCCGAACGATCTCGAATTCGCCTCGCGAATCCAGCCCCTCCACCCGGCCACGCTTCTGCTGAAGCGAACCGAGCACCTTGCCAAGATTCTCGGTTGGAACCTCCAGCTCCAGCGACATGATCGGTTCCAACAGGAAAGGTTCGCCTTCCCTCGCCGCCAGCGCCAGCCCACGCAGCGCTGCCGACCTGAGCCCCGGTTCACTTGGAACCCCCGATTCTAACGGAATCTCCAGCACCCGCACCTCAAGATCGGTAAGATGATAACCTGTCATACAGCCGGACAGGCAACCCTGCTTTAGACTATCCTCCAAGGCCGCCAGCAGCTGAGGGGTGAGAGGCGGTTCGGCAGCCGGCAGCAGGATACGAACTCCGCTCCCCCGCGGGAGTGGAGTAAGCTGCATAAGCATTTCAACCGTTTCCATTCGCCGTTCACAGGCCCGCTGGAAGTTCTCGCGACGCGTCACCTGGCGTCGCAACGCCTCCCGATAGACCACACGCGGCCGCCCGGTCTTGATCTGTACCCCGTACTCGCGAGCCAGCCGATCGATGACGATCTCAAGATGCAGTTCACCCATGCCGGTGAGAAGCGTCTGGCCGGTTTCACTATCCTCGTGAACCCGGAAAGTGGGATCCTCCCACTGGAGTTGCTCCAGGGCCAGGGGCAGACGTTCCCGGTCGTCCGCACCCTTGGCTTCCACCGCCAGCGAAACCACCGGTTCCGGAACTGTCAGGCCTTCAAGTAACAACGGCTTGCCCGGGTCGCAGATCGTATCGCCAGTCAGCGTCTCTTGACATCCCAGTGCGGCAACTATGTCGCCGGCCCTGGCTTCGCAGATTTCCTCCCGCCTGTGGGCATGCATACGGAAAAGGTGCCTGACCCTTTCCGACGATTGCCGGGTACTGTTGAACAACATGACACCGGTGCGAAGTGTTCCGCTATAGACGCGAAAATAGGTGACCCGCCGCCCCTCCTCGGACATCACCTTGAACGCCAATGCCCGTAACGGCGCGGAGGGGTCGCAGGCCAGTGTCTCATGTTCTCCGTTGACGGGATCATGTCCGATCAGCGGTACCGCCTCCAGTGGTGATGGGAGATATAGGCCGACCGCGTCCAGCAACGGCTGGATCCCCTTGTTGCGCAGCGCAGACCCCAACAGCACCGGGAAAAGCGAGCAGGCCAGCGTTCCGCGGCGTAACGCGCTCCGCAGGCGTTCAGCCGTCACCCGTTTCCCCTCCAGAAAATCGGCCATGACCTCGTCATCGAAATCGGCAACGGCTTCGGTCAATTTAAGGCGAGACTCCTGTACTTCGTTTACAGCTTCGGGCGGAAGCGGAACCGGAAGCATCGTGCTGCCAAGATCCGTGTCACTGAAGAGGAACGCCTCTTCGTTTAACAGGTCGATAACACCGCTGAAGCCGGCTTCTTCACCGATGGGAAGCTGAATCAATACCGGCCTCGCTTTTAATCGCTTCTCCATCTGGCGCATGGTCTGGCGATAATCGGCGCCGGAACGGTCCATCTTGTTGATCAGACAGATCCGTGGCACACGGTAACGGTCAGCCTGCCGCCAGACTAATTCGCTCTGTGGCTGAACCCCCTCCACCGCGCTGAAGATCGCCACGGCCCCGTCCAGAACCCGCATGCTCCGCTCGACCTCGATGGTGAAGTCGATATGGCCGGGAGTATCGATCAGGTTAATCCGGAACTCTCCCCAGCGGCAGGTGGTGGCGGTGGCGGTAATCGTGATCCCGCGCTCCTGCTCCTGCGGCATCCAGTCCATCACCGCCTGGCCGTTGTGCACTTCGCCCATCTTGTGCGTCTCACCGCTGTAGAAGAGAATCCGCTCCGACACGGTGGTCTTGCCGGCGTCGATATGGGAGATGATGCCGATATTGCGGATAATGCCGAGGGGTGCATGTGTCATGATGCTGCCCGCTCCTTTCGGAATCTGGAGGTTATCTGTCTGTCAGGGGGATCGAAGATGCGAAAGTCCCCAAAATAGATTCAATTAATTCGGTGCAGCTTTAATGATTCGGAAAACAATTCTACTACTTTTGCCGATCTTGACCAGTCGGGTGCCGAAATATTAAAAAAAACCCGCCCGAACATGTCCGGGCGGGAAGTAATATAACACCTTCAGCCTCCCGGCCTCCGGTTTTTAATCACAATGTCTTATTTGTATTCCGGCATCTCGTCAAACTGCAGATAACGGTAGATCTTCTCCTTGTTCGGAACGATCTTCTCGTTGTAGACCGCCATGAACTCGGCCACGGTGGGCAGTTTGCCCATGGTGGAAGCTACAGCTCCCAGCTCGGCCGAACCAAGGAACACTTTGGCGCCGTCGCCGATACGATCGTCGAAGTTACGGGTCGAGGTGGAGAACATGTTGACACCATCCGGAACCCTGGCCTGGTTACCCATGCAGAGCGAGCAGCCGGCGATCTCGATACGGGCGCCGAAGGCGCTGTAGACCGAGAAGTAAGCCTCGTCCTTGAGCTGTTTCTGATCCATGCGGGTCGGCGGGCAGATCCAGGTGCGAACGTTCGGGTTGAACTTCAGACCACGCCAGATCTCGGCGGCTGCGCGGAAATGGCCGATGTTGGTCATGCAGGAACCGAGGAAAACGTCCTGAATCGGGGTTCCGGCAACATCCGACAGCAGCTTGACATCATCCGGATCGTTCGGGCAGGCCAGGATCGGTTCGGTGATCTCGGCCAGATCGATTTCGATCACGTCGGCATATGCGCCGGTCTCAACGGCATTTTTGTCGGCTTCCAGAAGCTCGGGCTTGGCCAGCCAGGCGTTTACCGCGTCGATGCGGTTCTGCAGAGTCTGGGCATCCTGATAACCTTCCTTGATCATCATTTTCATCAGGGCCACGTTGGAACGCAGGTAGGTTGCCACCGACTCCTTGGAGAGCTGGATGCAGCCAGCCGCGGCAGAACGCTCGGCAGCGGCGTCGGTCAATTCGAAAGCCTGCTCGACGGTCAGCTCAGGCAGACCTTCCATCTCCAGGATACGGCCGTTGAAGATGTTGATCTTGTTTTTCTTGGGCACCGTCAGTTTACCCTGCTTGATGGCCCAGTAAGGAATCGCGTTGACGGCGTCGCGCAGCGTGATGCCGGGGTTCAGTTTGCCCTTGAAGCGGACCAGGACAGATTCGGGCATGTCCAGCGGCATGAAGCCCATGGCGCCGGCAAAAGCCACCAGGCCGGAACCGGCCGGGAAGGAGATGCCGATCGGGAAACGGGTGTGGGAGTCGCCGCCGGTGCCGACGGTGTCCGGCAGCAGCAGGCGGTTCAGCCAGGAGTGGATAACACCGTCGCCCGGCTTGAGGGGCACACCGCAACGCTCGATGATGAACTGCGGCAGGTTCTTGTGCATCTTGACGTCAGCCGGCTTGGGATAGGCGGCCGTGTGGCAGAAGGACTGCATGAACATCGGCGAAAGGAACTTGAGGCAGGCCAGCTCCTTCAGTTCGTCGGCGGTCATCGGTCCGGTGGTGTCCTGGGAACCAACCGTGGTCATCTTGGGGTCGCAGGCGGTGCCGGGCAGAACGCCGGTTACGCCGCAGGCCTTGCCGACCATCTTCTGTGCCAGCGAGTAACCCTGGCCGGCTTTCGGCGCGGGGTTGACCGGCAGCGTGAAAACATCGGTATCGCTCAGGCCAAGCGCCTTGCGGGCGTTGATCGTTACGGCACGGCCGATGATCAGCGGAATACGGCCGCCGGCGCGGAATTCATCGGCAATCGTGTTGGGAGCCAGCTTGAAGGTCGAGATGACTTCGCCGCCTTCGTTGTAGATTTCGCCCTTGGCGCAGTTGATGGTGATCACGTCGCCGTCGTTCATCTTGGTGACGTCAGCCTTGATCGGCAGCGCACCGGAGTCCTGGGCGGTGTTGAAGAAGATCGGGGCGATTACGCCGCCGATGATCACGCCGGCTGTCTTCTTGTTGGGAACGCAGGGAATATCCTGGCCCATGTGCCAGAGCACCGAGTTGCAGGCCGATTTACGCGAAGAGCCGGTTCCGACCACGTCGCCTACAAAAGCGACCTGATTGCCGGCGGCGCGCCAGTCGGCGATTGCTTTCAGGCGGTTGGGGAAGCGGGTCTTGCCCATGGCAAGAGCGTGCAGAGGAATGTCGGGACGGCTCCAGGCATCACCAGCGGGAGAGAAGTCATCGGTGTTGATCTCGCCTTCTACCTTAAAAACCTTTACCTTGATGGTCTCGGGCACGCCCTGGCGCTTGGTGAACCATTCGGCGTCGGCCCACGACTGAAGAACCTTTTTAGCTGCGGCGTTGGTTGCGGAAAGAGCTACCACCTGATCAAAACCGTCATAAACCAGGGTCATGCCGGAAAGAGCGCAGGCGGCCTCGTCGGCCAGCTCGGCATCCTTCAGTGCTTCAACCAGCGGGTTTACATTGTAGCCGCCCAGCATCGTGCCCAGAATGCGAACCGCGTCCACTTTTGAAACCAGCGGTGACTTTTTGCTGCCGTTCACGATTCCGGCCAGGAACTCGGCCTTGACCTTGGCGGCCGGATCAACACCGGGGGAAACGCGCTCTTTGAGCAGGTTCAGCAGGAATTCTTCCTTGCCCGCCGGTGGAGCCTCAAGCAATTTGCAAAGGTCCGTGGTTTGTTCAGGGCTGAGCGGCAGAGCGGGAATACCCTGGGCCGCCCTTTCCTCTTGGTGTGCGAGATAAGCTTCGATCATCTGTGTTCCTCCTTCGTGGGATATTGTGGTGTCAAGCAGATGTAGTAAACAAGAGAAGTGCATACTGTATACATTTTAGCGGAGGGGTTGTCAATTGGAGATTTGCTGCATTATAAGCGTTCTCAAATGTAATACAGGGGAATCAAGCGCGGCTTTTACAGGCTGAAAGCCGGGCGGAGATGATATTGATTGACCTTAACCGAGAATAATATTATTCAAAGCACCTCAACATTTCCAAGCCGGTTTCAATGGTGCCGCGATGAAACGTATCATCACTCAGTTTTTGGTCTGCCCTGCCTGTTTGCCAAAGGAATTTCCGCTGGAACTGTCATCCGTCAGGGAACGGGATGACGACATCGTCAGCGCGGAACTCTGCTGCCGCAAGTGCAAGAAACGCTACCCGATCCGGGAAGGCATCGCGGTACTGGTTCCGGAACCGGAAGCGGTAACCGGCGGAGGACAGTGGAAATATGAAGAGGCCGGAACAGTTGACCGCTATCTCTGGAGCCATTACGCCGACCTGATGCAGGCAGATGACGCGGGCTATGCCTACGCCGGCTGGGCAGCCCTGCTAGCCCGGCAGAGCGCGCTTTCCTTCGACGCCGGCTGCGCCGTCGGCAGGCTAACCTTTGAAATGTCACTGAAAAGCGAGCTTGCGATAGGTTGCGATCTGTCGTCAGCCTTCATCCGCACCGCTCGGCGTCTGTCTGCGGAGCGCGGCATCGGCTTTTCATTGCCGCTGGAAGGCAACCTGCGTGAAACCTTCCGGTTTGAACTTCCAGACGAATGGCGACCGGACCGGGTCGAATTCATAATTGCGGATGCGCTGGCACTGCCGTTTGCCACAGGCACATTCCAGCAGGTTGCTTCGCTCAACCTGATCGACCGGGTACGTTATCCGCTGGCGCACCTGTTCGACATAAGCCGGGTTGCCCGGCCGATTGACGCCTCGTTTCTGTTTTCGGATCCATTTTCATGGTCAACCGCCAACACACCGGAGGAACGCTGGTTGGGCGGGATGCCAGACGGTCCCAACGCCGGACGGGGAATTGACAATGTCGGTGCTCTATTGGAAGGGAAACAGAAGATCATCGCTCCACCGTGGCAAATTACCGGACTGGGGAGCGTGGATTGGCGGCTCCGCTCCTATCGCAATCACTTTGAAATGATCAGGAGCGAATATCTGACCGCGGAACGCTGAATAGCTATAGAATGCGGGGGATTTGCAGGACCGGGCATCATTCCTGTTTTTGACCGGCGATCGGAAAAAGTATCCGGATGCAGGTTCCGGCGTTGGGAGTGCTGTCAACCAGGATCGCTCCGCCGTGGGCTCTGATGATACCATGTGTTGCCGACATGCTCAGGCCCCTGCCGGTAAATTTGGTTGTAAAAAACGGATCGAAAAGCTTGAAGATGGTTTCATCATCCATCCCGCAACCATTGTCTCGAACCTCCATCCACACATAACGGCCGGCCGGCGGCTTTTCTTCCAGCCGGCTGCGATCCGGAACAACTCGATCAAACCAGCTCACACCGGTTGAAATTGTTATCAAGCCGTTGCCTGCGCCAATCGCCTCCGATGAATTGGCAACCAGACTCATCAGCACCTGCTGGATCAACCCCGCATCAACCTTGACCGGCGGCAGAGCACGATCAAGTTGAAAATCCAATGTGATCGAATTGGAGATCGAAGCGCTCAGCAGCGCGGCATTCCCGTCAACCAGTTCACTCAGGTCCAGTTCCTTGATCAAGGTACGTGACTTGCCTGAATAAGCCAGCATCAAACCGCTCAACCTGGCAGCGTCTTCGGCGGCTTGGACCGCCCGGGAAACATGCTTGCGGATCCTTTCCTGATCATCGATCTTCATCAGGGCCAGTTCCAGATTGCCGAGCACGGCTTGCAGCAGGTTGTTGAAATCGTGGGCAACACCGGCCGACATGCGCCCCAGGCTATCCATCTTGTGCATATACATCAGTTGACGTTCCAGATGCAGCCGCTCTTCTTCCGCCTTGCAGCGGTCGGTAGTATCGATCGTATAACCAGCCAACAGGATCCTGTCTCCAATGTAAACAGGGAACTTGATCGTGGTATAGTTGCGACCGTTGAAGATTTCCTCGACCTTCAGCAACTGCCCGCTGGAAACAACCTTATGATCTTCCTGGTTGATTTTTTCGGCAAATTCGGCTGGAAAAAGTTCATCCATCTGTTTGCCGCACATTTCAGAACCGGACATTCCGGTTATCTGTACAAAATTGTCGCTGGCGCGCAGGACGCGACTACCATGGCATGTTACTTCCTTTATGTAGGTATAGACCGGTGAGTAACGCATAAACATGGAGAATAGCTCATTTGCTTCCGTAAGTTCCTGCTCGACCTGCTTGTGAGCGTTGATATCGCTGATGATGACCCTATATTCACCTTCCCAGACCGTGTTTGCCTCAAACCGCACCCATGGGGTTGTGCCATCAGGGTTGGACAGGCGTAGTTCCCATTCCTGCCTGGATCCGGTCTCGACGATCCGTTTGAAATAACTGTAAAAGCCGGCCGAATCTTCCGGATGGATATAATGGTTTAAATTACAATTGATCAGATACTGTCTTTCAATTCCCAGCAGTGCAGCGGCGGTCAGATTGGCCTCGGTGATTATTCCTTCTTCATTGAGGGTCAGATAGCCGGCCGGAGAAAAGTCGTACAGGTCGTAATACATGGCCCGCGATGTTTCAAGTTGCAGAACTTTCTCGCGCAGCTCATCATTTTCCACTTTCAACAGCCTGTTATGCTCTTCAAGTGACAACGTCTCACTGACGCCACAATCATCCATCAAGGAGATATCTGCCCCTGTTTCACAAAACGACACTGCCGGGCCGGAAAGATTATTGTTTTTCATGAGCCACCCTGTTTGTGATCGCCGGATCATTGAATCGACCTGAAGCAAGGCTTCAATTTTCCATATTCATCGTCTGTTAGAAGATTACGACAAATTTAATCAATATCAAGTCAAACTTGACCGGCTTTATTACCAACCAGCGGAAGTTCATATCAGGAACAGATATTTACGGCAATCACCCGACCGGGTAATTAATTCTGGCTGAAAGAGTTAACCCGATACATGCCATAGCGGGTGACCAGTTGAATATTATCAATACATTCGGTGGGATAGATTCGGACGTGGAACGTCCTGGAGGGTGATTCATGGGAACCAGGTCTACAAGATGAATTCGAATGCTGCTGAGCCTACTCCTTAAGTGTAATCAGGCATGCGCAACTTCATTGCCAGCGGCACAAGTTGTGAACGACGGGAAATACGGGTTTTTCTGAAGATACGGCTGAGATGTGTCTTGACTGTCTGTTCGCTGATATGAAGGTTTTCGCCAATGACCCTGTTTGTAAATCCCTGCGAAACCAGCATTATGATTTCACGTTCTTTTATACTGAATGCTCCGTCATGAACCGCCGATTTTCCGGCATCGCCATTATGTACGATTGACTTGACCCTGTTGTTGTCAATCCATATCTGTCCGGACATTACAACTTCCAGGGCTTTTTTGAAAAGCGTCAGGTCCGTGGATGCGGACAGAACTCCGTCAATTTTAAAGGAAAGCAGCATGCTGGTTATATCCTGATCGCTCAGACAGGAATCCAGCAACACGATCTTTGTATCCGGGTCATGGAACGGTACGCAGTTGCGAATAGTGCAACTGTCCACCACGATAAAGTCCGGGTGGAACCCGTCTGCCTGACTGATATCGGATACAGCGCGAGCCAGATACGCTTCCGGCTCGCGCTCCAGAAGTTCCTGCAATGCCCTGCCCAGCAGCACGCTCTTCAGATTGATAAGAATCTTCATGTGGGTTCCTCTTTCTGCCGGTCTCCGGGACAATCCACGGATGAACGTATCAACCGCTGGCGGAATAAGCCGGCGGTAGCGGACCTTCGCGCAATCCGCAACCATAACGCCAAGGTCCGTACGTTTACTCCGGCGGAAAGCGCGTCATTTCACCTTGTAACCATCAGTCAGGGTTTTCATGAACGCTACGATCGCGGCTTCCTCGGCAGCGCTCAGGTTAAGGTTTCCAAGCTCCTGCGAGTTTACATTGCTGGGATTCTCCGGCGATGGCCAGCAGTTGTTTGCCTCGGCATATTCATCGCTAAAGAGCTGGCCGGCGGGAGCGCATACCGGCAACACATCCCTGGTATTGTAAAAATGCACGATGCGCTCCAGGCTTTTAAAATACCCGTTGTGCCCGAAGGCCTTTACAAAAGCCGGGTCGGGCCTTTTATCCACGTTGCGCAGGGTTGGAACCTTGTGTTTTCCGTCATTTTCCAAGGCAAATTGCACCAGTTGTTCGGAATCGAAGTTCTTCACGCTGGTAACAAACGTGAGATCACGCCATTCTTTGTTTGCGGCCAGGTTCCGCAGAAAGCCGCCCAGTCCGGGGTCCACAAAAGATGGATCGGCAATTGTCGCCGGGTTTTCCGGATTTTTCGGAATCCCCAGGTTGTCGAAGGTATAATCGGTAAACAGCGGTGCCCGGCCACTGGCGACATGGCAGAGATTGCACTTGCCCTTGCCCATGAAAAGCGCCTTGCCCAGTATTTCCTGTTTGTTC
>MGZK01000166.1 GCA_001802125.1 Geobacteraceae bacterium GWC2_55_20
TTTATAGCATGATACGCCAATTGTCAAGAGTATAAAACTGTTTTTTAAAATATGCATGTAAACTTAACGATTTAATATGATTGTGTAATCCGGATGATTTTAGTCGGGAACTGCCCGTGCCCAATTCCGCTTTCAGGCGCTTAAGCGAAAAGATCAGCGTGCCGTTTTGGTTGATATTTTGATTGATTGCCCCTATAGTTGCCCGACAATTTGAATGTCCTGAGAAAATGACCCGTGCCCAATATCATCCTTTATGCCCTGCTCTACATTCTGTTGATCTGTTTGCCCTGCCACGCGGCGGATGTGCTGATTATTGCCGACGCCCGGCTCAAGCCGGTTATGGAAGTAACCCTGGGAATGCGCAAGACATTGCACGCTTCAACCAGGACCTATGCTCCGGGCGAGGTGCATGGCAACCTGGCCGCCATTCTGCAAAAGGAGGAAGCACGGGTGGTGGTGGCGCTGGGGCGCGAGGCGCTGGCCGAAGCGCTGACCCTGCCCCCGTCGATTCCGGTCATCTATGACATGGTGGTGACTCCTCCGGCCTTCACCCGCTCCAATACGGTCGGATTCTACATGGCAACCCCGGTCGCGGAGTACGCCGAATTGGTGCGAAATCAGCTGCCGGGCCTGAAACGCATGGCGGTGGTGGCCAGCCGCGCTTTCCTGAATCTCCTGGCCGGAGATGTTTCCGTCCCGTTCGGCTCTTACCCCGTAAAAAATACCGTTGAGTTTGTCAGCACGCTCAAACAGCTGGATAATGCCGACGCGATCCTGCTTTTGCCGGACAGCGGCATCATGACCATGACCGCGATGGAAGAGGCCTATCTGCTCTCTTTCAGGCGTCGCATTCCACTTTTGGGGATTTCCGAGCGGCATGTCAAGGAAGGGGCGCTGCTGGCGCTGGTGGTGGATATGGTCGATGTCGGCCGGGTTGTCGGCGAGTATGCCACCAGAGCCTTGAATAGCGGCAGTCTCGGCCAGCAACAGGTTTTCCCCTCCCGCAAGTTCGATCTGTACCTGAATATGGGCACCGCCCGCAAGATGCGCCTGAATATCCCGGATGAGGTCGTGCGTATGGCCAGAAAGGTCTATCCTTGAGCGGACTGCACCTGAAAATGACCTTCCGGGTCAAGGCGCTGTTCTTCATGATCCCGCTATTGCTGCTGATTTCGTTCGTCCACACCTGGGAGTCGATCCGGGTCGGCAAGGAGGTCATCCGCAGCGAGATCATCAAGCGTGCCGAGGCGATCACCACGCTGGCGACCAAGATCGGCGAGCTGCCGATTCTTTCGGGCAATCCGGAACTGTTGAAGAGCACCGCCGCTTTCCTCAAGTCCAACACCGAGGTAGCGACCGTAACCTTCTATGACAACGGGATGACGCCGCTGATTCATAACGGCCCGGCGCTGGCCCGCCATCTGGCCACACCTCCCGCCTCTCCGGCGCTCTCAATGTCCGAGGAACGGGAGGCTTTTGTCTTTTACGCACCGGTGTTCACCGAGAAGCTGCAGGATGATTTCGATATCATCAGCGGTGTTGACAGCGGGCAGAAGGTCAAGGAAACCATCGGCTGGATCAGGATCAGTTTTTCCAAGGCCACGCTACGCGATAACGAACGGCGCATCGTTGCTCGTGGTGTTGCGCTGTCGCTGGCCTTTGCCGCGGCCAGCTGTCTGGCGGCCTTTTTCCTGATGGGGGTGGCCACCCGGCCGTTACGCCAGATCGTCAGAATGGCCGATGACGTCTCCCACGGTGATTTCAGCCGTGAGTTCGAAATCCACCAGCAGGACGAGGTGGGGGCGCTGGCCAATTCATTCTCGGCGATGCGTCACACCATCCGCATGGTGCTGCAGGAGACGGACGGGCTGATCGTCGCGGTGCAGGAAGGGCGTCTGGACAGCCGCAGCGATGCGGGACGGTTCGAGGGGGAGTGGCACAATCTGGTGCAGGGGGTAAATGAACTGGCCGGGACATTTGCCAAGGGAGTAGTGGAGTTGCAGACCGCCAAGGTGGCTGCCGAAACCGCCAACCGCGCCAAAAGCGAGTTTCTGGCCAGTATGAGCCACGAACTGCGCACGCCGCTGAACGCGATCCTCGGTTATGCCCAGATCCTGAAGCGCCAGGAGAACCTGACCGAGACCCAGCGCCAGCAGCTCGAAATCATGCGCAGCAGCGGCGAGCATCTGCTGACACTGATCAACGATATTCTCGATGTGGGCAAGATCGAGGCCCGCAAGATGGATATCGAACAGCTGGCTTTCGACCTGCCGGCCCTTGTGCGGCAGGCCCTGAACCTGACCCGTTTGAACGCCGAGGAGAAAGAGCTGCTCTTCCAGTACCAGGAGATATCGCCTCTACCGCAGTACGTACGCGGGGATGAGCGCAAACTGCGCCAGATCCTGTTGAACCTGCTCTCCAACGCGGTCAAGTATACCCAAAAGGGGAGCGTGACCCTGCGTGTGGCCTACGATCATCAAGGGGGGGGCGTTTTCCGCTGTGACGTTCTCGATACCGGCGAGGGCATCCCGTCCGACAAGCTGGAAGCGATCTTTGAACCGTTTACCCAGCTGCCCGGCAAAGGCCAGTTGCGCCAGGGTACCGGGCTTGGGCTGAATATCACCCGCCATCTGCTGGAGCTGATGGATGGCAGCCTGACCGTGGAGAGCGAGGTCGGCAAAGGGAGCGCCTTCCGAATGCAACTGTCGCTGCCGCCGGTAACCGACCCGGAGCAGATCCTGGATAAGATTGAGTTGTCGGTAACCGGCTATCTTGGCGAGCGCAAAAGCATCCTGGTGGTTGATGACAATGTGGGCAATACCTCGATGCTGGTTTCGCTGCTGGATCCGCTCGGATTCAAGGTTAGTGTCGCTTCCAACGGAGAGGAGGCGCTGGACATGGTGAGTGTACAGCAGCTGGACCTGGTGCTGATGGACCTGGTGATGCCGGTGATGGATGGGCTGGCGGCGGTCCGCTTGATGCGCTCCAACCCGCTGCTTGAGCGGACCGGGATTATCGGGGCATCGGCTTCGGTGACCGACAGCGACCAGAGGAACGAGTTTATCGATATCTGCGACGATTTCGTGCTTAAGCCGATCCGCATCGACCTGTTGCTGGAAAAAATCGGGCGAACACTGGGGATTGAGTGGGAAACCGTGGAGATCGTCACCCCGGTCAGGGAAACGTTTGCATCTTTGGAAGGCCAGGAACCATTGACGCCTCCTTCATCAGAGCTTGATGTGCTTTATGATCTGGCCATGAGGGGAGATATGCTGGGAGTGGAAGAGTGGGCTACCGCGCTGGAAGCGGGGGATGCCAGATATCATAATTTTGCCGGCCGGCTCAAGGAGCTTGCCGGGAGCTGCAAGACCAAGGCTTTGCTGGCACTGGTTAATCAATGTCGTGGAGAAATAATATGAATCCTGAAGATCGGATCAGGTTGCAATTCTACGGACGCAAGCCTGTGATTCTGGTCGTTGATGACGATATGAACAATCTGACCGTGGTCCGCGACTGCCTGACCGGGTTCAATTTTACCGTGTTGGTGGCCGAGGATGGCGAAAGCGCCGTCAGCCGGGCGGATTATGCCCATCCGGACCTGGTTCTTCTGGATATCATGATGCCGGGTATCGACGGCTACGAGACCTGCCGCCGGCTGAAGCGGCAGGAGAGTACCAGGGATATCCCGGTTATTTTCATGTCAGCGCTGGCGGAGACCGGGCACAAGGTGCAGGGACTGGAAGCGGGCGCGGTTGATTATGTCACCAAGCCGTTCCAGCAGGAGGAATTACTGGCCAGGGTCGAGGTGCACCTGAGCCTGCGTGATCTGACCCGTCGCCTGAAGGAGGCCAACGAGATGCTGGAAGCGCGGGTGGAGTCTCGCACCATCGATCTGGCCGTTGCCAACCGTGAACTGGAAGATGAGATCGCCGAGCGCCAGACCGCGCAGGAACAGCTTCAGGAACAGGCTATTGTGCTGGAGGAAAAGGTCGAGGAGCTGCAGCTGGCCCATGAGGCGTTGCGCACCAGTGAGCAGAAGTTCCGCGCCATCTTCGATCAGACCTTCCAGCTGATCGGACTGACCACGCCGGAGGGGATCATGCTGGAGGTCAACCAGACCGCGCTGGAGTTCTGTGGGATAACGGAATCCGAGGTTTTGAACAGGCCTTTCTGGGAGACGCTCTGGTGGAAATCATCCGACGAGTTGCGTGAACAGGCGCGCAAGGCGGTGCGGCAGGCGGCGGCCGGTGAGTTTGTCCGTTTCGAGACATCCTGCCAGGCTCCCGATGGCGCAACCCATTATATCGATTTTTCACTGAAGCCGATCATCGATGCGGCGGGAAAAGTGGTGATGCTGATTCCCGAGGGTCGCGACATTTCCTCCTACAAGAGACTGGAGGAACAGCTCAGACAGTCGCAGAAGATGGAGGCGATCGGTACCCTGGCCGGGGGTGTGGCCCACGACTTCAACAACATCCTGACCGTGATCATTGGTTTCGGCAGCATCCTGCGCACCAACCTGGAAAACTCCACGCTTGTTAATTATATCGATGACATCCTGGACGCTGCCGACAAGGCCTCAAAGCTGACCCACAGCCTGTTGGCCTTCAGCCGTAAACAGGTCATGGAAACCAGGCCAGAGGAGATCAACGGGATTGTCAGGACCATCGGCAAAATCCTGCGCCGGGTGATCGGTGAGGACATCGAGCTGCACTGTTCATTTGCACCCGAAGAATTGGTGATCATGGGTAATTGTGGACAGATCGAACAGGTGCTGATGAATCTGGCGGTCAATGCGCGTGATGCAATGCCCAGGGGTGGGGTTCTCGGTATCAAGACCGAATGCATGGAGTTGAGGGAGGGCATGCTCGGTGCCGTGCTCAAACCGGGATCCTATGCCAGGATCAGCGTATCCGATACGGGGTGCGGGATTGACGAAGTTACTCGTCAGAGAATCTTTGAACCATTTTTCACTACCAAGGAGGTCGGTAAGGGGACCGGCCTGGGACTGTCCATCGTCTACGGGATCGTCAAGCAGCATGGCGGAGAGATAACCGTGTACAGCGAGGTCGGCAAGGGTACCTGTTTCAAGATCTATCTTCCACTGGTGAAGTCATGTATTACGCCGCGCATTAGCGAATCAACCTTTCAGTTGGTTGGTGGAACGGAAACGATCCTGCTGGCCGAGGACAATGACGGCGTCAGAAGTTTCATGGTACACGCGCTGGAGGAGTACGGCTATCATGTGATCGAGGCGCTGGACGGCGAGGATGCGCTGGCAAAATATCGCGCCAACCGGGACAGTATTCAGCTGATGCTGCTGGATGTGGTCATGCCCAGGATGAATGGACGCGAGGTGTATGACGCGGTCAGAAAAGAGGGGGGGGAGGTCCGGGTGCTCTTCTCCAGCGGCTATACCGCCGATATCATCGAACAGAAGGGGCTGGCTGAGGATGGAGCCGGTTTTCTGGCAAAACCGGTCACGGTACAGGCACTGCTGGTCAAGGTCCGGGAAGTGCTGGATCAGGACTGCTGAGATTGCGATTGCCTGCGCGATCCAAGCATAAATCAGTCAAGTCCCTCAGCCTCACGTTTTCAGGAGGGCTGAGGGGCTTGGCTTTTGCGAGTACAGGATTTACAAGAGATTACAGTTTGAACTGCCGTACCAGCCTCTGCAGCTCCTCGGCATAGCCGTTGAGCCTGGCGGCGGCTTGGGCCGACTCATTGGCGCCTTGAGATGTCTTGTGCACGACGTCGGTTATCTGCGACATATTGCTGGAAATCTCGCTGGTGGTGGCGGTCTGCTCTTCGGCCGCGATCGCAATCTGATTCACCTGCATGGCAACATCGTTGATCTGCTGCAGGATATTTCCCAATGATTCACCCGAACGGGCCGCCTCAACCGTGCCGGCCTCGACCTGGCTGACACCCTGTTCCATTGCCGAGACAGCTCCCCTGGTCTCACCCTGGATGGCCTTGATCATGTCCCCGATCTCGCGGGTGGCGCGTGAGGTTCGTTCGGCCAGCGCCCGTACTTCGTCGGCCACGACCGCGAAACCGCGCCCCTGCTCACCGGCCCTGGCGGCCTCGATCGCCGCGTTCAGCGCCAGCAGGTTGGTCTGGTCGGCAATATCCTCGATGGTGCCGATGATCGCGCCGATCTGGTCGGAACGCGCTCCAAGACTGTCCACGGTCCGGGCTGACTCCTGAACCTTGTCGGTGATCTGACCCATTACGGCTATGGTGGCGTTTACCACCGCCGACCCGCTTTGGGCCGCTTCTGAAGCCCGCTGTGCTCCTTCCGCGGCCATCTGGCAGTTTTGGGCAATATCGCCGCTGGTAGCCGACATCTCTTCTCCGGCGGTGGCGACCGTGGCGGCCTGTGCCGCAACCTCCTCGGCGCCGTTGGCGATACGTTCGGCGGTGGCATGCAGTTGCGAAGCCGCCTCCGCTACCTGGGTCGAGGTGCCGGATACCTGGCTGACAATGCCGTGCAGTCTGTCGGTCATTCCGTTCATTGCCAGAATAAGTTGCCCGGTCTCATCTCCGGAGTGGCATTCTTCCTTGTGGGTGAGATCGCCGGAGGCGATCAGGTTGGCAAAGTCAACTGCTTTTCTGAGCGGACGGTTGATCATCCGTGCGCTGATAAGACCCAGGATAAATGCCAGCAGGACACCGGCGACCGAAAACGAGATCATGGTCACGTTGGCCAGTTTAGCCATGCGCGAGTTTTCTTCTCCCCGTTTCTGGGCATCCTTGGTGTAGACCGCTATCAAATCCCTCAGTGCCGCTTCTATTTTTTTCTCCGTATCCAGTGCGCCGCTCTGCATGATCCCAAGTGCGGCTTCCGGGCTGCCTGACAGATGCAGCCTGATCACCTCCTGCCATACCGGGCGATAATCCTGCAGCAGCTTGCGAAGCGCCTCCAGTTCCTTGTCACCGGTCCCTGAGCCCAGTTTACTGATGAGTGAATCGACCTCATCGTAACGCTGGCCAACCGCATCGGCATTGGCTTCCATCCGTGCCAGCTCGGTATCGATCATCATTCCGCGCAGATTCACCCGCGCCTTCTGGGCGGCCATGCCCAGTTGACCAAGCAGGGCCAAAGGCTGGACTCCCTGGCTGTACAGCGCGCTGCTTGAGCGGTTGAGTCCGAGGATGTTGTAAACTCCGCAAAATCCGACTATGCCGGTAATAATGGCTATGACGGCAAAAGCCGTCAGCAATTTTGTTGCAATGGACCGGTCCGTAAATAATGTGAACATGTCTGATGTCCTTTCGGCAAACGCCCGGCCAATAGCCGGATTTAATCCCTGTTAAAATCTCTGACGCTGATAAAGCCATCTATATAAATACTACAATATAAAATTAAATCAAGTGATATGGCCGGTTATTCTAATTAATTAATGATGCTGCCCGTTGCAGCCGCTGCTTCGTTCGCGGTGGGTGAATTCCTTGATCAGGGGGCCGCCATTGCAGGCGGAGCAGTCAAACTGGATGGTGGTATGGGTAATATGAAAATGGTGCTGCAATTCGTGTTCGATGGTGCTCATCAGCAGGCTGCGCTGCCCGTCATGCTCCGGGTCGATTTCGACGTGGGCGGAAAGTGCGAAAATATGCGAGCAGACCGCCCACAGGTTGAGATGGTGGACATCCGCGACCCCTTCAACCGCGCGAATCCGTTCCGCCACCTGTTCGACCGTCAAGCCGCGCGGAACACCCTCCATCAGGATGTGCACCGCATCCCGCAACACGCGGAAAGCGCCAACCAGGATCAGCAGGCCGATCGCAATGGAAACCAGCGGATCGACCTGGTACCATCCGGTGAAACGCATCAGCACCGCACCGCAAATAACACCCAGCGAGGCCGCCGCATCTCCCAGCACATGCAGGAATGCGCTTCGTACATTCAGGTCGTGATGGGCATGTCCATGCAACCCCTTGGCGGCCAGCAGGTTGGCAACCAATCCAAGAACCGCGACAATCAGCATCGGGAGCGTTCGTACCTCTTCAGGAGAAACCAGGCGTTTGCTTCCTTCGTAGAGGATACCGAGCGACATCAGCAGCACGGTCAGGCCGTTGACCAGCGAAGCCAGCACCTCGGCGCGATGCAGTCCGAAGGAATGGCGTTCTCCGGGAGGTTGTGCCGCCAGTTTGATTGCGCCCAGTGAGAGAATCAGGGCAAACAGGTCCAGAAAAACGTGCCCGGCATCGGACAGCAGAGCCAGGGAGTTGGACCAGATTCCCCCGATAACCTCGGCAATCAGCGTGACGGCGGTCAAGGTAATTGCAAATACCAGACGTCTGGATATGTTCTGGTCAATGTGCGACATCAGGGGCCACCTCCTGGTATATCTCGACTGTTCTCATATTCAATCATGTAGTTTCAGGGGCGCCTGTTGTCAAGACCGAAGTTTTCGCGTACACATTAAATAAACTGTTTTATGATCAAATATTTCTGTGTTAATAATGCACTAGCTAAACAGTGATTTTGTGAAGACGGGACACGAGCGATAGAGTCTCGGTGCCGGTTAGTCTGATTTAATATATCACCAACGGGAGAAACGTCATGTCATCAAACGCATTGGTAAAAGTAGATCATTCATCGCAACACGACGAGTTGATCCAGCTGGTCAGTTTCATGTTGGCCGGCGAGGAGTACGGAGTGGAAGTGCTGAAGGTGCGTGAAATCATCCGCATGCCGACCATCACCAAGATGCCCAACACGCCGCAGCATGTGGAGGGGATCATCAACCTGCGCGGCAAGGTGATACCGATCATCTCGATGCGCAAGCGCTTCGGACTGATGGAAAGTGAAAACAGCGGGCATACACGCATCATCATCATGGACGTGGCCGGAACCCTGACCGGTTTCATCGTTGATGCGGTATCCGAGGTGATCCGCATTCACAGCAGCGAAATCCAGCCACCGCCGTCAATGATCATGTCCGGCGGAATCGGCAGGGAATTCATCACCGGTGTATTCAACCATGCCGAGAGACTGTTGATTATCATGGATGTGGACCGCATGTTCTCGGACGATGAGCGGGACAGCTTCGACGGCTTACTTTAATGTTGTAATGTGAAGATCGCATTGCCGGTCATTCAGAAACAGAGAGGGGGGATTCCTGACGGATCCCCCCTCTCTGCATTTTGTGCCTTCAATCCAAGGATTTATCCAGGCCAGGAGAGCGCCTCGCTCCGGCAGGCGTCCACACAGGAGGAGCATTTGATACAGTCCTTATGGGGAAGCACACCGGCATCGCGATGTTCGGCGATTGAGAGTCCCATCGGACACTGTTTTTCACAGATGCCGCACTGGCGGCAGTCGTGGGAAATGGCCAGCTGGAACTTGTCGCCTCCGATTGCGGCGGCCACCGTGCCGACCGGACAGAAGGAGCACCAGCTGCGGGAGCGGTAGGCGATTCCCAGCGGGATCCCCGCCGCGGTGGTGATCAGGCACATGCTCCAGAAGACCGTTCCCCAGTGCTGCCAGTCACCGGCATTCTGGGCAATCCGCCAGACCATGAAGCTCATCAGCCCTGCCATGGCTCCCCAGCGGAAACCGGATGACTGCAAAAGCGCGGGAATCGGTTTGTTGCCTCCGACGAAACTGAAAACCGTGTCATAAAAACTGCCGCGCGGACAGAAATTGCCGCAGACGTAGCGACCGCGAAAGATGCCGCCGGCCATGCCGGTCAACATCGCTACCGGCACGGCGAAGCCGAGCAGCGGGTACTTCCAGCCGACAGCGATGACAGAGAGCATGAACAGGGCCAGCAACCAGCGATACAGAGGTTTTGAGGGGGTGTCTAAAGGAAGTGCGAGCGATTGTACAAATGATTTCATTTCCAACTCCGATTTAATTTGAAATCAATATATATGATAATATGAATTATGTCAATAGAGTGGCCGGCGGATTCCCGCTGGCGCCTGAAGAGCTTCTTCCGTGACAGGCGTCAGTGGAATCCAGCCCTGTTGGCGGCAAGGATCTTGTAACCCTTTCCCGAAAGTCGGATAATCATCTGTGTAGCTAAAATAAATTTTGCAGGGAGGCCGCCATGAAAAGGATGCTACTGGCGATGTCAGCTGTATTGATGATTCTGGCCCTGGCTGCTTGCGGAAGTGGTGGCAATGGCAGTTCGCCGCAGTTATTTGTCACAACGATCCTGAGTGACCCGGTCCTCGATGGTGATATTCAGAAAGATCCCGTCACTGGTGCGTTTATAGTAACCCAGGGCAATACCCAGAGTGTTTTTGCCGGCATTCACCCGGCCAGCGGCGTGGAATACCGGGCGTTTCTGGCTTTCCCGCTGACCGGTGCGAACGGTGTACCCGGAAGCGCCATCATTGATTCTGCCTTTCTGGATATAGTCATCAGCAGTATCGTTCCCCAACCATTAACCAGCACGATTCCGGTGCGTGTCGATCTTGTTTCCTTCCCGCCCGCCAGCCTGCTCGGTTCTGATTTTGACCGTACTCTTCAACCGGCGCTGGCGACCACCACGGTTGTTCCGCCGATTTCCCAGGCGGATTTTGGTGGACACGTGACGATCGATGTGACGCCTCTGATGGTAGAGGCGCAACGCTTGGGGCTATTGGATTTTCAGGTCCGCATAATGGAAGATTTGGGGATTGTTACTCCGGGGTTGATCGAAATCAACGACACGACCGGTGCAAATCGAAATTCTCTGGCACCGCTGCTGCAGGTTACATATTATTAGTTTCACCCGCAATCCTGCCGTCGCTGACCTGCAGGATCCTGTCGAAATTCTCCACCATGCGGTGGTCATGGGTGACGACCATGATGGCGGAATGGTTTTCCACCGCCAGTTTTTTCAACAGGTCCATCACATTTTTGCCGTTTTCCGTATCGAGCGCCGCGGTCGGCTCGTCGGCCAGGATCACGCTGGGACGGTTGGCCAGTGCCCGGGCAATCGCCACCCGCTGCGATTCACCGCCGGACAGGGCGCTTGGGTAGTTGTTGACCCGGTGCCCGAGGTTGAGCGCATTCAGCAGTTCAACGGAGCGATTTTTGGCTTCAGCGCGCGTCAGTCCATTAATTTCCAGAGCAACCATCACGTTTTCCTGTACGGTCAGAAACGGGATCAGGTTGTGAGCCTGAAAGATGAAACCCAGCTTTTCGCGGCGCATCTTTTTCAGGTCGATTCCGCTTTGCCAGCCGTCATCGGCGACAGCCGTGCCGTCGATAACCACCCTGCCATGGGTCGGCTCATTGATCAGGCCGATGCAGGTCAATAGAGTAGTCTTGCCCGAACCGGATGGACCGAGGATCGCGACCAGTTCACCCGGCCTGACCTTGAAGTTTGCATCCCGCAGCGCGGTTACGGCTGTCTCGCCCTTGCCGTAGATCTTCGTCAGATTTTCCACTTCGATCGCATACATGCTCTTATCCACCCAGTGCCTCCGCAGGTTCGACTTTCAGTGCCTTTCGAATGCCCACAAAGCTCGAAAGCGTACAGATCGCCATCACGATCACAAACAGCGATTGCAGGTCGAAAGCTTCCAACACGATCCGGCGGGGAAATTTCTCGTAGGTCAGCAGAATCGTGAGATAGCCGATCACATAGGCCAGGATCCCCATCAATAGCGATTGCTGCAGGATCATGCCGACAATCACCCGGTTCTGCGAGCCGATAAGTTTTAACGTCGCGATCACCCGGATCTTGTCCAGGGTCGAGGTGTAGATGATCAGGGAGATGATTACCGCCGAGATCACCAGCAGGATCACCCGGAAAAGCCCCAGCTGCATCCTGGCTTTCTCGATCATTCCCTTGGCCAGGATTGCGGTCTGCTCCTTGTCGGAGATAGCCCTCAACTGGTTCCATCGTTGGATCAGCTCCTGCGTTTCTTGCAGGTCTGCTCCGGTCGCCAGTCTCACCATGACCGCATTGACCGTATGAGTGGACTCGGTGGTTGCGATGATGCTCTGCTTGAGAAGCTCAGCCTGCTGCGGGGAAAGTGCTTTATTCCCGGCCACCCCGGCCCTGATTTTTGCCCGTTCGTTCCGGATGGCGTGATTGCTCTTCTTGAATTGAATCTCCTGGGCATCCGCCAGGGTCACATAAGCAGCCGGGTCGCCGCCGGAGGAGACGATATTCTCCGAGATGCCGACAACGCTGTATTCGTTTTGCCCCAGCCGGATTTTCTCCCCCAATGCAATCTTCATCGACCTGGCAGCCACCATTTCATAGTGTTTCTGGCGGATGTTCCGGCCGGCAATTATACTCGGCGGCCCGCCGAAGCTGTCCGGATCATGGCCGATCAGGAAAAAACGGAACGGTTTGTTGTTTCGTTCGATCTGTATGGTTTGAAAGGCCACCGGTGATACGGCAGCCACGCCGGGAACCGCGGCGATTCTGTACCTGATCTCTTCCGGGATGCGCGAACTCTCGGCAAACGGGCCGTTGGTGCCCTGCTGCACGACCCAGATGTCGGCCCTGTTGGCATGCAGTATCGCCAGTGCATCGGCGATAAGGCCACGGTAGATCCCACCCATACTGATGACAACCCCCAGGAGGAGTCCCAGTCCGATCGAAGTCAGGATGAATCTGCCCCGGTGGTAGCGTATGTCGCGGATGGCAAGATTCATTGCATTCGAACCTTCATGCCTTCCCGGAACTTGGCCAGCTGCGGTTGGGGCGCGACGACAACCCGCTCTTTACCGTCAAGCCCGCCGGTAATCTCGGCAAAATCACTCCGATCCCTGATGCCGACGGTGACTTCACGGAACTTGAGCCGGCCATTTTCCGCAATCCACACTCCCCGTTTTTTGCCGTTTGTGACCAGTGCAGCCGAGGGAAGCGAGGGAACCGACTTTTTGGCTTCGGTGGTGATGTAAACTTCCGACTGTTCTCCCAGCCGGAAATTGCTGAGCGGCTGGTTGAATGCCACCTCCACCTGCAGCTCTTCAGTGACCCGGTCACTCTGGTGGCCAAGTCGGGCCACCCGGCCGGACCATCGTTCACCCGGTGAAGAGCGCAGCGTGATGACGGCGCTCTTGCCGACCGCCACCCCTTTCAGCTGTGATTCGTCCACGTTGGCCTTGACCCAGATCGTAGCCGGATCGGCCAGCGTGAATATTGGCTGGCCGGGCGTTGTTGTGGCGCCCTTTTCCAGATCACGGGTAATGATGACACCATCCCGGGGGGCATGGATGAGCGTGTCGGCCACCTTGCTTCGGGCAAAACCAACCACGGCCCGACCCGATTGCTGTTCCATTCGCACAGCCTCAATTGCTGCCTGGCTCCGGGCCAGCTCTTCCCGGGCTACCTTGCAGATGGTGTCATACTGTTCGGCCTCCAGTCTGGAGACCAGGTTCTTGTCGGCCAGTGTCTTGAAGCGTTGCGCATTTTTTTCCGCCAGAGCCAGGTTGGCCTTGGCCTTTCGCAGGTTGGCCTGTTCCACATTCAAGTTGGCGGCGGACCGGTTCAGGCCGGCTTCGGACTGCAGCTGCTGTTGGAGCAGGTCGTTATTTTCCAGCCGGGCGAGGAGTTGGCCCCGTTTCACCCGGTCACCCTGATCGGCTGACAGCTCCACGATCCGGCCAGTAATCTTGCTGGAAACGCCGACCACCACCTTGGCCTCAACCGTGCCGTTACCATAGACCTGGGCGGTGAGATCGCGCTTTTCAACGTTCACGACCTTGACCTTAGGGGGGGCAAGCAGCGTCATCTTGAGAGCGATGGCGACTGCCACCAGAGCAACGGCCCAGATTAGATATATTTTCTTTCGAGCCAGGGTTTTCATGAGGTCCATGCGTTACTCCTTGATACCTGCTTCTTAATTTTTGCCGATTGCCCGGTCAAGACGGGCCAGAGCGGTGAAATAATCGTATCTGGCCTGGATATGGGCCGTTTGTGCGTCGAGGGCCTGTGATTGAGCATCGGTCACTTCGATGATACCGCCGACCCCTTCCTGATAGCGTCCTTCGGCCAGCGACCTGTTTTCATCGGCTGCAGCAACTTCCTTTTCGGTCGAAACCATCCGGGCGACTGCTTCGTTTGCGCCAAGCCAGGCGGACTCGACTTCCTTGACTACCAGCAGCCTGAGGTTGCTTTGCCTGGCTTCGATCGAGTTGATATTTGCGTTGGCTTCCCGAACCTGCTCGACTGACGAGAAACCCGAAAATAGCGGCACGGTCAGGTTCAGCCCCACACCCCAGACATTGCCGCCGGGGGGGAAGTCCCGGTCAGCATAGCCGACGCTGGCAACACCGGACAGAATTGGCAGGTAGCTGCTTTTAGCCGACTTCAGGTTGCCGGAAGCAGCCGACTTCAAGGCAGCAAACTGTTGCAGTTCGGCGCGGTTGCGCAGAGCATTTTGCAGGGACGAGCCTCGTTCCGGCAGAGATGGTAAAGCCGGGGACGGCTCAACCGGGGTACGTTCTCCAAGGGTTGCCATTCCCATGGCGTTGGCCAGTTCAAGCCGGGCGATCTCCAGGTTATTTTCAGCCCTGATCAATGAGGTTCTTGCGGCGGACAGATTCGCGTCGGACTTGGCCACATCCACCTTGGCCCTGATCCCCTGATTGAAAAATTCCTGCGCCTGCCGGTAGACCTGTTCCCTGGCCCGGACAGTTTCAGTGACGGCAACAAGCTGCTTTTCAGCCGCGAGAAGCAGATAAAAGGCGCTGTTAACACGCAGGGTCAAATCCTGCCGGGTTACGGCGAGGCCTTTATCGACGGCTTCACGATTGCCTCTGGCCGCGTCAACCGCGCCGGAGGTGCGGCCGAAGTCATAGATGGTCTGTCTCAGGTACAGACCGGCCGTGTTGGTTTGCGATAATTTTATGCTTTCCTGCGCTGCAAAGTAGCTCTGACCCCTGCTCCAGTCGGCGGCAATGTTTATCTGTGGGTAATAATTGGCCCGGGCCTGCCCCTGCCTGGCTTCGGCGCTGTTCAGGTTCTCCCTGGCTTCGATGATCTGAGGGTGGTTTTTCAGCGCAATCGCCAGCGCTTCGTCCAGTGTCAGTGGGGCCGCCGCATGCAGGGGACGGATGGTGATAAGGAGCACAAGTAAAATTAAGGCAGGCCGTTTCATAGAGATCCCATAAACATATGCTAAATTGAATAATATGCGATTAAATATTCACATTATTGCCAAAAAAAATCAGCTTACAAGTGTAACGAAATTGCGCCAGAGCTTTTCGGCTTCCGACCGCAATTCAAAGGAGGCGTTACCGATTGTCCAGCGCAGAGCGGTCAGCTGGATCATGCCCAGCAGGCTCAGCGCCGTTTCCCTGGGTGACACTTCCGGTTTCAGTTCGCCTTCGGCAATGCCGGCGGCGATGATGCCGGTGATGGTTTCGATATAATTTCCGATGCGCAGAGACAGCTTTTCCGCAATATTCCTGTGGCCGAGGTGAATGTCATCGGAGAAAACGAATCTTGGAATACCGGGGTGTTCGGCGATGATCGCGATGTGGGAGAAATAAATGGTCTCCAGCTTTTCCAGCGGACTGCGGCTGCCGGCGGCGATGGTGGCGGCCTTGCCCATTACCGCGTCGCCGATATAGTCCGCCAGGGCGGCAAAGATCTGCTCCTTGCCTCCAAAATGGCGATAGATGTTGGCCTCGCTCATCCCGGCGGACCCGGCTATCGCTGAAATGGTGAGTGCCCGCACTCCGCTTGTGCCGACAACCTCAAGCGCGGCCCGGACAATTTCTTCCTTGCGGACGCGTGTACTTTTTTTCTCTAACATCGTGACCTCATGCGAATATGTATTCACATGGTATGCAGGTTTCAATTATCAGTCAAGAGAATTTTTTTGTCCTCTCATTTCAGCATTGCTGCAATCTCCCGCTGCATATCTTTCGGGTCGATCTTCGCTCCCTGGAGCAGGGCTCCCCATGTTCTGGTCCCTTTTTTAACCTCCAGATAGACCTGCTTCACGCTTCGTCCGGTTTTGGAGGCGATCAGCCTGGCGATAATAAGCTCCTGGCTGGAGGCTCCTGCCAGGCGGATTGCTGCCAATTCAGCTTCTCCCAGCAACCGGTATCGCAGAAACAGTTCGTCAACCACCGCCTCCGCCAGACTGGCGGTTGAAAACTTCATATTCAGCGCGTTTGCGAAATGGGTTCCCAGACTCTTGGGGGGTAGATGCAGCGGAGCGATGACCTCATTCCAGTTTTCTCTGTCCTGTCTGCTTCCGAGCAGGGCCTCGGGCGACTTACCAGACCTGGAGGCGACCCAGTAGGCAATCCAGAGGTCATCGGGAGAGGTTCCCTGCTGCTTTTTGATCACGATATTTTTCTTTTCGACATTGAACACAACGGCAAAAAATGAGTTCTGGGTCGTGGCCAGAAAATAGGGGTCGGCCGCAGCCGGTCGGGAAGGTTGATAGGAACGGTCGGTGAAGCAGTGGCAGCTAATTGCGGGAATGGCCAGCGCCGGCATCGGCAGCAGGATCAGAAGTATAATGAGATTCAGTTGCAAGTTGCCACGGATAACGCTGCTCATAAAATCAACTCCCTGGATAGTATTCGACACGGCTCAGTCGAGGGTGACACCAGGGCGGGCAAAAGAGTTTGATTCAGGTCAAGTAATTCCAAGTCGCAATCAAGATTACATTAAATACCGCTGTAGGGGCGGGTCTTGCACCCGCCCTGATTGGGCACCCGCAAGGGGCGCCCCTACAGGAGTGTTAGAAGATGGCAGAGGTGGGATGGCTTTCCGACTATTTGCCGGTCTCGGCCATGGCGGCCCGGATGGCCTGCAGGGTTATCTGCTTGTCGCCGACCAGCAGCTTGTGCTTTTTTGTCTTGCTGTTTTCCACTACCACGGTGGGCGTGGCGGTCACACCGAATCCACGATAGGTGGTCAGGTTCGTCTGCAGGCCGTAGAGGATGTCGGCATAGTTCACCTGTCTCAGCTTGACGCCGTAAGGGGAAATCGCGGCCTGAACCTGCTCTGGAGCCGGGGTCTTGGTCTTTTTGGCCAGCGAGGCCAGGGCGCTGCGCAGTTTGGGGTAGTTTTCCTTCTCGAAGGCCAAAAACTGCAGGTTGTAGGGGGTGAAGTTGTTTGTCTCGGCATGGATCGGGTAGTCGATAAAGGTGATACGGGTATCGTTTACAATGCTGGCATGAATCTGCTCGATGCGGGGTTCGATCTGCTGACAGACCGGACAGAACCAGTCGCTGATGAAATAGACCGTGACCGGGCTTTTGGTCTTGCCGAGGAACAGATCAAGCCCGGCCTGACTCTCTTTGACCACGCCAAAGGTAGCCGTGATTGTGCCGATGACGAGTGCGACGATCATTACTGCGATTTTTTTAAATCCGGTTTTCATTGGTTCTCTCCGTATGGTTTCATAAAGCAGCGCAGAGCTGCCGAGATAGACTGCCGCGGCGATTGCCAGACAGATGGGACACCACTTTCCGATCACATATTTCTGCAGCCAGATAAACCTCATTTCAGCTCCGGCCGCCCCGAAAAAGAGCAGCGACAGCAAAAGGCCCGCCAGTGGGAGCCGTTTTCGTGCGGCCAGGGAGATCAGCACGGTGGAAAAGAAGGCCAGTCCGAACCAGCCGAAATTGATGCCGAAAATTGTGAAGGCTGCGGTCTCGCTGCAGGCATCGGTACAGATCTTCAAAAGTTCCATGATCGTCAGTATCATCCCAGCCAGGGCCGAGAGCCAGATCAAAGCGGCGGCCGGATTCAGCCGGCTGTTTCTGCGTGCTAGTTCCATATCACATGATTTCCCGTATTCCCTATATAGACGCAACTGCAACATTCGTGCAAGCAAGTATCAGATTTCACCAAAAATAACAATATCACTGTATGCCATATATATCCGATTTTTCGTCGATAGAATATGCCCTTGACAATTCGGGATCAGTTGGACAGTATTGATTTAATTAACCATGCGAAAATTTATCCCGATACAATTCTTTGCCCGGCTGCTGCTGGTGGTCATGCTGACCGTC
>MGZK01000167.1 GCA_001802125.1 Geobacteraceae bacterium GWC2_55_20
TGAAAATCTCTTCTCTCAAACGGTACATTGAGGCGCTTGGCGGTAAACTGTCTCTGGATGTAGAGCTGTCTGATGGCCGGCATATTGGTATAAACGTTTAGCGCTGATTTCCTTACAAATGAAGAAGACAGGTTAAAAAGGTCGTATGTTCAGGTCATTTGATGTATCCATACGTTGGGAAATATGCCAGCTGTATCTGCTGCTCATCTTTGTCGGTTCATGGGTGGCGATGAGCTGGAGCGCCTATAAAAGCAGGAAATCATCCGGAGAGACGTTGCGCAGCTTTTTGGACAGATGCTCGCTAAGCGACTATGTCGTCGGCACCAGGAGTGTGACAGGCCGGATCGGCATATGGTTCTGGGTCTTTGTCATATCGTTGCTGTTATTTGTTGTGGCAAGCATTCAGGTCTTGTGCGGTAATTTTACTAACGCGGGGGTAAAGTTTGATGGCGATTATCTCTGGCCGATTTTGTAGCAACTCGTGACCATCCATTGTACCAGGGTGCTTGCCGCTCTACTGCCACCCGTTCACTGACACTATCCTCCCCCTTATCCCCGATAAATCTTGCCGGGAAATTGCCACGAAAGAATTTATCCTAAAAAAGGCATTTACTCACGCACCAAATGTAGGCGCTTCTAGGCGACGACGCAACGAACGCGACGAAATTCAAATACTTAAGAAGATTTGTGACCTCACCAATCTGGTGAATGATATTATCGTTTAACTGCCTGATTTTACGTTGCGTCGTCGCCTGGATGCGCCTACTTTTGGTGCGTTCGTCGCGTGAAACTGCTTTTTCTAGGTTTATAAGTTGATTATTCCGGCGAGAGGACCAGGTCCAGGGTGGAGTGCTTCCGGTTGGGTTGGGGGTAATGCTGGCTGATCAGGCCCGCGTAGCCGCGCATGTCGATCAGGATGTGGATATGGGGCGGGCGCCGGCCGTAGGGCGCCGGAAAGTCGGTTTCCAGGCGGTAGCGCCCCTGGCGGTCGGCAATCACCGTGGCCCGGTGCGCTTCGTCGTAGTTCCCGGAGGAGTTGGCCTGCCAGAATTCGATGCGCGCGCCGGGCAGCGGCCGGCAGTCCTTGGAGGAACGGACCGTGCCGGAGATGACATAGCCCTTTCCGATTCTGTCGCGCAGCGGGGCGCCCGGCCGATAGAAGGGGCCGATCTCATCCCAGGGCGTCGGCGGGCACTTTTGTGCTGCCGTGGCCGGCGCGCCCGCAACCGGCATCAGTGCGGCAGTGCAGAGTATGGTGAGCAGGATGGAGCGGATCATGGGATAACTCTTCCGGTGTTTGTAATATGAAATTATTTTCTGCTGGTTTCAGGCAGAAAGCAACTTCATTAATGCACTCATCCCGTGTATCAGGATTGGGTTGATGACAAACGGAAAACAATGCTCTGTCCGAGCCCGGGAGTGCAAAGGCGGTTACGACCTGCTTCCCCGGCGCCCGGTTTTTGGGGCGGGCCGTTCCTGCACGGAACTTTTCCGCCTGGGTTCAGCTCTCTTCGCCGGAAGCTGCGCGGCCTTGTCCTTGGACTTCCTGCTCCTGGCCTGCGCATCGGCCTGCTTGATCGACTGCACCCGCGCGCTGCGTCTGGCCGCAGTGGCCGGAAATTCCGCCAGGGTCCGTTTCGGTACGGCGTAGGTCAGCAGCTTCTCGATCGCGGCCAATAGCGGCCTTTCCTCGGGGCTGACCAGCGACAGCGCCACCCCGTCCTCACCGGCCCGGCCGGTGCGTCCGATGCGGTGTACGTAGTCCTCTGGCACCTGGGGCAGGTCATAGTTCACCACGTGCGGCAGCCGTTCGATGTCCAGACCGCGCGCTGCCACGTCGGTTGCCACCAGTACGCGGAATTCGCCCTGCTTGAACTCCGCCAGGGTGCGGGTGCGGATCGACTGGCTCTTGTTACTGTGGATCGCGGCCGCCTTGATCCCGTCCAGCAGCAGCTCTTCGGTCAGCTTGTCCGCGCCGTAGCGGGTGCGGGCAAAGACCAGCACCTGGTTCCAGCCCCCCTTGCGGATCAGGAACGCGAGCATCTCCCGCTTGCGGCTCCGTTCCACCTCGTAGACCGCCTGGGTCACCGCGTCGGCGGCGATATTGCTGCGCGCCACCTCGATCCGGCGAGGGTGGTTCAACAGCTGATCGGCCAGCTGTTTGATGCTCTTGGAATAGGTGGCCGAAAAGAGCAGGGTCTGGCGCTTGGGGGGCAGATATTCGGCCACCTTCTTGATGTCGTCGATAAAGCCCAGGTCCAGCATGCGGTCGGCTTCGTCCAGCACCAGCACCTCGATCCGCGAGAGGTCGATCGTGCCCCGCTCGGCATGGTCCAGCAGCCGCCCCGGCGTCGCCACCACGATATCTACGCCGCGATGCAGACGCTCGATCTGTGCCTGGATCATCACCCCGCCGTAAATCATCGTGGAGCGCAGCGCCAACCGCCTGGCATAGTTGTTCATCTGCTCGCTGACCTGGGCCGCCAGTTCACGGGTCGGCACCAGCACCAGTGCGCGCGGTTTGCGACGTTTCTCCACGGGGATCTTTTCACTCAGCCGCTGCACGATCGGCAGCGCGAAGGCCGCCGTTTTGCCGGTGCCGGTCTGGGCGCCGGCAAGCAGGTCGCACCCCTCGAAGATCAGCGGGATCGCCCCTGACTGGATCGGGGTCGGAGTGGTATAGCCCTGGGAGGTAACCGCGCTCAGCAGCTCGGCGCGCAGGCCGAGGGTTTCGAATGCCGCCGGGGTGACGGTTTTCGGGTGTGACGATGAAATCGTTTCATTATTCATTGTTTATCTCTCTCATTCCGCGCTCACAAAAAAACCACAGGGGGTGTCCCCGTGGTTCAGGCGCTCGGCAATATAGCATGTTACGTTTCGCGGAGCAATGCATTAGCAGACTTTTGATGCAACCTTGTTCCGTTGACAGGCGGGTATTGCCAGAGTAAATTAAATCAGGAACTCGGATTCCTCCTGGAGATTGAGACAAATGTCACTTAACGGCGATCTGGAAAATTTTCCGATAATCGATATCATCCAGCTTTTGCACGGTACCAAGAAAACCGGGGTGTTGCGGCTATCCAGCAAAAAAGGGGAGAGCCAGCTGGTTTTCCACGAGGGAGACCTGGTCAGCGCCAACTACCTCAATAACCGGGTGCGGATCGGGCAGGTGCTGGTCAGCGCCGGAGCAATAACCGAAGGGCAGCTGGCCCAGGTGCTGGAGATCCAGAAAAATGCCGGCGATGAGCGCAAGCCGCTGGTGATCACCCTCCTCGAACATAACATGGTTGATGAAACCGTGGCATACAACGGCCTGGAATCATTGATCGAAATGACCATAGTCGAAGTGCTGACCTGGAAAAGCGGGGAGTTTTCGCTGGATATGGGCAAGAGCGGCAATGCCGACAGGTATCATTTTTCCAGGACTAAATTTCCCCAGAGGATCCTGTTGAACTCCCAGGGTATCCTGATGGAGTCGTTGCGCATCTTTGACGAGAAGGTGCGTGACGGCACCATGGATGAGATCCTGAGCATTGCCGGCATCACCAACCTGGACCTGGGTGCTGAACAGCCGGAAAACAACGTGCCGGCTATCTCGGAGGCATGGCTCGACCAGGACGGCGTTCCGACAATGATGCAGCAGTTGCTGGCGGAACAGCGGAACATGATCCAGCGTAGCGGTGATCAGAGTTACCGTGAGCTGGGCGCGCTCAAGAAGCTGATCGTCGAAGAGTTTCCGCATGCGGCGAAAAACCTGAAACGGCAGCTGCTGGAGCTGCTGTCGGGACCGGCGCCCGAAGGCAGCACGGAGTCAGCTGCTCCGGACATCGCGGTGATAGTAGTCACCCCATCGCAGCTGTTATCGACGATGGTGAAATCGATCTGTTACCAGGAGCGGATTTACTCGCTCTCGTCGGATTCCATCGCCTCACTGGCCATCAATATCAGGCTGCTCCTGTGCCAGACGCTGCATCTGGTCATCCTGCTGGATGTACCCCATGACGATGAGATGCAGGACACGCTACGGGTCTTCGGGGATATCCGGCGGTATCCGCAGGCGTCGCTCGTGCTGGTTGCCTGTTCGCACTTTTGGGACAACCTGGGCCTGCAGGCGCTCAGCTCCGGGATTCGCTCGATTATTCCCAAGCCCTGCAAAGAATGCGCGGGCGGGTCGCCGGTGCAGCAGGCGGTGGCCTTCTGCTCCGGTCTGGGAAATTTCCTGCGGTCACTTTTGTCGGAGTACGGCAGCAGCGACGAACAGCGCTTTTTCACCTGCATCACCCGGCTGCGAGGTTGCAAGACACGTACGGAGATAGCGGATGCCGTCCTTGGCTACCTGATCGATGTCTTCGAACGCGCCATTGTCTTTACGGTGACGGAATCGGAGCTGGTGGCGGAACAGTCTTTCGGGATCAACGGTGACAAAAGCGAGGGATTGACGCTGCTTTCCAACCTGCGTGTCCCGCTTGACGATCAGCAGATATTCGAGGATGTCATCAAAACCGGGCAGATGTACTACGGCTTCCACAGTGATTCGACCTGGCCGCATCAGCTGTACCGGCTGATAGGCCGGCTGGACAGCCCGGAGGTGCTGCTCTTCCCCCTGATACGCGCCAACACCGTCGTTGCCTTCATCTATGCCGATTTCGGATCGAAATCCGCATCATCCCCCTCCCTCCGTTATCTGGACGCCTTGCTGCAATACACCACCGCCCAGATCAGCGTCACGGCCTACCGCCAGAAATTGAAATCCATGCTGGAACAGATGCGGATACAGGCAAATCCCGAGGATTGAGCGTTGGTATCCCCGCCGTGCCGGACCCGGTTTTTCGCTGTAGATAACTAGCGGTGGTTTTCTTGATCATATAAGTGATATAATTCAGTAAAAGATAATCATATCAGCGATGTTAAAGCTGATTAGAGGAACGGAGGTGTTTTCCATGGCAACAACGTTGCTGATTCTTCTGGTAGTGTTACTCACAATTACCAGTATTCCGTGGCTTGAAAAAAACATCCATACGGATTTGCATCATACTGACCTGATGGCGGGCGCAGAATAGGAAAATGGCTGACCAAACATTTCCGGGTTTTGCAGGCACGGCCCAGTTGTTTCCCAGTGGAGGAGGGCTAGGCCAGCAGCAGCCCGACTGCGTGCAGCAGCAGGCCGATCACGCCGCCGACCAGGGTGCCGTTCATCCTGATAAACTGCAGGTCTGAACCGATGCTCAGTTCGATCTCCTCGGTATAGTCATCGCTTTCCCACTGCTGCACCGTGCCGGAAATATGCCCGGCAATTGCGGTTCGCAGCGTATCCCCGTAGTGCAACACCAGTTTTTCAAGGTGCTCATTGAAAGACTCTCTCAGTTTCCGGTTGTGCGACAGGGTCTCTCCCAGACCGGCAACAGCTGCGGATATTTTCTCCTGCACCTCCGAATCAGGTCGCTGCAGGTCGCAGGTCAGCCAGCTCTTCAGATCATTGCCGAGGTTTAAGGCATAATCGGCGATCGATTGGTTATGCACAACCTCAAGCTTGATCGCCTCGACCTTGCTGCGCAGCAGCGGGTCGGATTTCAGGCCGGCAATCAGAGTCGTCACGGCCGTGTCAAACTTACCCCTGACCTCATGGGCTGGATCCGAGTTAACTTCCTGAATAAATGCGTTGATCCTGCCGGCGACCTTTTCACCGGCTCCATGGGAAAACTGGTCCCGGTTTGGAATGAAGGCGCTCAGGATCGGATATTCTTTCTTGCACATGTCGTCAATGGAGTTGGCCAGCCTGGTCTGCGCTTCCGCGGTTGCCAGCCATCCCGCAAGGCGGTTCAGCAGGTCATCAAGCACGATCTGGTGGCGATTGTCTTTTCTGAGCGTGTCGAGTATGGCTCCGGCGGAAGAGGATAGGTCGAAGTTCTCAATGCGGTTGCTCAGCGCGGCTCTCAAAAGCTGCTGCACGCGCTCATCATCGATAAAATCCAGGGAATCGGCAATTACACGGGTCAGTCCTTTGGCCAGGCCGGCGGCGTTATCCTTCGACATCAAGTAAACGGCCAGATGCTCGGCTGGATTGTATTCCCGCAGCTTGGCGATCAAGGTATCGCTGGCAAGAAACTTGTCACGGATAAAGTTGGCCAGATTCCCGGCAATCACATTCTTCTTGTTCTTAATGATGGCCGTATGTGGAATCGGTACCCCCAATGGGTGGCGGAACATTGCCACAACGGCAAACCAGTCCGCCAGGGCGCCGACCATGGCCGCCTCCGCAAAAGCTGCCAGCCACTCCCAGGCGCCATGCCCCTTCTGGGAACGGGCAACCACAAACAGTACGGCCGCGCCGACCATCAGTCCCGTGGCTATGGCCTTGTTTCTGCTCAGTATTCGTTTTCTGTTTTCCACGCCTTGACTCCGGTTTCTTGATCGTGTCGTCATCCTGCAAATAACAAAAACCGCTTCGACTGACAGAAGCGGCTTTCCCTTACGCAATCAATTTATGGCACGGCTGCGGTGTTTTTGTCAATGTTTGGTGCGTAAAGCCTGCCGATGGGGCGCGATCATTTGTGGTAGCTGATGCGATAGATGGCGCCTGCCTTGTCATCTGAAACCAGCAGACTCCCGTCCGGCATGACCTGCACATCGACAGGACGTCCCCGGGCAGCGCCGTCCCGCAACCACCCGCTGGCGAAGGTTTCATAGGATACGGCGCGGCTGTTTTTCAGTCGCACCAGGGTGATCCGGTAACCATCGGGTGTGGAGCGGTTCCATGAACCATGCTCGGCGATGAAAATCTGGTTGCGGTACTCTTGGGGAAACATGCTGCCGCTATAAAAGCGCATGCCGAGCGAGGCTACATGGGGGCCGAGCTCCATCTCCGGCGCAACCAAGTCCCTGTTGCGACCCCTCTTTCCGAACTCGGGGTCGGAGATGTCCCGCCCGTGCCGATAGGGAAAACCGAAGTGCAGTCCGGCCGTGGGAGCCCGGTTCAGTTCGTCTGGCGGTTGATTGTCCCCCAGCCAGTCGCGGCCGTTATCGGTGAACCACAGCTCCCCGGTTTGGGGATGCCAGTCGAATCCGACCGTGTTTCGCACCCCGCCGGCAAATATCTCCAGCTTGCTTCCATCCGGGAGCATCCTCATGATCGAGGCAAAGCGCGGATCCTTTTCTTCACAGACGTTGCAGGGAGCTCCTACCGGAACATAGAGCCTGCCGTCCGGGCCGAAGCGGATAAACTTCCAGCCGTGGTGGCTTTTGTCAGGAAAGGAGCTGTTGATCGTCACCGGCACGGGGGGGCTTTTCAGGCGCGTCTCAATGTTGTCGAAGCGGATCACGCGGTTGATTTCCGCGACGTAGAGGGCGCCGTTGAGGAAGGCCACTCCATTGGGTGATTTAAGCCCGCTGGCGATGGTAACCACTTCATCGGCCTTGTGGTCGCCATTACGGTCGATAACGGCGTAGACCTTGCCTTCACCGCGGCTGCCGACAAACAGGGTTCCCCTGGCGCCGATCGTCATGGAACGCGCGCCCGGCACATCCGAGGCGTAGACGGAGATGTTGAAGCCCGGCGGGAGTTTGATGCTGTCCGGTCTCAATTCCACGCTGCTGCAACTGCTGGTGGTTGCAAGGATCAGCAGGGCCGTAACGAGAAACCTGCAATAAATCTGAACCATCATAAATCCTCCCCCCTCAGGGTTGCGGCATCATGACTTCAATCGCAGCTGCCTTTGCTCCAATACACCGCTTTTCCTTTATGCGTGCCGGCGGACTCTGACGGTCTTCAGCCCGCAGCCGGGACAACGTTTTTCCGCCACCTGGCGCTGGCAGGTTTCGCACCAGTATGCCAGAGGCGCGCTAATGCCGCATGCTCTGCAGGCCGGGTCGGCATCGTTTTTGTCAGAACAGCATTCCCGTTTGTCCATCATCTCTTTACCTCAGTTGATTTCCGTTGATTGATGGCCCACAAGTTGATTCTAGGCCGGTTGCGTAAATATAGGAAGCGCAGAGTGGAGTCGTGGGCAGCGACCCGGAATAACATGGCCGGAATCGATATTTCGTGTCTATAGGGACCCAAAAGCCGTTTTTGGGATTAATTGAATTACCGCGGGTATGACCGGACATCATTATTCCTGCCAGTTTTCAGCGACCGGAAGCTTACCATTTGTTGCCGCTCTTCATCATACAGGTTCAGGCGCAGGGCTCCCAGGCTCTTGCGCAGGGTCAGCGGCCTGACTGCCTGCAGCTGCGGGATGGCATCATGGCACTCCTGCAGCCGGTAGTTGGGTATGCCGGGGCGGACGTGGTGGACGTGATGTAAACCGATGTTGCCGGTCACCCACTGCAGCAGCTTCGGCAGCCGGTAGTAGGAGGCGCCTTCCATGGCGGCCCGCCACGGATCCCACTGGTTGTGGCGCGCCCAGTAAACCCCTTCGAACTGGTGCTGGTTGTAGAACAGCCAGACGCCGAGCGTCGCCGCCATAATCAGCACCGGCATCTGGACCAGGAAATAGGTTTTGAATCCGATCGTGGCACTGGCAGCCACGGCAATGGCGGCAATAGCCAGGTTGGTGGCGATCACGCTGATGAAATCGATCCTTTTCGCTCCGGGTGACGGGTATCTGTTGCGCAGCAGGAAATAGTAGAGCGGACCGATGCCCAGCATGATCACGGGATGCCGGTACAACCGGTAGGCCAGTCGCTTCATCGGCGCGGCAGCCAGGTATTCCTCCACGGTCATGGTGGTTATGTCCCCCATGCCGCGCCGGTCAAGGTCGCCGGAGCTGATATGATGCCCGGCATGGCTGCGGCGCCAGTCGTGAAATGCGGTGAAGGTCAGGATGCCGCACAGATAGCCGATGTTCCTGTTCCAGCGTGGCGACGGAAGGAATGATCCGTGGGTGCAGTCGTGGAAGAAGATGAACAGGCGGGCGAACAGTGCGGTGGCAGCCACTGCCAGCACAAGCGTGACCCAGTAGGGATAACCGATACGAATTGTCAGGACCATCAGAGACAGCAGCAGCAGGTATGGAATGAGAGTCGTCAGAAGCTGACGAATGGCGGTCCCGAATTCTGATTGAGCGTACCGTGCGGTCTGTTTGTACCACTCCGGCTTTTCGACTTTTGCAACAATAAGCACAGGGTTGAAGGACATGTGAGTCTCCTTCGACAGTATTAAACCTCTCCCAGGGTTAGTATAAAATAATCGCTCCGACTTGCAAGCATTGTGCATTTGACCATCATTACAGCACCATGGCCGAAACAGTATCGCACAGCCCATGCCCCCATTCTTGCGCCATTTTTTCATCGTCCGGTGCTAAAATGGAAGCACGAAGGGAGGATGATGATTATGCGTATTATACTTATCGGCGGAACCGGAACGATCGGGCGCGAGGTGGCAAAAGCGCTGGCTGTGAATAACGAAGTGATCACCGCCAGCCGCAGCGGGGGGATGTTGCGGGTTGACATCTCCGAGCCGAGCAGTGTCGAGGCGATGTATCACGATGCCGGTGCATTCGACGCAGTGGTTTGTGCCGCCGGGAGCGCCCGTTTTGGCCCCCTGGACGATCTGGAGTATGAGGACTTCCTGTTCAGCTTCAGAAACAAGCTGATGGGGCAGGTCAACCTGGTCACTATCGGCCGGAAGCAGATCAATGACAACGGTTCGTTCACATTGACCAGCGGCATATTGGCCCGGGAACCGATGCCGGGCGGCAGCGCCGTCAGCATGGTCAATGCCGGGCTGGAAGGTTTTGTGCGCGCAGCGCAACTGGAGCTGGAGCGCGGTGTACGGGTGAATATAGTCAGCCCGGTCTGGGTTCAGGAAACACTGTTGGCCATGGGCAACAAACTGCTGGAAGGGATGCCCGCCGCACTGGTCGCCAGGGCCTATGTGGCCAGTGTCACCGGGACCATGAAAGGGTCGGTGCTGGATGTGAACGACTATACCTGAAATCCTTGCAGGCTTAACTCCGGATTTCAGCTATTCTGTACTGTCGCGGAGCGGATTCTGCTATACTGAAACCATCGGACAGGTAGTTTTGATTGAGACTGAAAGATGTCCGCGCCCAGAGCGCGGCGGGGAGGTTCGTCATGAAAGCCAGCACTAAACGGGTGGCACGAGGTATGTTTCACGAAGTTAGCGGCAAGGCCAAAGGGATGATCGGTTCTCTGATCTCGAACAGGATGTTAAGTATCAAGGGGAAAATGGAGCTGATCTCCGGCAAAATGCAGAGAAAGGTCGGCAAGGTTCAGTCGGTGTGCGGATTCTGACAGCAGCATTCACATGTTGCGGTTAACGACACAAGGCAGCCGGAGGGCTGCCTTGTGCATTTGTGCCTTGTCACGGCTCCAGGTAATCTGAATAGAAATAATCCTGTCTGACTCCATGTGCCTTATTGAAAATTGTTTTCAATAAGGCACAAACCTGTTACTATTGTTTCAAAGAATGGAAGGGGGAATTAAAAATGAGAACCATAAACAACGACATTAATCAGGAATACATTCCAGTAGAACTTCACAGGATGACGGAAGAAGAATTTGAACTGGGGGAACCGGAGCTTTGCGAGGCAAGCGCTGACTGATATACTTTGCAGACGAGGATTCAATGGCCGA
>MGZK01000168.1 GCA_001802125.1 Geobacteraceae bacterium GWC2_55_20
GTTCACGAAAGAGATAACGCCTTTGATCTCGGCGTCAAGCTGCTCCGGTGTACAGAGAATATGGGCGTCATCCTGGGTAAAACAGCGTACCCGCATCAAGCCGTGCAACACTCCGGCGCGCTCATGGCGATGCACCGTCCCCAGCTCGAAGAAACGCAGGGGCAAATCGCGGTAGCTGCGCAGTTGGGACTTGTATATCATCATGTGCGAGAGACAGTTCATCGGCTTGATGCCGTAGCTCTGCTCATCAACTTCGGTGAAATACATATTCTCGCGATAGTTCTCGTAATGACCGGAGCGCTGCCAGAGCTCACTCTTCAGAATCTGCGGTCCGACAACTATATCGTAATCGCGACGCAGATGCTCCTTGCGCTCGAAATCCTCGAGAACCGTGCGCAACATGGCGCCTTTAGGATGCCAGATCGGAAAACCGGCCCCGACTTCGTCCGAGAATGAAAACAGGTCCAGCTCCCGGCCAAGCTTGCGGTGGTCGCGACGTTTGGCCTCTTCCAGACGGTTCAGGTATGCTTCCAGCTCTTTCTTGTCTATAAAAGCTGTGCCGTAAATACGCTGCAGCATGCGGTTCTTTTCATCGCCGCGCCAATAGGCTCCGGCTATGGAAAGCAGCTTGAAGGCCTTGATGCGCGATGTGGACGGCAGGTGTGGACCGCGGCAGAGGTCGGCAAAGCCCCCCTGGGTATAGACTGAAACCCGCTCCGCGCCCAGATCGTTGATCAACTCGGCCTTGTAGGATTCGCCCATCGCTTCAAACATGCTGACTGCGTCGGCGCTGGAAAGCTCACTGCGCACGATTTTCTGGTCGGCAGCGGCAAGCTCGGCCATCCTGGCTTCAATCCGCTCCAGATCTTCTGGAGTGAACGGCTTCTCCATGTCGAAATCATAATAAAAACCGGTTTCGATTGCCGGTCCGATCGTAACCTTGGCCTGCGGGAAAAGCTCCTTGACAGCCTGGGCCATCAGGTGCGAGGCCGAGTGCCGGATTATTTCCAGGGCTTCGGGGCTCTTTTCGGTAATTATTTCAACGCGGGCGCCGTCAGGCAACAGCGATGAAAGATCGACCAGCTGCCCGTTGATCTTGCCGGCCAGGGCCGCCTTGGCCAAACCCGCTCCAATGGAAGCGGCCAGGTCATACACGGTGGCTCCCGACTGGAGTTCACGGGCTGAATTATCCGGTAGCGTTATTGTGATGGTAGACATTGTGTATTCCTTTTTAAAAGAAACAGAAAAGGCATCGAAACATCGATGCCCGCATCCTGCCCGCCTAGCACTGCTTTAATGGTAGGCGCGGGCGGTCTCGAACCGCCGACCTCTACCGTGTCAAGGTAGCGCTCTCCCCCTGAGCTACGCGCCTGCATCAAAAGCTGCAAAGTAATAGCAAGTTGAGGGTGGTATGTCAAGCTGATTTTATTACTTTTCCAATCTGGCCACGTTCTCCACATGCACGGTCTGAGGAAACATGTCTACCGGCTGGATTTCTCGGCAGACATAGCCGAGTCCCTTCAGCACCACCAGGTCGCGCGCCAGACTGGCTGGTGAGCAGGAAACGTAGAGTATCGCTCTGGGACCAAGCGCTGCGACACGCTCCAGCACCTTCTGCTCACACCCCTTGCGCGGCGGGTTAAGCACAGCCACGTCAACCCGCTGTTTGTCTTCGGACATTTCCTCCAGAAGCTCGGCTGCGTCACCCGCCTCGAACCGGCAGTTACGGATATTGTTCGCTTTTGCGTTCAATCCGGCATCCGCCACAGCCTCCTCAACCACTTCCACACCGATCACCTGCCCGGCCTGTCCGGCCAGAAACATGCCGATTCCGCCGATCCCACAATACATGTCCAGCACGGTCTCGACTCCGGTCAAGGCGGCCCACTCACGAACCTGCGAATAAATCAGTTCCGCGCCGCTGTTATTGACCTGGAAAAATGAGCGCGGCGAAATTCTGAAGGATATATCGCCGATCTTCTCAACCAGATGATGCTGGGTAGTCAGAAAATAATCTTTCTGTCCCATGATGACATTGCCTTCGGAGCTGTTCACATTCTGGGCCATCACCTGGATTTCCGGGATCTGTTCCTGCACATAGCGGCTCAGGTGATGAATTTCATTGTAGGAGCGCTTGGAGGTAACAAACACCACCATCGCCTTTTTCTCGCTTACCGACACCCGTACCACCAGGTAACGCAAAAGCCCCATCTTGCTCTGCGGATTATAGACCGGCACCTTGCACTTGCTAATCCCCTTCCTGACAGCATCAACCACCTTGTTGATCAGCGGATGGTGAAGCGGGCACTGTTCCAGATCATAGACATCATGGCTGGCCCGGCGGTAGATGCCGATAAACGGATCGGAAAACTTTCCGGCCACGGTCAGCTTGACTGTGCTGCGATAATGGATCAGGTTGATCGGGGAAAGCATCGGATGAACGGTGATTCCCGCCAGATCAGGATATTTTGACAGTTCCGAAAGGACCATGCCCCGTTTCCATGTTTTCTGTTCGGCATACTTCATCGCTACCAGGGGACAACCGCAACATTCAGCGCTTTCACTGCAGGGGGGGCGTTTACTGCGCAGCGCCGAAGGCTGCAACAGTTTTTTCACATGGCAGAACGCGCTGCCGCCGGCAACATGGTCGATCCCGACCAGGGCCACATCGCCCGGTATTGCGCCGGAAACCTTCAGGGTCATGCCCTCTTCGCTGCGGGCGGTACCGTAACCATCCTCATCCAGGGCCGCAATTTTCAACTCCAGCACTGAATTACGAACCAACCGGGTGAAAGGCCGTTCCTTTAAGGTCGCCCGGTCAGACCTGCCGGCCTCAGGCTTGGCTTTTTTAAAATCCTTCTGTTCCATTTTTGCATGATTTTTCAATGTGTTGACTTCCTCTTTTTTAGATACTCCCGAAACTGCCGAAAAGCCTGTCCGCGATGGCTGATGCCGTTCTTCCGTTCCAGTTCCAGCTCGGCCATGCTGCAGTCAAATCCGTCCACCAGAAACAGCGGGTCGTAACCGAAGCCGCCATGCCCCCTGGGAGTCTCCAGAATCCGCCCCCCTACCCTGCCGGTGAATGTTTTTTCGAAACCATCCGGAGTCACCAAAGCCAGCACGCAAACGAAAGCAGCCTGCCTCTCCTCTGCGGGGACGCTCCGCAGTTCCTCAAGCAGGCGCAGATTGTTGGCGGCATCGCCGGCGCCTTCGCCGGCAAAGCGGGCCGAGAATACACCCGGACGTCCGCCAAGCGCGTCCACCACAAGACCCGAATCATCGGCCAGAGCCGGCAACCCGGTGAACATTGATGCTTCGCGTGCCTTTTTGAGGGCATTTTCCTCGAAAGTAGAGCCATCCTCAACAGTGTCCGGAAAATCCGCCAGGTCGGCTGTACAGCGGAACTCGTCCACCAGATCCCCAAGCATCGCTTCCAGCTCCCGTATCTTGCCACGATTGCGTGTGGCAACCACCAGCTGCATCATCGCGACAGGACCTCGCGTTGAATATCGAACAACCTGCGAATGCCGCTCATGGCAAGCTCGCGCATTTGATCCATCTGGGCGATCGTGAACGGTTCTGCCTCGGCGGTACCCTGAACCTCTACGAATCGGTCGCTGGAGGTCATCACATAATTCATGTCAACTTCTGCGGAAGAATCCTCGGGATAATTAAGGTCCAGCAAGGCCTCCCCTTCCACAATTCCGACGCTGACCGCGGCAACTGCTTCGCGGATCGGCAGCTCAGCCAGCAATCCCCTGTTCCGCAGTGTATTCAAGGCATCCACCAGGGCCACGTAGGCGCCGGTTATGGAAGCGGTGCGGGTTCCACCGTCGGCCTGGATCACATCGCAATCGATATGTATCGAGCGCTCGCCCAGCCTGGCAAGATCGACCACGGCGCGCAAGGAACGGCCGATCAGCCGTTGGATCTCGAGCGTGCGGCCGCTCTGCTTTCCCTTGGAGGCCTCGCGCGCCGAACGTGTGTGGGTGGCACGCGGCAGCATCGAGTATTCGGCTGTAACCCAGCCGGTGCCCTTGCCCCTCAGAAACGGCGGAACCGACTCTTCTACCGATGCGGTACAGATGACCCTGGTGTCGCCAAATTCAATCAGTACGGAACCTTCGGCATGTTTGATAAAGCTACGCGTAATGGCAATAGGGCGCAGTTCCCTGGCTTCACGCCCGTCATTCCTTGTCATGAAGATCTCCCGAATCAATTTGATTATATATATTTCGAACGTGTTCCTTAACCTGAAGCCGGTGCGCTGTCAAACAAAAAGGGAACCCGTAAACAGGTTCCCTCTGTGCTGCCGCCATTCAAGGCGAAATTTATCCAAGTTGGGTATTGTTGTTCTTGGTGCGGTTTGAGAGAATGGTCGAGTCGATCATCTCTCCGCAACAAGTGCATTTCCAGGCATCGAACGAGCGGACGAAATCATAGAATTTTTCTGTGAACATGCGACCTTTGCAGCGTGGACAATGCATATAGCCCTCCCCGGATGCTATTATTTCAAACAATGCGGGGAAATAAGCATCTTATGTGCCAGCCATCACATCTATTTTATACAGACACTTAATCAGGCCAATACAATCAGTATTATCTGCTGGTTAGAAATACTTTACGAGTTCTTTATACTTCTTTTCACCAATACCCTCAACGACTTGCAGCTCTTCGCAGCGCATTTTACCGCCATTTTTTTGACGATACTCCATGATTCGACTTGCAAGGACGGGACCGATTCCCGGTAAATGCTCAAAATCAGCTGCATTCATGGCATTGATATCAAGAGCAATTCCGAGAAGTGTTCGTTCTTTTGCAGACATAGATCCGCATGAAATTGTTCCTGTTCCGTCACTGCCGAGTTCCAAATGCAAATGATCACCATGGGTGACAATGCTCTTGCCGCAACTGCCAGGTGCAAAGCTCTTTACTGGCCGGACAGGCTCCGCCATTTCAATGGCGGTCAGCGTCAACGAATTGGCTGTAACACGGTAAACTCCGCTGTGGCGGACATCTCCGCTGATCCGGGCCATGACAGTGGCGGACGAAACAATGGAAAAAGCCGCGGGAACAGATATTTTTCTGTTCGCACGGCTTTTAACAATAACCGGCAGGGCAACCAGGATCGCAAGGACAACAATGATGATCCTCTGTTGCATAAAACTCGCTCCGGGTCTATTCCTCCGACTTGTGCAGCTTGTAATCGATACTGTCGATCAGAGCCTGGTAGGAGGCATCGATAATATTATCGGAAACACCAACCGTACCCCAACGGGCATGCTTGTCGCCGGATTCAATCAGAACACGGGTTGAAGAGGCCGTTCCCTGACCGGCAGGCAAAACGCGGACTTTGTAATCCAGCAGCTTGACTTCTTTCAACTTGGGATAAAACTTTTCCAGCGCCTTGCGGATGGCATTGTCAAGTGCGTTTACCGGACCATTTCCCTCTGCGGCGGTATGCTCGACCTTGCCGCCGACCTTGACCATGATAGTCGCTTCCGCAATGGGTTTCTGCTCTTCACCGCGTTTCTCGTCAATAACGCGAAAGCCCAAAACCGTAAAAAACTTCTTGTGAGATCCGAGCGCCTTTTTCATCAACAGCTCAAAAGAAGCTTCGGCGCCTTCAAACTGGTAGCCGCGATTTTCCATTTCCTTGATGTTATCCAGGATTTCAAGTGTAACCGGATCCTTGCTGTCCAGGTTGATGTTGAACTCCTCGGCCTTGGCCAGAATATTGGAACGTCCGGACAGGTCCGAAATCAGTACGCGGGTGCAGTTACCCACCAATTCGGGACGCATATGTTCGTATGTCTCCGGGTGGCGCTGTATGGCGCTGACATGCACCCCCCCCTTGTGGGCGAATGCCGAATTGCCGACATAGGCCTGATGCTTGTTGGGAGAGATATTGGCAAGTTCGTAGACAAAGCGCGAGAGATCACGCAGATGGCGCATCTGCTCGTCGGAAATGCAGTCGTGTTTCATCTTGGCTTTCAGTGCCGGGATGATCGAGCAGAGATTGGCGTTACCGCAACGTTCGCCGAAACCGTTGATCGTGCCCTGCACCTGGACGATGCCCTGATCCACGGCATGCAGTGAATTGGCCACGGCGCACTCGGAATCGTTATGGGTATGTATGCCCAGCGGGGTCTTGATATGTTCTTTGACAATCTTGATGATTTCGGACACTTCGTACGGCATGCTGCCGCCGTTGGTGTCACACAGAATGATGCAGTCCACACCGGCCTGCTCGGCAGCTTTAAGCGTCTTGATTGCGTAATCCGGATTGGCCTTGTAACCGTCGAAGAAATGCTCTGCGTCATAGAACACTTCCGGAGCATTTTTCTTCAGATATTCCAGTGAATCGAAGATCAGCTCCAGGTTCTCCTCCAGCGAGATGCGCAGGGCCTCACGTACATGAAAGTCCCAGGTCTTGCCGAAAATAGTGATCGCATCCGGTTCGGCTTTCACCAGGGTAATGATGTTGCTGTCCTTGTCAGGTGTCACCTTGGCGCGGCGGGTCGAGCCGAAGGCGGCGATTTTGGCCTGCTGAAGTTTCTCCTTCTTGATTTCCTTGAAGAAAGCAACATCCTTGGGGTTGCTGCCGGGCCAGCCCCCCTCGATATAATGAATACCGAGCTCATCCAGTTTATGTGCAATACGGATTTTGTCTTCCAGCAGAAAGGAGATGTCCTCCGCCTGGGTTCCATCCCTCAGAGTTGTATCGTACAATTTGATAAGACTCATACCTAAACCTCCATTTGAATTGAATATTTTCCACGGATTTCCATAAAACCGTATTTTGCTGAACGGTTTTCCCTTGTACCGGTTTAGATCAAAAAAATCAACTGATTTGCAAGCCTTCAGATCTTGACCAGGTCTCGCTCACATGCAATTTGTCTTTATTTAAAGCGGCTGTTCTGCTATATGGAGCTATTGTGAAATTCTGGTCTACCCATAAAAGATTTTGACTTACTCGGCGTGCATCCAGCCTTTCTCGGCGGTTAACAAAAGCTTTAAATCATGGAACCGCCGATTAACGCCGATACACGCAGAGAAGGCCAAAAACATAAAAGATGAAATGATTTTGGGTTACACATAAAAGACTTTGACTTACTCGGCGTGCATCCAGCCTTTCTCGGCGGTTAATAAAAGCTTTAAATCATGGAACCGCCGATTAACGCCGATACACGCAGAGAAGGCCAAAAACAGAAATGATGAAAAGATTTTGGGTTACCCATAAAAGACTTTGACTTACTCGGCGTGCATCGCTTGGAAGCGCCTACTTCTGGCCGCCTTTCTCGGCGGTTAAATATTTATTACTGATGATATATTCACAACAGGAGTTCTCATGAAGTTAAAGAGTATTGTTTCACTGCTGTCAATGCTGCTTGTAGCCCAGTTGACCTTGAGCCAGCCGGTCCACGCCGAAGGCGGAGCGCCGGCCGCGCTGTCCGCGGCCCCGGCTGCTTCCTTTTCCGCCTCCGCCCCGGCCACATTGAGCGCGCCATCCGGACAGCTTTCATCGGCGCCCGGAGCCGGCGGCATTACCGCGCCGTTGGCGCCCTCTACAGGCCCGCTATCCATGCAGCCCGGAATACCGGCACAATCAACATCGGCACTGCAACCGCCACAGCCGGCAACCTCCCAGCTTACCGCACCAATCCAGGGAGTTGCCGACCCGGCACTTCAGGCAACCCAACCCCAGAGCGCGCCCCCCCAACCTCCGCCCACACAAGGCGCAGTTGTGGAGATGTCCAACGCCGAGCGCTCCATGCTGGACTCCGGCAGCGGCGCCGACAAATCGACCCCGCAGGAATTCAAGGTCAAAAGCCTGAAACAGTTCGGCTACAGTTTTTTCCGTCCCGATATGCAGGGTTTTTCGGCGCTTACCGATATTCCGGTCGGACCCGATTACCAGCTTGGCGCCGGTGACCGCATCGTCATGACCGTATGGGGAAGCCTGGAAGGTTCCTATGAGCTGGAGGTAAACCGCAGCGGCGAACTGGTACTGCCAAAGGTCGGATCGGTAAAAGTAGCCGGAACAACCTTCGGCCAGCTCCCCAAACTGCTGACCGGACATCTGGCTAAAGTCTTCCGCGATTTCAACCTGAATGTCACCATGGGCAAACTGCGCATGATCAAGGTCTACGTGGTCGGCGATGTAAAGTCGCCCGGCGATTACTCCATCTCGTCACTATCAACCCTGATAAACGCCCTATCGGCAGCTGGCGGTCCGACCACCAACGGCAGTCTGCGCTCGATCTCGATTGTCAGGGACGGCAAACAGGTTGATTCGGTGGACCTGTACTCGTTTTTCCTGAAAGGTGACAAAAGCCGCGACATACGCCTGCAGCCGGGCGACACAATCTTCGTCCCTCCGGTCGGCCCGGTTGCCGGTATTGCCGGCAACGTGCGCCGTCCTGCTATTTATGAGCTGAAAGAAGAGAACAACCTGAAAGAGCTGCTGGAACTGGCCAACGGCATCGTGCCGACCGGCTATCTGCAGCGCATGCAGATATCAAGAGTAGAAGCCAACGACAAGAAAATCATCACCGACATCAATCTCGACCCCACCAAAAGCGGCAAGGCGCTGGACCAGCTCACCGCCTCCATCGCCATCAAGGATATGGATCTGGTGAAGATTTTTCCGATCGACGGCACGCTCCGCGGCTACGTGCGCCTGGAAGGATATGTTCTCCGGCCTGGCGACTACGCGCTTCAGCCCGGCATGCGCATTGAGCAACTGCTGGGCCAGGACAACCTGCTGCCGGAATACCACACGGAAGCGGGGCAGATAATCCGACTGATGCCGCCCGACTTCCACCCGGAACTGATCTTCTTCAATGTCAGCCGCGCCATGGCAAAAGATCCGGAATGCAACCTCGAATTGGAGGAGTTTGACATAGTCCGCATCTTTTCACGCTGGGAGATGGAAGAGATGCCGCGCGTCAGGATCAGCGGAGATATCCAGAAACCGGGCGAATACCGCTATTTCACCAACATGCGCGTCCGTGACCTGCTGATCTTCGCAGGAAACCCCAAACTTACCGCCTATTTAAATGATGCCGAGTTAACCAGGCTCAAACTTTCGGCCTCATCGGTCAGCAGTTATCCGATTTCGATCAACCTGGCGGAAGCGCTCAAGGGAAATCCGCAACACAACATCCCCCTGGAACCTCATGATGAGCTGACCGTCCGCAAAATTCCCAACTGGGCCGATGAAAACGAGCGTTACATAACCCTCAAGGGAGAATTTGTCTTCCCCGGCGCCTACCCTATTTTCAAGGGGGAAAAACTCAGCTCGGTGATCCACCGGGCGGGCGGATTCAGCCCGAAAGCGCACCTGAAAGGCGCGAAATTCACCAGGTCATCGGTGCGTGAACTGCAGCAAAAACGCATGGACGAGTTCGTTGCCTCGGCCGAAATGGATATCAACAGCAAAATGAGTGAACTGGCCTCCACAGCGTCTTCCGCTGAAGAACTGGCCGCCACCAAGGCTTCCATCGAAGGTGTCCGGCGCAGCCTGCAAATGCTAAAGTCCGCCAAGGCCGAAGGAAGGATGGTTATACAACTATCCCAACCGGAAACATTCTCCGGATCTCCCTACGACATAGAAGTCCTGGGGGGAGACACGCTTGAAGTTCCCCAGCGCACCAATTCGGTTTCCGTGCTGGGAAGGGTCACGAATCCGACCAACTTCGTATTTACCGCGGGAAATAGCGTGGGCGACTACCTGGACCTGGCGGGCGGCATCACCCATGAAAGCAATGACGATGAAATGTATGTGATCAGAGCCGACGGTTCGGTCTTCAGCCGCCAACAGTACTCATCGCTGGGATCACTGGTGGGGGGAGGTTTCCTGAACGAACAAATTGATTCCGGCGATGCCATCATAGTGCCGCAGAAGTTCGAGAAGACCGCCTGGATGAGAAACCTGAAGGATATCACCACCATCATCTCGCAGATAGCGATCAGCGCCGGAACCGTGTTCCTGGGATTGCGGTAGAACGAATATAAAGAATCAAACTTCCTGATTCGTTCTAATCCGCCACAAAGGCTGAGAAGCAGTCCCCTCTCCCTGAGGGAGAGGGCCAGGGTGAGGGGGAATGTTGCAATATATGCCACTGTTGTCCCCCCTCATCCGGCCTTCGGCCACCTTCTCCCTCAGGGAGAAGGGATTCTCGGCGGTTAACTGCCTTTTAAATGTTTTTTGCTTTTGAGAAAGGCCCACGACACCCCACCCCAATCGGTACGCTATTTGCTAGTAACTATATAGACAATTAAACGTGACTACGGATCACACGCTTTAATTTGTTGATATTTCGCAATTAATTCTGTTTTGCTATTTTCAAAAAAGTTCTTTAGAATGATTTTTCAGGCGGTTATATGTAAGTTTTTTTTACATAATCATTAAACGCCTAAATATCCGGGAGAGCTTGGTGAAAAAATGTTCAGACAAAATAGAAAAATAATCGGCGGTTTTTTCGCAATGCTGGGAATTATGGGTTCGGCATCCGCATCCTTGGCCAGCACCACATGCACTACCCCCGATCCATCGGCAACCAACTGGGCCTGTGTTGACGTGTACCTGACTCCCTCGCCTTCGGAACTTTTTACTGATATTAGCGGTCTCCAGTTTCAAATCAATAATTCACCACTAGCTACAATATTTTCAGCGACTAACATCAATGAAGCTGCAACAATGGAATTATTTGCGACGCTCCCCGATCCTGTAATTGTTACTGATTATGTGAGAATCATTGGGGGTACAACCACTCCGTTTTCCTCGGGAACCAGCCCTCTCTTCAACTTGAAATACGGATTTTCGGCAGGAGTGTTCCCGGCATTCACCATTGACACAGCCACCTATCCGCCAATTTTTGATCCGATGACGGTCACATCGGACAACATACTTCTCAAAACGGAATACGTGCTGAACAGCGGTTCTGTGTCCATAATCAACGGCTTCCCGCTTGACGTTACCGTAGGTGGAAGCGGCACGGGAACCGTTACCAGCACGCCAACGGGTATTTCATGCAGCAGCGGCACCTGTCGCTATCCGTTCACGATTGCGACACCGGTAACATTGACAGCTGCGATCAGCAACGGATCCTGCTTTTCCGGCTGGAGTTGCCCCGGAGGAACGATCAACTCGAACGTCTGCAGCTTCAGTTCATATAACCCGGCCAACACATCCGGCGCCACGGCACTAATAAATTTGATGGCAGCAGCGATAAGCGGCCAGACAACTCCCCAATACTGCACACTTCAGGAAGCGATCAACATCGCTGCAAGCGGAGCAAGCATATTGGCCCGCGCCGACATACTGCAGGAAAATCTGGTCATGAACAGAACTAATACCACTCTGACTCTCAAAGGTGGCTACACGGATTTCACATTAGCCAGCACCGGTATCACCACCCTGTCAGGGTCATTAACAGTCCAACAAGGCTCCTTGATAGTTGAAAAACTTGCGGTATTTTAAAAAAGAGTATTAACGGAAAAAATCGGTGGGGAATAATATCCTGGAAAAGCAGGAGTATTACCCGGTGTAAAAAATTTAACCGACAGTTTTCCATTTTGAAACGTCGATGTAACAACAGTTTGGTATGTTAGAGAGTATTTTTTGTAATTATGTATCATTCACAACTTTGCCTCAGTTAAACGGCTAAAATGCTTTAAATCATGGAACCGCAGATGAACGCGGCCAAAAGTAGGCGCTCTGTAGCGAACACACAGAAAAGATCAGAAACAGAACGTTTTAAAGATTATGGTTTACCCATAATAGATTTTGATTTACTCGGCGTGCATCCGCCTTTCTCGGCGGTAATAAAAGATTTAAACCAATGGAACCGCCGATGAACGCCGATGCACGCAGAGAAAAACGGAAACGACAAAAGAGTTTAAGACTCTGGTTTACCCATAAAAGACTTTGACTTACTCGGCGGTTAAAACATTATTTTCCCGTATGTAACTGATTTTCCAAGTAGCATTGATTTTGTTTAAAACGGGTATATAACTTCCACTATAACCAGGCACAGAAAGGAGAATTCAGCAATTTCAAGCCCGCCCCCGGTATCTGTGCTATTACCGGACTTTAGAGCAATATTAATTATTGCAGTTAATCACAAAACATTATAGAGTAGCCGCAACTGGAACGACGTAACACTACCATCAACGACAACAAAATTGATTTTGGGTCAAATCCAGCGAAAAAGGAGAATGAATCATGAAACAAATTATTAAGAAATTGGCGATTGTGCTTTCTGTAGCTTTGGTGTGCGCACCAATGGGTGCCATGGCAGCAAACAAGTTGATTGTGAAGGATGCAACTGGAACTATTGACAAGATGGTTGTGACTGATACGGGACGAATCGGACTCGGTACATCCAATCCGACGGCAAACCTTGAACTTGTTGATGTCCCAGGAATAGCCCGTATTCTTATTCAAACCATCGCTACGTCTAAGATTGGTGGTGGAGCTTTTATGGGTTTACATAACAATGGCACAGCTGCCGCTCCAACGCTTCCAACTGCAAACGATCGTCTTGGTTTTCATCTTTTTGGCTCAAAAAATGGCGCTACAGTGCTGACTGGTGGTGGATTTCAAGTCTTAGCAGAAGGTAATTGGACATCCACTTCATTACCTACCTATTTTACGTTTGAAACAGCAGGCAGTACTGTAGCTCCTGCCAATAAATATGAGCGCATGAGAATTACGTCTAAAGGTAATATAGGCATAAATGCTAACAACCCCAAACAACGCTTGGAAGTAGGCGGCGGTGTCCGTCTTAATACTACCGCTACGAAATCCGATCCGACAGGAACTCTCAAGCCGGATTGCAGTAATGCTAATGCCAATGTTGCTGCAGATGTCCGTGGCACACTCTGGTTTACGCAAAGTGCAGCTGGTGTAGCGGATAAAATGGAAGTGTGTGCAAAAGATTCTGCCAACAACTATGCTTGGGTGGCATTGTTCTAGACTGATTCGTATTTTGTGATAAGGGGCTTGCATTATGTTCCATGCATGCCCTTTTTCTTTTTGGGGGATGTTTTTAATGGATTTACTGGGAGTGCAGCTGCACGACAAACCACATGGGAATGATTCAATTGACCTGATTGCTTTCGCAGAAATATTTTTCAAGCGCCTTCGTGTTATATTTTTGATAACTCTGGCAGGGCTTTTACTATCAATTTGCACTTATTTTCTAATACCCAAGAAATTCAGCTCTACTGCACGCATACTCCCTCCAAAGCAAGACCAGGGTATTATGGGTCTTATGATGAGTCAGATGGGAGGCATGGCGGGTTTAGCCGGCGACATTTTAGGCAAAGGAACCGCCTCGGATCTGTACGTCGGCATGTTGAATAGTGAAGCAGTCAAAGATATAATAATCAACCGATTTAAACTTATTGAAGCCTATAATAAAGACTCTAGACTCGAAACATATAGTAAGCTTGATAAAAGAGTCGATATAAATGCTGGAAAAAAAGACGGCATTATCAGCATAACTGTTAAGGATAAAGACCCTAAACGTGCGGCGGATATGGCAAATGCCTATGTGGATGAACTTGGTAAACTTTCCGTTCGACTGAATATATCCGGCGCATCTGAAAACAGGAGTTTTCTTGAAGAGCGTCTGGCCAAAGCCAAGGGAGATCTGGCCAAAGCAGAAAATGACCTCAAGCGGTTTCAGTCACAAACAAATACTCTCGACATAACTGAACAAACAAAAGGAACAATACAAGGAATTGCGGAGTTGTCAGCACAATTGGCTGTCGAAGAGGTTAAGCTGGCTGCGTTGTTACGTGCTTTTACTGAATCAAGCATTGAAGTGAAAAATCAGCGGGCCATCATTTCCGGCATCAAAAGCCAGATCGCTCGCATGGAAACCGGCACCAAACATGGAGGAGCGCTGCCTTCAATCAGCGCAGTACCTGCATTGGGTCAGGATTACGTCCGACTAATGCGTGAATTCAAAATTCAGGAGACCATAGTCGAACTGCTGACCAAGCAATATGAAATCACCAAAATAAATGAGGCTAAACAGGTAGATGGTGTACAGCTCATTCAACCAGCAACAGTACCGGACAAGCACATCAGTCCTCGGCCTGCCACCACTATCTTGGGGGGAACCTTTGCAGCATTTCTGGCTGCGCTGTGTTTTGTGTACGCCCAGCACATGATCTCCGCCATGCCTGCCAACCTTAAACACCGCTTTAACAATCTTCTTAAAAGCAGTATTTGAATTGACTACTGGAGCCACTTCATCAAGACTATCCTTTGCGAATCTATTTTCCAAAGGCATTTGGGCAGTTCTTGATCAAGGAGTGTTTGCGATATCAAATTTCATCGTAAACATTCTTCTTGCTCGCTGGCTTAGCTTACAGGATTATGGTTCGTTTGCCGCTTCATTCTCAGTACTGCTACTGATCGGTACATTTCACACGGCATTGATAACCGAGCCATTACTGGTATATGGCTCCAACAGATTCAAACACCGCATCACAGACTATGCAGCAAGCCTTATCTTCGGTCATGCCATATTCAGCATATTAACAAGTGTAATGATCTTATGTGCAATTGCTCTTTTGACCACTCTGGGACAAAAGCAATATGTCCAGGCAGCAATTGGACTTCTGATCGCACAGCCATTTATTCTCCTCACGTGGCTGACAAGAAGGCTTTGTTACTGCCATTTTACGGTGCAGCTCGCCGTAATGGCTGGCGTTATCAACCTGTGTGTTACCCTGTCGGGATGTTATCTGCTCTTCAGCATCGGTAAACTGTCGCCCCTTACTGCATTTGTTTTGATGGGTATATGCGGACTGTTGTCATCATGCTTAATATTATTCAGATTATTTTCGTCGTCGGAAATATTCAATTCGTCTGCTTACAATCGGGAGTTCTTATCCGCTCATCTGCACTATGGCCGCTGGGCACTTCCATCAAGCCTGCTGACCTGGATACCAGCCAACTTCTATTTCGTGATTCTCCCGTTCTGGGGACACATCGAACTAGTTGCTCTGCTGAAAGCCCAAAACAACCTGCTTACCCCAGTGCTGCAATTTAATACTGCACTTGCAACACAGCTCATACCGGTATTTGCGAAATGCAAAGACCGACTACAACAAGCAAAATGGAGCCGATACCTGTTAGCTAGCTTTACGATGATTTCACTTTTGTACTGGTTCATGTTATTTGTGTTCGGAGATTTTTTGATGCAGGCATTATATGGTCCACATTTTTTGCGGGACAACAAGAGCCTGCTGATACTCGGTCTGCTACCGCTTCTGACCGGAGTCATTGCGGTACTCGGCAGTTCTATCCGCGCCAATGATAAACCACATCAGATCTTTTGGTCATATTTGTCAGCCAGTTTTTTCAGCACGACTATTGGTGTTTGGATGATGATCCGCTGGGAGCTCATCGGAACATCTATCGCCATAGTTACTTCCTATCTGGTTGTGACTACAGTCATGTCCTGTTACTATGTTTTCGATAGGAGTCCTCATATTCATGCCATTAACTAAGCTGCTCCAAATTACGTCATATTGCGCTGACTGGTTCCTCAAACCCGCCAGACTTCGTCGTCAGACCGATTTCCCAAGGGTTCTTAACCTTCTTGTAACAGAAGCATGCAACTGTCGCTGCATAATGTGCAATGTCGGCAGTCAAGATTCACAACGGCAATACACACCAGCTGAGCTATCAAATATACTTGCGGACAAATTGTTCAGCAAATTGCTGCACGTTGGTATTTCCGGAGGTGAACCAACTCTTCGACCTGACTTGAGCGAGCTTGTCACTTCTATTATCTATTCAGTTCCTGCACTGCGTACCCTCTCACTTACCACAAACGGTACTCGTCCAGACATGTTGAGACAACTGTTGCCCGCCATTGTCCAGACATGCTCTGAAAAGGGGGTAACATTTACTTTGAATATATCACTGGACGGCCAAGCCAATGTGCATGATGAGATACGACAGCGTGATGGCAGCTATAATGACGCAATAGAGTCCCTACAGATTGCCGTTAGCCTTCACATTCCGACACAACTGCAATGCACTGTTTCGTCAGCCAACGTATACGGAGTTGAGGGGATACGACATCTGGCTGTAAAATTTGGGGTGGAGGTTGTCTTCAGGCTTGCCACAACCATCTCGCGTCTCAACAATCACGAAAAGATTCGTGACATTTCTCTGACCGACCATGAAAAATCGTTTTTTGCCGATTTTATTTCCTCGCCGGCTACCCTCAAAAAAACCAAACAACCTAATCGTAGGCTGCTGTATCTCGATCTGGCCAGAAGGCTGACACAGGGCGGCACAAGGCGGGCGCCTTGCTATTTCCAGCATGAAGGGGTAATGCTCACTTCATCCGGCGATCTCTACACCTGCTCTATCTGCGACTCACCTATGGGAAACGTTTTCAAACAATCTCCTTACGAACTATACTTTTCACCACGCACTAGTGAACAACGCGACAAAATGATTAATGAAACATGTCCAAATTGCTTGCACGATCAGTCCGGTGCTTGGTCACCGATCATGCTCGCCAAAGGCATGTTAGCAAATCATCCAGCCGAACGTCTTTTAAAACGATGCCGCATCGCCGCCAGTTTTTTCACAAATGGACCAATCATGCTATCAAGCAGCCGCAGGTTTTCAAGAAACAAACCAACGCTACCGATAACAGAACATAGCTCAAACCTAGTCAAAACAGCACTTCTCATTGGTTGTTACGGAGGAGAACACGTTGGTGATGCTGCAATCCTTGGTGGAGTATTAATGCGACTGCACGAAGATTTTGAGATTGAAAAGGCGTTAGTGGCAAGCTTTCGCTCCGACCGCACCAGACGCTGGTCAGAATCGTTGCGCGATTGCATTCCAACCGAAGTGATCGAGTATACAGATGAGAGTATAGAAAAAGTACTGCCGACATGTACATACCTTGTTTTTGCCGGCGGGCCATTAATGGATTTGCCAGGGGTCCTTATCCGTCATCTCAGCACAGCTATCAAGGCAGCAAACTTAAATACTCCTATACTCATAGAGGGATGTGGCATTGGGCCATTCAGACTAAAACTCAGCATGGCCATCGTACGAAGACTGCTGGAAATGGCTTCATCCATAAGATTGCGCACACAAGCCAGTATTGATATTGCAAGTGCATGGGGACTGGCAGCCCGTTTGGACAGGGATCCGGCCTTTGATTATCTTGATATGCGCGCAAAGCAAATCGGTCACAAGCCCCCATTACCGACTATGTTACAACATATATGCAAAACCCCCCGAAAGCTCGTGGGAATCAACCTCCGCCCTCTTTGGCAGCGCTACGCCAAAGGCCACCTGCGACCACAACAGATGCGAACAATCGAAGAGAACTTTCTTGCGGAATTGGGCCAGGCAATGAAACATTTTCACGACACTATCCGCTTCGTTTTTTTCCCAATGAACCCCGATCAATACGGCTTTTCAGATCTTTCTGTCGCATATGCACTGAAAGACAAGCTGTCACTTGAAATCGATTATCATATCTGGGAATATGAGCCTAATGTTGATGAGGTCATCACATTTTTGCAAAGGATGGATGGATGCATTACCATGAGATTTCATGCCAGCATCTTTGCGCTAGCCCAGAAAATCCCCACTATAGGCATCGACTACGGTATTGCACAGCAGAGCAAGGTAGGTGATCTTTTTTCCGAGGCAGGATTAGGTGACAATGTATCATCAGTTGAGAAGATAAATCACCAATGGCTAATAGAAAAGTTTAATAGCATTATTGAGTCTTAGTCATATCTGTCATTACTTAATAAAAGACATCACAATATGCCACTAAAGTTACATTTATCTTGGAAAAATAAGTATCCCCCGGCACAGCCGGGGGTTTTACGATTGCTGCCCCCTCAAAGGGGGCTGATCGCAATCGGTTAAAGTCAAAATCCCAGAACCTGCAATGCTGGGATGAAGCTTTATTGCCGAAAAAGTCAAACTTTGGGAGTCCCCCGGCAGAGCCGGGGGATTACCTATAGGAATTTATTGTTCCTGACAGTATTTCGTAAATGGAGTAATTTTTAAAAAAATGTCAGATAGATATTTATTGTTTCTTGCAATTATCTTGTTGGGCTACTCCATTTTTGGCAAGACATTTGCTAAAATTGGTTTTCCGCCACTATATATTGGCGAGTTGGCTCTTCTGGCAGGTCTGTATTCCATTGCAAAATCCAATGCAATCCAAAATATTACAAAATTGAAAGTCAATTACGTTTTTATTGCATTCTTTCTAGTCGGAATCAGTTGTACACTTCCTTATATCACAAGATATAAGGTCGATGCTTTAAGAGATGCAGCGGTTTGGGGCTATGGTTTGTTTGCAATCATACTATTCTGTAAAATTTATGAGAGACCATCTACTTTAGAGTATTATATAGAATTGTATTCTAAGTTTGTATTTATATTTTTAATAATTACTCCTGTAGTCTGGTTAATTGTCCAACTCTTTTACGGTGGAGTATCAAAATTACCATCAGCCGGACAAAAGCAGTTGTTTTATATGAAGACGCCTGATGTCATGGTTCATCTTTCCGGTATTACAGCTTTTTTTGTAACTGGCTTTGCACGATTCAATAAATTCTATGCAGTATTACTTGTACTCAATATCATGCTCTGCGCGTATTCTACCCGTGCAGGGATGTTGACATTTATGACTTCGTTTGGTGTGTTGATTATATTTAATCGTGACAACATAATAGTTAAAAGAATGGTTAAAATAATTATTCTGTCTTTGTTCTTATTTTGGGCCTCGGGAATAAGCATTAAAACCGAAAGACGTGAAATATCCTTTACCCAGTTAAAAAACAATCTTGTTAGTGCATTTACTACATCAAGTGATGAGTCTCTGGATGGCACCAAATTATGGAGACTCTTATGGTGGAACGAGATTTTGAACTATACTTTTTTTGGAGAACACTTTTGGCAAGGCAAGGGATTCGGAATCAATCTCGCAAATGATGATGGGTTCCAGGTACTTGAAGACGATGACTCGTTGCGAAGTCCGCATAATGGGCACATGACATTTCTTGCACGAGAAGGAGTCCCGGGTTTCATGATATGGATTGCCCTACAACTTGCATGGGCCGGTTCGGTCATCGCCTCCTATCGTTCAAGCAAAAGGAATGGACATCGTCTCTGGTCCAACTTTTTTCTGTTTCAGCTTGCCTATTGGTCTGCATTTGTAGTTAATGCCTCTTTTGACGTATATCTGGAAGGACCTGTTGGCGGCATTTGGTTTTGGACGGTTTTCGGGGTGGGCTTGGGAGCGGTGTATATTTATAAGTTCAGAGTGAGCAATAATAATATTTTAAATCTGAAATGTTAAGGCTCATGGTCTGGAACAATCTATAATTGTCAAGTTAACGCGCGAATTATCTTTCTCGTTTTTACTCTACCTGATAGCACCGGATAACCAGCATGATATTTAACTCACTTTTGTATATTCTTTTCCTGCCTGTTGTATATATTGTGTTTTACATAACAAAAGACCAACATCGCTGGCTAGTTTTACTTTTGTTTAGTTATGGATTTTATGCAAGCCTTAATGCACCTCACCTACTGCTAGTATTGATTCTCATCACAATAATCAGCTTTTATTGTGGCTCGGTGCTTGGAAGAACAACAGATGAAACCAAACGCAAGTGGGTTTTCCTGGCGGGTGTAACAGGATGCATATTAATATTGGTTATTTTTAAGTATCTGCACATCATTATGCCTTCAAGTTTTGCCAATATATATTCGAGTCTGCTTGTCTCTATTGGTATTTCTTATTTTATCTTTCAATCTGTATCCTATATCGTTGACGTTTATATGGAGATACACCCACCGGAACAGCACTTCGGCCATTACTCCCTATATATGGCTTTTTTCCCAAAGCTGCTTCAAGGCCCCATTGAACGTGCAGGAGATCTACTCCCCCAACTCAAGAAACCATATGTATTTAATTATGACACTATGCGTAGCGGCATGCACCTTTTTGCGTGGGGACTTTTTAAAAAAGCAATCGTTGCGGACCGACTTTCACTCTATGTGAACCCAGTTTACGGAGACGTTCATACCTATGTTGGTTTGCCCTTTATTCTAGCTACTTATGCTTATGCGATGCAGATTTTTTTCGATTTTTCGGGTTATACTGACATGGCTCGTGGAACGGCAAGATTATTTGGACTATCACTGACAGAGAACTTCAATAGTCCTTATCTGGCACCATCAATAGCCGATTTCTGGCGCCGTTGGCACATCTCCTTTTCACGCTGGATACTTGACTATATCTTCAAGCCGCTACAGATGTCCTGGCGCAATCTAGGGCAGCATGGAAGCGCACTCGCCCTTCTGATCACCTTCTTTATTTCAGGTATTTGGCATGGAGCTACCTGGGGGTTTGTTCTCTGGGGGGTACTGCATGGAGTCTACCTTGCAGCATCCACATATTACCGACCGTATCAGAAGAAGCTTCATAAATGGTTTAAGCTGGATAAAAGCAAAGTTCTTAGGGCCTGGCAAGTGTTAGTTACGTTCAATCTGGTGAGCTTTTCTTGGATTTTCTTCAGAATGGGCAGTGTCGCGGATGCTTGGTATGCAATTATCCATATGTTTAGCGGCATTGGGAATGTACGCGCATGGTTTTTTGTCGAAGGAAACTTGGAACTGGTTCGTACGGCACTCGCTCTTTTTGTGATTGTTATTTCTGTAATCATAAAACATTACACAAGAATACCGCAGACGTTTTATTCACAACCACTGTTGGCTAGATGGACATGTTATTGCGTAATATGCTTTTTGATGCTGTGTCTGTACGTCAGAGCAGACAGCCAATTTATCTATTTCAAATTTTGACTGGAACACCAATGATACGACTTGTGGTAAAAATAGTAATTTTTGCAATATTATCGGTTGCTATCGATAATGCCATTGGAATGTATCTAAAGTCCGGATTGGATAACTATTACGGCTTCGCCAAAAAAGCCAAAATAGTTTGCATTGGAAATTCTAGGATGGATCTAGGGATCGATGAGAAGAGTATTGAACACGAATTGGGTGTTCCTGTAGCAAAATATGCATTACACGGCTTTCCCTACAAAGATATCCTAGTGTTAGTGCGCCATTACTTTGAGGTTTGTGCTACGACTCCAAAAGTTGTCGTTTATAACATTGATTTTGGAAGTGTTAGAGGGGAGGGTAATATTAGTGCCAATCATTATCAGTTATTGTATCCTTACTTGGGCAATCATATCATACGAAGTTTTGTAAAGCATAATGAAACCTCTTGGGAGGCATTCCGACTCAGAGAATTCATAAAGACATTTCGTTTCAATACATCATTGATAAACATTGCCCTGCGCGAAAATATGCATTCAGCCAAACGATATGACAAAAAACTTAAATTGCTGGACATAACGAATTATAATGAAGCTAAGAACCTTGAAATTAAGTCTGCTGATATCGGACGTCAACTAACGGAATATAAAGGTCTATCCTATATTGATGATGCAATTCATTACCTCCGGGCACGAAATACAAAGATAGTATTCCTCTATATTCCAACAGTTGAAATGATACAGACACCGGAAAACAGGGCCGATTTCGAGATTTTGATTAAATACCTCAAGCAACGTAGCGAAAGTGACCCAGGCATTATCCTAATGACTTCCCTGAAGCAGTATGAAAATAGACTTGAATTATTCAATGATGCATATCACTTCAATTCGGACGGTAGAAGGATAGCCACAGCAGAGTTGACTAAAATGTTAAAGTCAGTGGCGCTGCATTAGAACTTCTAGCCTTGAATAAGTATCCCCCGGCACAGCCGGGGGTTTTACGATTGCTGCCCCCTCAAAGGGGGCTGATCGCAATCGGTTAAAGTCAAAATCCCAGAACCTGCAATGCTGGGATGAAGCTTTATTGCCGAAAAAGTCAAACTTTGGGAGTCCCCCGGCAGAGCCGGGGGATTACCTATAGGAATTTAGGTAATTCGAACTTTATTTAGTTAATTTAATATCCAAAAGCTCCATAACTACCGGTTTATTAGAAGAGCAAAGCAGTTAAGTGACAATTAGTTATTAATAGTCATGCTGTTTTATGTTGGAAAAGTTATCAACAAATGTCATAAAGGTAAAATTATGAAGATAATTAATGAACAATACAACATCGGCCACATCTGTACCCACCAAATTTGCGAACTTGGACTTAGTGACAAACCGGCATTTCACTGGATATCTTCCCATCAGGAGAAGACAGTCTATAACTTCAGAGATCTTGATTTTGCATCGAACCGATTCGCCAATGCTTTGCAGTCTCTTGGATTTAAAGCTGGCGAGATTCTGTTTACCTTTTTACCAAAGACCCCCGAACAGTTCTTCAGTTTTCTGGGCGCTTTGAAGCTTCAGGTCATCTGTGGCACACTATTTTCAAACTTCGGTGACGATGCCTTACTCGATAGATTGGGTGATGCCAAAGCCAAAGGAATCGTTACCAAAAAGAGTTTTCTCACAAAAATCAAGCGAATTAGTCACCATTTGCCCTCACTTAAATACATTATCGTTACCGACATTAATGAACACCAGTCAGATTATATACTTAGCTATCAGGCTCTTATGCGTGAAGCTTCTGACTATTTTGTCACCCCAATAACACCTGCGGATACCCCCTCGGTCCTGCACTACACTTCAGGTTCAACCGGTAAACCGAAAGGTGTTTTACACGCCCACCGCAGCATCCTGCACCAAAGTAGAACTGCTGCAGAAGTGCTGAACTTGTCCAACGCCGACATTTTCTGGTGTACCGCCGACCAGGGCTGGGTAACCGGAACGTCCTACGGAATTATCGGCCCCTGGAGTCTTGGAATTACACAGGTTCATTATGGTGGCGGCTATGATGCCAAACTATGGTTCGACTTATTACAAAATGAGGGGGTTACCATCTGGTATTCAGCACCTACGGCACTGCGCATGCTGATGCGAGAAGATGCAAAACTTTACAAGGAATATGACCTGAGTGCACTTACGCACATCTTCAGCGTCGGGGAACCACTCAACCCCGAGGTCATCAACTGGGCACGGTCTACGCTTGGCAAGGATATTTACGACACCTGGTTCCAGACCGAAACCGGTGGCATCATGATCACAAACCGACCAGGACTTGAAATCAGGCCTGGTTCAATGGGAACACCCATGGACGGTATTGAACCTGCTATCATTGCCGATAATGGAGAATTACTTGACAATAATAAACAAGGTAACCTCTGTATTAAGATCGGCTGGCCCTCAATGTTTGTCACCTATCTTAACAATGAATCAGCCTACAATTCCAAAATCAAGAACGGATATTACTATACCGGTGACACGGCGGTTCGTGATGATTATGGATATTACTGGTTTAAGGGACGCAGTGACGATGTCATTAATACCGCCGGACATTTAATAAGCCCCTTCGAGGTTGAAAGTGCACTTCTTGAAATTGAAGAAATTGCAGAATCAGGGGTAATCGGCGCCCCAGACGAATTGCTGTACGAAAAAATTGTTGCGTTCGTCCATCTTCATAAACAGTTCAACTGGTCAAAGGAGCTTGAAATTAAAGTCAGGCTTCATGTCAGCAACAGAGCTTCATCCATAGCCACACCGCAAGAGATCATCATTATTGAAAGCATACCAAAAAATAAGAGCGGCAAAATCATGCGGCGGGTTCTTAAATCTCGCTACCTGGGGCAGGATGCTGGAGACTTATCCACACTGGAGGATTAACCATGGATTTACAGCAAAAATTGAACGAAATATTCTGTGAAGTATTTGATGACGATGACATCTCTATCACTCGTGAGTCAACAGCAAATGATATCGATGGTTGGGACTCCCTTTCTCACGTTAATCTGATCGTAGCAATCGAAGCCAAATTTAACATTAGGTTTAATCAGAAAGAATTGTTGACATTCAAGAATGTGGGTGATTTGCTTAAATGCATTGAGAGTAAAATTTAACATTTACATATTCCAGATTCTATGACTATTGGTCAAGTGATGATACAGCTTTATGCTCAGAATGCATAAAACCTCAAGCTGGGAGTTAATTACCCCGCCTACAAAGCGGGGCTTCAAATAATTAAATGCACAGCAATTTTCCGGATTGACTGACAAAATAATACTACAAGAACAACCCCAAGATGCTTGAACCTGCCTTCAGCAGGAATGCTTTTCATCCCCGTTCACAGAACTGGAATTCAAGTTTTGAAGATTTCATAAACACCCAAAGCCTAAATGTCATCACTGATAAAGCCAATTACGGCCTATATAGATGGTGATGAAATAAGCATACGTCGGAAGGTGGGGGGTCTTCAAAATAGTGAGTCGATCGAAACGGTGTTTCAAAAGGTATCGACCCACCACATATGGTGGCCATATTTCAGCCAAAAAATCATTACCCAAAATGTTTGTCTTCGTCTTAATGGTTAAGTATGTAGTTGGCAATTATTTCCTCATCAGCAACTGTTGAAACAAAGTAGATTTCATCTTATTGAATTTTAGAAATTCATATGATTTGTTTAGCAAACAGCCATGTTGTTTAACACTGAAATCATATTAAAGGAAAAGATACATGAAACTATTCTTCTTAATATTATTGGCGTTACAAATCATTCCCACTATTACTGAATCAAGTGAAAACCAACACAAATCAATAAACACACCTTCAATCGTCGATACATCATTTTTTGCATCGCAGGGAGAAATTGATAAATTCATCTCTTCCAATAAAATTTTGATTTCGAAAGATTTAAAAAAAAGGAACGGCGCACTGTTGTTGAAAAATGCAAGCAACAGGATCATCGAACTGGAAGAATTTACTGATGAGCAGGGTAAAGATTACGTGCTTAATATTTCAAACTGCAATAACATAACCATAAAAGCCTGCCGCTTTTATAATGCTGACAAGATAGCAGTATTGATCTCAAACAGTACCAATATTACAATTATTAATTCATCGATTGATGGTGCCAACACATCGAAACAGGGTCTTGGCATTAGTGTATACAAGTCACACAATGTATTAATCCAGGGAAATTATATAATAAATTGCTCCAGTGGTATGTATGCACTTGAATCAACGGGCATACATTTCATCGGAAATCTGGTTATTGATGTCAAAGGCCCCAAACCACGCGGTCAAATGGTTCAATTCAATCAAGTGTCTGGAATAAACAACCTGATAAAGGATAATATTGCAATCAACCGGAAGGGCACATCCGATCCAGAAGACGTCATAAATATTTTCAAATCACATGGAGAAGTTGACTCTCCCATCATAATAGAAGGCAATTATATTTATGGTGATTTGTTATATGGCTCAGAAGATAAATCAAAAAGCGGTAGCGGAATCATGCTTGCAGATGGTGGCGGTAGTCATATCGTAGCCCGTAATAATGTGGTGCATAGCGCAGGACAAGTTGGTATTGGCGTTGTTTCAGGAGACAATATAACTATTGAAAACAATCTTATATACAGTTCTAAAAGCAACCGATCAAATGTCGGATTGATGGTATGGAGCTTTTATAAAATCAAGCCTGGTTCAATAAATGTTAATAACAATATCAGCGGGTGGGAAAACTCTAGTGGCAAACAAAACTCTCGCTGGTTTGGCAAAGCAAAGCAAGGCCATGAATACGAATTTCGCTCTGTTGTTGATAGGGACAATAAATGGATTAAATCGCAAGACTTGGCGAGAGACAAACGGCTTGCGATCAAACCATTACTACAAATGAGCCCAGTTCCGGGCAATGTAGCTTGGGATTTGAATAGCATAAACAGTATTTTTAAAAACAACTAGAAAAGCTAACTTAGAACTGTAATGAAAATTCTATTTGCTCATAATTTTTATCAACTCTCTGGTGGAGAGGATGTCGTTGTTGCTTCAGAAATCGAACTGTTGCGTCGTTTTGGACATGATGTAGAGCTCTATTCCGTATCCAATGATACTATTAAAGGTCTCCGCTCAAAGTTTGTAACGGCAATTTCGTCAGCCTATTCAAGCAAGTCGTGCCTTCTTTTTAAAGAGAAACTTCGTACATATTGTCCAGATATTGTTCATGTTCATAATTTTTTCCCGCTTCTGACACCATCAATCTATGATGCCTGTTGTGATCTGAATATTCCTCTAGTACAAACACTACACAATTATAGAACTATCTGCTGCGGGGCTTACTTGTTGAGAAATGGCAAGGTTTGTGAAAAATGCCTTGATCATTCACCATATTATGGAGTATTGCACCGATGCTACAGAAATTCTTTTATCGCAAGTGCGACTCTGGCACATATGATTTCTTTTCACCATTACAGAAAAACCTGGCAAACCAAAATCGATGCCTTCATTTCCCTAACATCATTTTCGAAGGATGTATTTATCAAAGCTGGTTTTCCTGCCAGTCGTATTTGGGTAAAGCCAAATTTCATTTCCGGGTCACAGCCAATCAGGCAACAAGCTAAACGCGAAGGGGCATTGTTTGTAGGAAGATTGAGTGATGAAAAAGGAATTATAACTTTACTTGAAGCATGGAAAAATATCCCTTATACATTAAAAATTGCAGGAGATGGGCCGCTTCGAACTTTGGTTGAGGAAAATCAAGGGACTCACGTAAGATATCTGGGAAGCTTGAAACCATCAGAAGTAAGGGAGGAAATGGCCTCATCCGCTTTTCTTGTAATGCCTTCGATATGGTACGAGGGTTTTCCGATGGTTTTGGTAGAATCGTTTGCTTGCGGTTTGCCGGTAGTTGTATCGAAACTGGGCAGTATGGCTGAAATTGTTTCCGATGGCATTAACGGATTACATTTTTCCCCTGGTGATTCTTCAAGTCTCAAGGAAAAGGTAGAATGGGCAGTTCATAATCTTGATAAATTGGATGCGATGGGCAGAAACGCATTCGATACATATACAAACAAATATACTGCGGATATAAACTATAAATTGCTTATGAATATATATTCCACTGCCATAAACAATCGCTCGTGTAATGTCTGAATCGAGATGTTCAATCATACGCAGTACGGTAAGTCGTACAAGCTACGCCGGTGCATCTGATGTAATCGTGAAATGGGCACTTCAACGCGAATCAAGCTATGTTTGCGTTGCCAATGTTCATATGGTTATGGAGGCATACGACACCCAGTCGTTTCAAGACGTGGTAAATAATGCTGACCTGATAACGCCAGACGGCATGCCGTTGGTGTGGAGCATGCGTTTACTGGGAGCCCATGAACAGCAGCGCGTCTACGGCCCTACCCTGACACTTCATATTTGTGAAAAAGCTGCACAGTCAGCTGTACCAATCGCACTTTACGGTGGGACTGAAGAATCACTTTCAAACTTTGAAGAATTCCTTAAGAACACCTTTCCCAGCATTTCAATTGTTTGCAGTATTGCACCCCCTTTTCGCTCTCTTGATACCCATGAAGATGATGAATATACACGTAAAATTTGTGAATCCGGCGCAGGTATCGTGTTTGTCGGAATTGGTTGCCCCAAACAGGAAAAATGGATGGCTGCACATAAGGGTCGGATTCCAGCAGTTATGGTTGGGGTTGGTGCTGCGTTTGATTTTCATTCGGGCAAGGTTAAACAAGCACCTGAGTTTTTACAGAGATGTGGGCTGGAATGGTTTTTTAGATTTTGCATGGAACCCAAACGGCTTTGGAAGCGATATATGAAACATAATCCACGGTTTGTTATCCTGATGCTTCTACAAATTGTTAGAAATCGCTTGGGCTTACATTCATAGAAAATAGACGAGGAGATCAGATGAAAATAGCACTTATAACTGGCATTACCGGCCAAGACGGTTCATATCTGGCCGAACTGCTGCTGGAAAAAGGATATGAGGTACATGGCATCAAACGTAGGGCATCGTTGTTCAATACCGACCGTATTGACCACCTCTATCAGGATCCACATGAAACAAGTCGCAAATTGGTTCTGCACTATGGTGACATGACCGATTCCACTAACCTGATCAGAATTATCCAGGCGGTTCAACCTGATGAAATTTACAATCTGGCTGCTCAGTCCCATGTTGCGGTTTCCTTTGAGACGCCCGAATACACCGCCAACGCCGATGCCATAGGGCCTTTGCGCATACTTGAGGCGATTCGAATCCTCGGACTGGAAAAGAAAACTCGCTTTTACCAGGCATCAACATCTGAGCTGTACGGTCTGGTACAGGAAATTCCACAAAAGGAAACCACGCCTTTTTACCCTCGCTCGCCCTATGCTGTAGCAAAGCTTTACGCCTACTGGATCACAGTCAATTATCGGGAAGCCTATGGCATTTATGGCTGCAACGGTATTCTGTTTAATCACGAATCACCAGTCAGGGGTGAAACTTTCGTCACCCGCAAGATAACCCGGGCTCTTACACGCATAAAACTGGGACTGCAGGAATGTATTTACCTTGGCAATCTCGACTCCCTGCGAGATTGGGGGCACGCCAAAGATTATGTAGAAATGCAATGGCTATTGATGCAGCAGGATCAACCGGATGACTGGGTTATTGCCACCGGTATCCAGCACAGCGTGCGAGATTTTGTCAATGCAGCCGCAGAAGAACTGGGAATCAGGATAACTTGGCATGGGACCGGTACCGATGAGACTGGAATTGACCAGTACGATAAAGTCGTAGTCAAAGTTGATCCGCGCTATTTCCGCCTTACAGAAGTTGAGACTCTGCTTGGAGATCCAACTAAAGCCAGGGAAAAGCTCGGTTGGACGCCAAAGATCAGTTTTAAGGAACTGGTCTCCGAAATGGTGCGCGAAGATTTAAAAACGGCTGAGCGTGATGAGCTTGTTAAAAAACATGGATACAGAGCATTTGATTACCACGAATAAAGGATTCTACATCATGAACATTGACTCAAAAATATTCATAGCCGGATCACATGGCCTTGTCGGTTCTGCCCTTGTAAGACAATTGCAAACAAGTGGCTATAACAATTTGCTTTTGCCGGAAATCGACGATCTCGACCTCACCAATCAACAGGCCGTTGCCGATTTTTTTTCCAAAGAGAAACCCGAATTTGTTCTACTTGCGGCTGCCAAGGTAGGCGGCATACATGCCAATAACACCTACCCAGCTGAATTCATCTACATAAACCTGATAATCCAGAACAATGTGATTCACCAGGCATATCAGCATGGTGTCAAGCGACTCCTTTTTCTCGGTTCTTCCTGCATTTATCCCAAATTGGCACCGCAACCATTGAAAGAAGAGCATTTGTTAACTGGTCTGCTGGAACCCACCAACGAACCGTATGCTCTTGCCAAGATTGCCGGTATCAAGCTATGCGAATCATATAACCGCCAGTATGGCACGCAGTTTATCGCGGTTATGCCAACCAATCTTTATGGTCCCGGCGATAATTTTCATCCGGAAAACAGCCATGTATTGCCGGCCCTGATCCGCCGGTTCCATGAAGCTAAAATTAACGGATCACCAGAAGTAGTTGTCTGGGGCAGCGGAACACCTCGTCGCGAACTGCTTTACGTTGACGACATGGCAGCCGGATGCCTGTATATCATGCAATTGTCGGAAGAACAAATCCGCCATGAGCTGTTAAGCTACCCAAAACCATGTTTTGTAAACCTGGGCACAGGAGAGGACGTTACCATTCGTGAGCTTGCTGAAACGGTAAAAACTGTTATCGGATTCAAAGGTGCTTTGGAGTTTGACGCGACAAAACCAGACGGTACGCCTCGCAAACTTCAGGATATCTCAAGAGCACATTCATTGGGATGGAAGCATTCAACAAGTCTTCAAGACGGTATTTCAAAAACCTATCAATGGTTTCTTAATAACGTGGATCGCTTATTAACATAACACCCAGGTAGTTATAGTACTGGCTTTTGAAAACGGCAGACCATCCATTAAAATACACTTAACTTATTCCATGGAGCATTGAATGAAAATTTGTATCTTCGGCGCCGGTTACGTCGGTCTGGTGGCAGCAGCCTGCTTTGCCGAAAGCGGCAACAGTGTCATCGCCGTGGACGTTGACCAGGCTAAAATCGAAGGGCTCAAGCAGGGTATCATACCTATCTACGAACCGGGCCTGAAAGAGATGGTGCTGCGCAACCAGGCCGAGGGGCGCCTCTCCTTTACCACCGAAATGACCGAGGCGGTCCAGGCATCATTGGTCTGCTTCATAGCCGTCGGCACCCCGCCCGGCGAAGATGGTTCTGCAGACCTTAAATATGTTCTTGGCGTGGCCCGCAGCATTGGCCAGGCCATGAACGGCTTCAAAATCATCGTTGACAAATCAACCGTACCGGTCGGAACGGCCGATAAAGTTCGTGTCGCCGTCCAGGAAGAACTGGTCACACGCTGCGTCAGCCTGGAGTTTGATGTTGTCTCCAACCCTGAGTTTCTGAAAGAAGGGGCGGCCATCGATGACTTCATGAAACCGGACCGAGTCGTAATCGGTACCGATAATGTGCGAACGTCCGAAATCATGAAGGAACTCTATGACCCGTTTATGCGCAAGCAGAACCTCATGATCGTGATGGACATCCGCAGTGCCGAAATGACCAAATACGCCGCCAACGCCATGCTGGCCACCCGCATTTCCTTCATGAACCAGATCGCCGGCCTGTGCGAGCGGATGGGTGCCGACGTGGCCGCCGTACGCGAGGGAATCGGCTCCGACTCCCGCATCGGTTATGACTTCCTCTTTCCCGGCCCCGGCTACGGCGGTTCCTGTTTCCCCAAAGATGTCAAGGCGCTGATCAAAACCGCCGAGGAATGCAGCTATGACTTTTTGCTTCTGAAAGCTGTAGAGGAAGTAAACGAACTGCAGAAAGAGGTGCTGGCCAATAAGCTGATCAAAGTGTTGAGTTCGCCTGACGAAGAGAAACCGCTGACCGGTCGCATCGTAGCCTGCTGGGGACTGTCGTTCAAACCCAGTACCGACGACATGCGCGAGGCACCTTCGCTTACAATTATCGAACGGCTGCTGGAGGCCGGCGCCAAGGTGCGCGCCCACGATCCGGAAGCGATTCAGGAAGCTAAAAAGTACTTCGGAGACCGGATCGAGTACAGCCACAACCAGTATGACATTCTGGACGGCGCCGATGCACTGGCGATCATCACCGACTGGAGCGAATACCGCAATCCGGACTTCGACCGTATCAAGACGGCCCTGCGATCCCCTACGGTTGTGGACGGACGCAACCTTTATAAACCTGCTCGCATGAAAGCAGCCGGATTCTCATACATTCCGCTTGGGAGAAACGGTCAAGGTATTAAAGGCGATCATGTCTAGCATATCGGTTACACTGTCACCCACTCATAATTATGAAAAGAGTTCAAAATGAAAGTCATCCTGCCCGTGGCCGGAAAAGGCACGCGCCTGCGCCCCCACACTCATACGAAAGCTAAATCCCTGGTCCATGTTGCCGGTAAAACAGTCCTGGAGCATATCATCACCCGGCTTGCCCCATTGCAGATCGAAGAATATATTTTTATAGTCGACGAAAATGGCGAACAGATAAAAAACTTCATGAACAATAATTTCCCCGACCTGGCTTGCTGCTACATAATCCAGAAAGATCGCAAGGGTCCGGCACATGCTGTCTGGCTTGCTGATTCGCATATTGTCGACAATGACGATCTGCTGGTAGTCTTTAATGACACCATCTTCGATACTGATCTTGCCAAAATACCCGTACTGGCCACCGACTGTGACGCCCTGATTTATTCAAAAGAGGTTGAGGATTATCAACGCTTCGGAGTCAACGTAGTTGACAAAGGCCTGATTGTCAATATGGTCGAAAAGCCTGAAACTCCGATTTCACGCCTGGCACAGGTCGGCCTGTACTACCTTAAGGACGGAAAAAATTTCATGGGATACCTGACAGCAGCAATTAATGCTGAAGAAATGGTCAAAGGAGAGTATTATCTGCCTGCTGTGTTCATGCGGATGGTCAGCGATGGCTGCCGCCTGAAGGCTCCTGAAATAGATGCCTGGCTCGACTGCGGCAAACCGGAAACTATTCTGGAAACGAATGCCTATTTGTTAAAGGGACGCCACCATATCCATGGAGATGCCTGCAATTGCGTTTTCATTGAACCGGTACACATTGAGCGTGGTGTTTCCCTTAGAGATAGCGTGATCGGCCCTAATGTTTCCGTGGCCTCCGGAAGCGTCCTGGAATGCAGTGTTATCCGTGACAGCATCATCAACAGCAATACCGTAGTGCAAAACATGGTGCTCACCAACACTATCCTAGGGGATAACGTCCAACTGCTCAGTTCTGCCCGAAAAATGAATATAGGGGATCATTCGCTAATAGAAATGCAATAACATCAATCCCTGGAGGAACATTAGAATGCGTATTCTTGTCACCGGCGGTGCCGGTTTTGTTGGGTCTCACCTCTGCGAACGCCTGCTCGGCCAAGGGCACGACGTTATCTGCCTGGACAATCTCTTCACCGGCAGCAAGGACAACATCATCCACCTGATGGACAACCACCGCTTCGAGCTGATCCGCCAT
>MGZK01000169.1 GCA_001802125.1 Geobacteraceae bacterium GWC2_55_20
GGGCTATAATTTCGGCGCGGATAACGTAACCAGATGCGGAATCTGCCACTACGGTTCCGCTTTTGCCACACCTTCCTGCTCTCTCTGCCACTTCAGCTCCAGCGCCCTGACCGATCTGCACATCAATCACAAGGTCGATGTCAGTTTTGTAACCAAATTCGGCGGCGCCTACAACGGCACCCCGGAACCGGGCGACGGCTACAGCTCATGCGCCAACGTTTACTGCCATTCCAACGGCACATCGGTGGCGACGGCAAGCGTTCCCGTCAATACCTCTCCCGCCTGGGGCAGCGGCACGATGATGTGCAACGGTTGCCACGGAAACCTGTCCTACAGCGACAGCCGCAAGGCCTTTCCCCTCTACACCACCGGCAAACCCAAGGCCAACAGCCACAAGGCCCACATCACCATCACATGCAACAAATGTCATTTCAATACCACCTCGGATGGCGTCACCATCACCAGCACCACCAATCATGTCAACAAGGCTTACAACGTAAACTCCGGTGACGGAGCCTCTTTCACATATACATTCAACGCCTCAGGAGGCTCATGCAGCAGCATAAGCTGTCATTTCAACAACAGCGCCCAGTGGGGCACGACCATAGCCTGCGGCGGCTGCCACGCCGTAACCGCCGCCACCCTTGCCGGACAGGGACATTTCACCCATCTCTCGTCAGCCTTCGGACCCCGTTCAACCTGCGACGCATGCCATGGAAGCGGCGCCGCCACCGGTGAACAGGCAGGCCACGGCAACGGAACGATCAATTTCGCGGATGGCAATAACCTGGCAAGCACGACCTCCTGCGACACCTGCCACAGCCCGGGCGGCACATACAACGGAGTCGGCAACGCCACCTACGGCGCCCGGGCAAACTGGACCCTGGGAGTCTACAGTTCCGGTCTGTTAAAGGGAGGAAAGGAAAAGTGGTGTGTATCCTGTCATGACGAATCCGCTTCGGTAATCTCCGGTATTACGGCCCCCAACGTCGCGGGGAAAGAGTCGGAGGCTTATGACTTCGGCACCGGCTGGGGTTATTACAAGACTGGTCATGGATTGCCTTCGAGCTCCACATACCCGGCCAGCGGCGGGATAACCGCGGGGGGGGGAGTTGAATGCAGCGGCTGCCATGACTATTCAACCAGCCATATCGACGGGCTTGCCCGGACCTATGACGACGGTGAAAGTACAACTCTAGATCCGAGCTATTACCGCCAGGGTTATCGGCTGAAGCTGGTCGGTGCCGGAGAGGGGACCGGCGCCACCGGTCGCGAGCCGATGCTAGTTCCCGCGCCGGTCACCACGGCCAACAGTGCCAACAACCACAGGATGTGCGTGATTTGCCACAACTCGGGCCCGTTTGTCGATTCAGGCAACATGAGCACAAACCTGGTGACGGATGGCGTGAACCGGCACGAATATCACCTCAATAACATCGGCACAGGAAGACGCGTGTCTGCCGACTGGAGCAATACTGCGGCGTGCAGCAGTGATTGGACTCAGTGCAACAGCCGCATGACCTGCACCTCCTGCCACAATGTCCACGGTTCCACCAGGCTGGCGATGATAAATGACGGCAAACTTATCGCCAGGGAGCCGGGATTGAAATACTGGAATTACAGCTCCGGTCTGGTCACTTTCAGCAGCCCTCCCGACACTGAGCCCACCCCGGTCAGTCTCCCGCTCACAGCCAGTTCAGGTACGGTATGGAGCGGAGGCAGCTCCAGCAACCTCTGTTCCCATTGCCACGGGAATACATGGCTGACCACCGAATCTCGGACACCGTTCCAGAATGTCCAGATAGCGCCGACCCTTTCCTGGGCAGGCACCACAGGGTATGAGTCCGACGGAGTGAATCCCGACACCGCAAACGGTGGCAGCAGCTTCACCTTCCGGGTGAAATATGCAGACGGGAACAACGACGCGCCGAGTGTGTACCAGGTGTGGGTTGATATAAACGACAACGGCATCTACGATCCGGGCGAGAAGTTCGACATGTCGGCGCTCGATGCCGGAGACACCAAATATTTCGACGGCAAGATCTACACACTTTCAATGCCGCTCTACAAGCAGGGAGACAATACCTATAATTACCGCTTCTATTTCAAGGATGCCGCCAGCGACGCAGCCGGCGCACCCGCATCCGAAAATCAAGTCACGGTAACCAACAGCGCGCCAGCCCTTTCATGGACAGGGGAGAGCAACTATCTGACTGATGGCGTTGATCCCAACACCGGCGGAAACGGTTGGAGCTTCAACTTCCGGGTGAAGTACACGGATACGGATAACGAGGCGCCCGACGCCGATGGCGTCAGGGTTCTGATCAACGGAACCTACTACACCCTTGACCCTGAAGCTGGTGGAAGCTACAGCACGGGGAAGATATATTCAAAAGGTATCACACTCAGCACTCCGGGCGACCTCAATTACCGCTTCGTCGCCAAGGATCCCGCAGGGGTTTCGGCCACCGGCGACCCAGCCTCCGACCATGTGGTAACGGTGCTGGTGTCGTCGAACAATCCGCCTCTCCTTTCATGGACAACTGCCAGCTGTCTCACCGAGGGGGTCAGGCCGCGCATTGGTGCGATCAACGGTGATTTCGAGTTCCGGGCAACCTACAGCGATGCTGACAACGAGTGCCCGACATACGTCCGGGTCACGGTCAACGGCACACCGTACGATCTTACGGACAACGACGCTGCATCGTGCCAGACCGGCCGGACCTATTACCGCACCATTCCGCTTGCTGCTGCAGGAGACCTGAACTACTCCTTCTCCGCTTCGGACGGGGCCGATGCCGCCACCGGCACGCCAACCTCCAGCCACACGGTCAGTGTCCTGAATACAACATTCAAGGTGCGTCCAACAGGAGGAGCTGGATGGTACAGCACCATTGCGTCCGCAATCACCGCATCCACCGATCCCTCAACGATCCTGGTCTATCCCAATGCCGATTTCACGGCCTATACCTATCCTGAAGGGGGCATCAGCTTCAGCAGCAAGCCCAACCGCACGCTCCAGGCGGTCTGCGGCAGGGATCTCACGACCATATCCGGTGGTGCGAACACAGTTGCCATAAGCAGCACGAATGTGGTTGTGGACGGTTTCTCCATATCCGGCGGAAGTTCGTACGGTGTGTACTTCAATGGCGGCAGCGCAATCAGCAGCACCGTAAAAAACAGCAAGATTTACTCCAATCCCACCGGCGTGTATCTGAATCTGAACAGCACGGTGACCATCGAGGACAGCCTGATCCAGAACAACAGCACCCGTGGGATCAACATGGCGCTATCTTCCTCGTTTCTCAAGATTTACCGCAGCAACATCTCCGACAACAACCCGAGTGCTGCCGCCGTAACCGGCGCAGGCATAAGCTTCAACGGCGGAAGCGGAATCCACGTCGTCGAGGATTGCATCATCGAGAACAATAAGAGCACCGGAAACGGCGGCGGGATGTATATCATCACCGGAAGCCAGATAAACATAAGCGGCAGCACCATCAACAGTAACTCCGGTTCCAATGGCGGTGCAATCTTCAGCAACAGCGGCAGCCCGACCCTTACCATTTCCGACACCCTCTTCCAGGGGAATTCGGTAACCGGCAACGGCGGTGGTCTCTACGTCAACACGGGAACAGCCACCCTGGCAAACGTCGTATTGACTGGGAACAAATCGGCGTTGAACGGAGGAGCGATATGGACCAACAGCACTTCCGGCCCTCCTGCGGTTGATTGCCTCTATTGCACTATCAGCGGTAACTATGCCAACGCGGGGGGCGGCATCTATCGCAACGCCGGCACGGTGGCCATCAAAAACAGCATCGTCTATGGCAACGATGCCGCAACCCAGCCGAATTACAAGCAGATCTTCGCCAACAGCTCTGGATGGCAGAACGTGGATGTGTACAACACCCTGATCAACCAGATACCAGGCAGCGCCGCCTATGTGAACGGCTATGAAAGCCTGGGCGGCAACCTGAACGAAGGTACCAGAGCGGCGGAGATTCCCAACTTTGTGGATCCCGGAAACCCGGCGGACGCTCCGACAGCGGCGGGCAATCATGGCAACTACCACCTCCAGTCCGACTCTTACTGCATTGACGCCGGCGGTAACTATCCTGCCAGTCCGAACAAGGATATCGACGGGCAGGACAGGCCATATGACGTTTCGGGCAAGGGTGACGGGGTGGATGACTATGACATGGGCGCGGATGAATACGTGCCTTAATAAACTATCGGGAGCAGTCATGAAGGGATTTATCATCAGAATTGTCCTGGTAGCACTGCAGACGTCACTGTTTGCGGTCGCTGCCGGGGCGGAGGCCTCTCCACATTTTTCGAACGGCTATACCTGCTTCACCTGCCACTACACCAATCTCTTCCTGGATATCAAAGGCGTCAACTGCCTCAACTGCCATAACCCTGGCGACCCTTACGGTCACGGGAAAGCATTCACCACGGCCGACATCGCCAATCCGTTCAATACCTGGACCGGCGCTCCCGCCCCGGTCCGCTATCAGAGTTCACACAACTGGACCGGCAACTTCACTGTGCCCGGCGCCGGTGCGCTGCCACCCGAGAATCCCGCGCTGACCTGGGACTGCAACGCAAGTACGGCGGCAAATGAGGTCTATTGCAGCCGTTGCCACAGTATCCATCAACCGGTTCTGCCCGCTGCCGAGCTTGCCAGGATGAAGCCGCTGCTGCGCATGGCCAACGACCGGGACCAGATGTGCCTGGACTGCCACCGCCAGCGGAACACTACCGACCATACCAAAGGCACCCACCCGGTCAACGTCGGCTTCACCGACCCGGCCTCGCTGGCCATCAGAAAACCGGACGAATTCAGGAACCCGCCGCTCAGCGGCAACCCCTCCAACCCGACCGCGGCGATGAAGCTGATCGACGGCACGGTGCTGTGCAGCACCTGCCACGGAGTTCACCACACCGACGGAAGCAGCGAGACTTTCGACAGCTTCACCAGCAGCCTGACACCTTCGGCCGGTTACCTGCTCCGTAGCGACCTGCGCGGAGCCGACGCCGGGAAGCTGAACATCTGCACCAACTGCCACGTCAAGTCTAACCACGACAAGAAGGGGCAGAACATCCAGTGCGCCGACTGCCACGCCGGGCACGTGGATACCGCCGACGGAAGCATCCCCAACGTCTACCTGATCCGGCGCTTCATGAACATCTCCACCAGCCACGGCAAGGTAACAAGCAGCCCAGCCTTCTACCAGTACACCGGCAGCCGCCGGAACTGGAACAGCAGCGACCCGGCCAGGCCCGGGGTCTGCCAGGCCTGCCACGCGATCCCGCTGGAGGGTTACCCCGCCGACCATGCCGTCAAGGACAACGCGGCGGTCTGCATGAAATGCCACAACCACAAAAACACCTTCTCCCACGGCTCCGGGGGAAGTGGTGACGGCTGCGAAGGGTGCCACGGACACAGCGCCGGTTACGAATACGATCCCGGCAGCACCAGCCTGGGCAGGGGCACCTGGAAGAGCCACGCCACCCACACCCAACTCGACGGCGGCAACGCCAAGGGACCCGGCGTCGCCTGCGGCGCCTGCCACGACACCAATAGTTTTCCGTTCTTCAAATCGGGTAAGGACAGCAACGGCGACGGGAAGTTCAACCTGGCCGAAACCGATGTCTGCGATATCTGCCACAGCCCGGGAGGCGCCTACGATGGTGTCAACGACGCGGCTTACGGCGCCAAAACCAACTGGAAGAACAGCATCTACAATACCGACAACAGCCTGAAACCGGGCATGGAGAGGTGGTGCGCCTCGTGCCATGACGAGGAACCGTCGGTAATCCAGGGTGTCAGCGCGCCGAATGTCGTCGGCGACGAGGACGGCTCATACGTCTATGGCAGCGGCTGGGGTTACTACAAGACCGGCCACGGCTTGCCGGCCAGCAGCTATTACCCGGCCAGTGGAGGCGTCACCGCCGGCGCCGGGGTGGAATGCGCCGGTTGCCATGATTTTTCATCAAGGCACATAGACGGCAATGCGAGAACCTTTGACGACGGCGGCAGTTCCAGTACCAAACCGAGTGCCTATCGCCAGGGCTATCGCCTCAGTCTGGTCGGAGGCCAGGAACCGATGTTGGTGCCGTGGCCGCAAAACGTTTCCAACACTGCGGACAGCTACCGTTTGTGCGCCGGCTGCCACTCACCCGGACCGTATGTCAACTCCTCCGACACTAACACCAATCTGAAAACCGACGGGATCAACCGGCACGCATACCATCTTTCATCGAATACTCTCTCCTTTGCCGCCGACTGGAACGGCGGCAATACCAGCCGCATGACCTGCGTGGTTTGCCACAACGTGCACGGCTCCACCCGCCTGGCCATGGTGCGGGACGGCAAACTGACCGGTCGTGAGCCGGGCCTGATGATCTGGTACAACAACGATGCCATCGTCTACAAGAACACCGCCAGACCAGATCCGCCCGACCCGCAGAACCTGCCGCTTTCAGCCAGTACCGGCACGCTCTGGCGCGGGCTGACCTCGGCCAACCTCTGCTCCCACTGCCATGGCAACAATAATACGACCCCCGAGTACCGGACCCCCTTCCAGAACGTGGCCCAGGCCCCGTCCCTGACCTGGACCGGCGAGACCGGCTATGCCTACGACGGAGTCAGCCCTGACAATGGCTCCGAATCCGCCCCCTTCCGGTTCCGGGTAAAATACAGCCATGCCAACAATGCGGCGCCGGTCGTGATTCAGGTCTGGGTGGACAGAAACGATGATGGCGACTACGACGAGGCCGGCGAGAGAATCGATCTGGTAGCGGTCGCCGGACAGGATAATAACCATACCGACGGCCGGATCTTCTCGGCAACGGTGCTGCTGGCCAAAGCCGGCGACAATTCCCTGCGTTACCGCTTTCATGCCTCGGACGGCATCAATGAGGCCGGCGGGGCACCCACGGCCGACTCATCGCTGTGGCTGCTGAATGAGGCTCCGCAACTTTCCTGGACCGGTGAAAGTGGCTACTTAAGTGCGGGCGTCAACCCGGAACGGGGCGGCAGCGGCACCTCCTTCGAATTCCGGGTCAAGTACACGGACCTCGACAACGAGCCTCCCGCAACGATCCAGGTCTGGGTAGATCAAAACGACAACGGCATATACGAGCCGGGCGAAAAACACTCCATGAGCTCGGTCAGCCCCGGCGACAACGACTATGGCGACGGCAAGCTTTACTCAAAATCCCTGGCCCTGACCCGCACCGGGGACGGCAACCTCAATTATCGCTTCCATGCCGGCGATGGTTCCACCGATGCCGTCGGCGCGCCGACTCAGAACATGGAGGTAATCGTCAACACCTCGGCCAATACCCCGCCGACCCTGGACTGGGAAGCCGGACCCTGCCGTAGCGAGGGGGTCAAGCCGGTTATGGGCGCCAGGAATGCCGACTTCAGCTTTACGATCAGGTACGGAGATGCCGACAACCGCTGCCCTTCTCCCGGCGCCATCCAGGTCCTGATTGACGAAAACGATAACGGCACTTATGAAAGTGGCGAAAAGTACAACTTGTCTGAAGTTGATCCTGGCGACACGAACTGCGCCGACGGCAAGCTCTACGACCTTACGCGCCCGATCGCCTTCTCGGGGGACGGTCTGCTGATGTATCGTTTCCAGGCCTCGGACGGCAGCGACGCGGCCACCGGTCCGGCCACCAGCGACGCTTTCTTCACCGTGGTGGATACCGATTACAAGGTGCGCCCGGCAGGGGGCAGCGGTTGGTACGGGACGATCCAGGCGGCCATCAACGCCCGCAACAGCGCCCATACGGTCCTGGTTTACGAGGGGACCTATAACGAGAACCTGACCTTCGACAACATCAACGACCATTACACCACGGTCCGATCGGTCTGCGGCCCGGAGAGCACCACGATCAAGGGCACGACCAGCCCGGTCTATTTCATGGGCAACAAGTCGTCGCTGCTCGACGGCTTCACGATCACCGGCGGAACCTATTCCGGGGTGTTTATCAACGGCGCCACTCCCACGATCAATAACTGCATAATCCGTAACAACAGCAATAACGTCAGTGGCGGAGGGGGGATCTATATCACCAATGCCGCCTCCAGGATGACGCTTTCCAATTCCGAGATTCATTCCAACACAGCCGCCAACGGAGGCGGCATCCTGTTCAACAGCGGCAGTTCCCATATCGTCAGCAATACGGTCATCCGTAACAATACGGTCACCGGAAACGGCGGCGGAATGTTTGTGCAGAACGTCGGCTCCTCGTCAAACTTTACCGGAATTACCGTCAAAGATAATTCCGCCGGCGGAAACGGCGGAGGCATGTACTTCAACGCCGCTGCGCCGATAATCAACCGGGCCGAGATCCGCGGGAACCGCGCCGGTGGAAACGGCGGAGGCCTGTCGCTGACCGGCTCCGAAAGCCAGCTTAGCCTTACAAACGGAATTGTTGCCGGCAATTACGCCGGCAACACCGGGGGGGGAGGAATCTGCAGCAGCGCCCGGCCGATCGTGCTGACCAACTGCACCCTGGCCGACAACATCGCCGGCAATACCGGCCAGGGAGGCGCAATCTACAACAATTCCGGCTCGGTCACCGCCAGAAACTCCATTTTCTGGAACAACTCGGCCGGCGCCTCAACGCTGCCCGGACATGAAATCTTCTGCAACGGCCTGAACCTGACGGTTGAAAATTCGATCTTCGACTCCTCGGCCCGCTATTTCAGCCGCACCAATGCCGCACTGACGACCAGCTTCAGCAATAACATCACCAGCGATCCGCTCTTCGTGGGCGATTCACCGGCCGATTACCACCTCCATTCCGATTCACCCGCCATCGACCGGGCCAGCGCTGCCTATGCGCCACCAAACGACATCGACGGACAGTCCCGACCCCATGACCAGCCCGGGTTCAACGACGGAATCGATGTCTACGACATGGGAGCGGACGAGTACCTGCCCTGACTCGAATATTGGCATGTTAGATTGAACAGTCGGCAATTTTCGGATACGCAATTCACATTCAGACCGTGTTTAAGCGATATCAGGGACATTTCGTTTTACAAGACAACGGATGTCCCTGATTCTTTTTCTGATTTCAATGAGTTTTGAAATCTCATCCCCGAGGCAGCGGTTCGCGCCGGTAACTGACGTTCAGAGTCAGCTTTTTTTGTTGATATAATCTGGCTCATGAGATAAGTTAAAATAAGATTTTTTATTGTTATGCGGATTTTCAGCTAAATCCAAAAGAATGAGTCGGTCATTTCGCGTAATTTATCTTCTTTAGATGATACTCCGGATAATTCAATGCAGTATCAAGCCATCTACTCATAAACTGTTTTTTCCATAACACTCGGGGAGTCCCGGCTCTGACCAGCGACAATCACCGGATTCCGGCACGCGGTTATGTATCCAAATGTACGCAGTCAGCAACAGGCGGGGAAACCGAATCATCCGCAAAACGGGATCGAAGAGCAGAGCATCCTGTCAATGAGCAGAGATCAAGCCGGGCATGTCCAAGTTTATTTTACGGTTTTTTGACTGGCCCAACCGGGGGAGTGTCTATGAAACAGCAGCTAACTCGATATGTCGTATTATTCGCTTTGCTTGCCTTTTCGCTCCCGGTGGCCGATGCCGCCATGCAGTGTAATGGCTGTCATGGGACAACAACACCGGTCGATTACCGCCCCCTGGATGAAGCCAGCCGTAATCCGGCCACCGGCGGTTTTCAGGGCAACCATCGCACCCACATGGATGCGCCGGCGGCTCCTTCCGCATGCGGCACCTGCCACCCGGGCAGCCCGGCATACATATCCGGTCATCGCAATGGAAAGATCAAAATTTCATCCCGTATCAACAATTCGCCGCTTATTACCACCTACAAGAACAGCACCAGCGCCTTCAACCAGAGCGCAACGCCTGCACAGGGAAGCTGCAATTACGTCAATTGCCACTTTGAAAACGTAACGCCGGCCTGGGGCAGCAACCCGGCCGCAACATCCTGCACGACCTGCCATACAACACCCCCCAACGGTGGTTCGAGTGGCGCCGCAGGAAGCCACGCCAAACATGCCCAGTATTTTCCCGGCACATCCAACTGCCTGAAATGCCACGCCAACAACACCGGCTTTCAGCATGCCACCAGCGCCGGAAACCGCAATCTGGCCATCAGCTTCGCCGCCGCTCCCAATAACGGCAGCGGCGTCTATTCAGGCGCGCTCAACGATTACCTGCCCAGCCAGACCAACAGCTTCGGCAACTGCACAGCCACCTACTGCCACAGCCCCGGCACCAAATCGGCAAGCTTCAATCCCCCCAACCAGATCGCCACCTGGGGCGGGACGCTGGGGTGCGCCGGATGCCATGCGGCAACTCCCGCCACCGGCAGTCACTCGGGCCATGTGTCAACCACCTACGGCGTGCCGGTCGCTTGCCACAA
>MGZK01000170.1 GCA_001802125.1 Geobacteraceae bacterium GWC2_55_20
TCCCGAAGCTCCGAAGTCCGAGGTAAAGCCGGAAGCACCTGCCAAGCCTCAGGATCAGGCACAACAGACTGCAGCACCTGTTCAGAATGACAGCCTGACACCAGCACCAGCAGGACAGCCACAGCCACAGCCACAACAGCAGGCAGCAGCTATCACCCCAGCCGCAGCAACTCGCAGGCCACCGCAGCAACAGCAGGCACCCGCACCGACTCTTATTCCGCAGGTAATACCGGGCGGCCCGCGCCCAGGGCGGTCGGTACAGCAGCATCAGCAGACGGCGAGGGCAAAAACCGCAACACCTGCACCAGCGCCAACGCCAAAACCGCGCTGATTCAGCGCGACAGAACAGCAGATCAAGAGCCCCTTTCCATAGGGGCTCTTTTTGTTTGTGAAAATATTTTTGTCGCGAGGTTAATTTTCGGCGGGCTGGTCTGTACTCATATCAAGAGCAAAAAAAGGAGTCTTACAGCCATGAAAAAAATCATCATAACAATAGCAATACTGATCACAAGCCTGTTTGCATCTTCTCCGGCAACAGCTGCCCCAGCGCAATGTGTAACAGATTGGCGCGTAGATTCATGGTCAGAGTGCGGATGGGGAGCAACACCTATTTTAATCGGGATTGTGTACGAAAGCCCAGCTGGAGCGTGCTCCCTCGATCATACCGGCTGGAATGAGACGACAGCATTTTTGGGCTGGATCAACTGTTCCGGCGTGCCGCAACCAGATGACGGCAATTTCACAAATCCCGAAACTTGGCGATCAACATTGATCGAGCCAGGTTTTTGTAATTCTCCGCGATATCCGGCCGGTTATTTTACTGCATACACAGACGCTACGATTACGGCAGGATCATCGAAATTCCGGGCGGCACACATAACGGAACTTCGGATAAATATTGATTTAATGCGGGCAGACGCCGGGTTGGCAAACTTCTCATGGACAGATCCAATATTGAAAATTGGAATAACAAGAGTGAAAAAAGTTCATATCGACGAACTTCGGACAGCAATTGCCGAAGTGTACACAACTTGCGGCACTGCCGCCCCGGTTTTTTCAGATGCTTCTATCACAACAGGCATAACAAAAATCAAAGCCGCGCACATCAACGAACTCAGGGCAGCGGTCGACAACGCACCTTAACCAAAAAAGGAGAAAATTCGTCATGGGAAAATCATATCAACAACGCACAATCGAGGGCCTTTCGTACACCCTGGGCTACCGTAAGTTCAACCAGGAACCGTGCAAATCTTGGGGCGAACTTGGCCGGGCTGCAGCTTTTACCTACCTTGCACCAACTCTCTGCGTCGGCATCCCGGCGGTTGTGGTAGTCGTCGCTGTCTCTGTTTTTCCGTTCATTCAACGGATCTTTCACTAAAAAAAATACTGGAGGATATTATGCTTAAATATCTGTTTTGCATGCTGTTATTGTCGAGCACAATCGCAGCTCACGCAGACGACAAAACCGACGCAAGGGCATCGGCTACGGGCAGCTATAATCAGTATATTGCGCCTGCAGCAGGAACGAACATCAACAATAACCCGCTGATTTCGGGCGGAGAACTGAAGTCCCTGGACGGCGAGAGATCTTTCACAATTGGCGGCATGCAAAACTCAGGAAAAACGGCGCTGAAAGTGACCGCAATTCCCAATTTTGCCAGCGGGGATATTCTAAAAGTTGTTGTCGAGCAGGACCTAGACGGCGACGGAACCATCGAGACAATCTCCAATTTTCCTGCGGCGGCGGATGCTGGAAAATTAATCTCTGGTGTGTGTGCGAATGGATATGTTGCTTGCACACCTGGGACATACAGTAACTGCAATTTTGAAAAATGGGCGGTCGATAATACGTCCGGAGCTATAGCAGCGGCACAACAGCCCACGATCAACGGATTGACAAACTGCTACTGTTTCAATAATCACTGTTCGACTTTTACAAACAGCATAATTTTGAACCTGGATTCTCTTGTAAGTGACTTCGGCGGCGGAGTCTTAACTGCATTTCTCGAAAAACATACGGATTTTGCATTCAGCAGCGCATCGGCATCTTCAGGGACGATATCGTATAACGGCGTAAAAACCACAAAACCGGCTGCAGTCCCGGCCGCACCGGCGCAAAACCCGGTGATCTATTCAGCCCAGGCCCCAGGCGATATACAGGGCTACTACCAGGACATCGGGCCGCTGGACGGCATCGGACAGGGCGAGATTGACGCACAAAAAGCAAGCCCAAACTCTATGTATAGTATCGTTAAGGGCGTTGCCGACAATCAGCCGGGCGTGTCACTAAAATCATGCACAATGACAAAAAATACATCGATCGATATTGAAAACCGCATTTACAAAACAGACGACATAGTGGAAGCCACCTCGAGCGACCACTATATATACCTGACTTATGACAGAGTTGGGGAAACAGGCCTGAAAGTGCACCTTTCTACATATTCATACCAGGGCAACTTAGAGCAAAGTCGGGACCTCGGGACCGTTAATTTCGTTCCGGATTCTCCCGATTACGCCAACGGATTCGAACTCACGCAAATCGATATGAACTATAAATTAGTTGGCACCGGATGCTCGAATTTGAACAACACTATTACCTGGTTTAAGGGTGTCGGAGCATTCCCGATGACGGCAAATACTGTATGTTCGGGCGGTGGCGTGCAATCGTTCACGATCACGACATCGGCAACATTCACATTTTCAGCGCAAAAATTCGTGCATTCAGAACAAAACGGCTGTGCAATTTACGAAACAGATCCTGCCTGCCGGCTGAAGGATGAAAAATGGGACACCCGCGACACGGTCTTTAATTTCATGCCGACCGGCTTTCAGATGGCCCAAAATTGTCAGACTATCAATGGCCCGATCAGGGCGACCCAGTTCTGTCGCGACTGGTGGCAGAAAGACAGAACGTATTCTTGTGTTAACAATCTGCCGGCCTACACCTTCGATAAAAGCAGGTTTGCCGAAGCACGTAACTCGGCAACATTAAACGGCGACACCATGACTTACACTGACGGCGGAGTAGAAAAAAGCTACATCATAGGAGCCCCGCCAGGCGATCTCCCCTGCGAGCAGATTTGCAAAGTCAAGTTGCCGGCGGCGGCGGTTGTGATATCAACAACGGCACCGGCCACGGACGTAAAAACAAATTCATCGTTGGCAGCGGCAGGATATAAATTCTATTTCCGGACGTGTCTCGCGGATCAGGCCGGCAACCCGACGTGCCCAACAGAAACAGGAGAAACGATAGACGAAGCGTGCGCGTGTACAGACCAAAAAGCTTTCGGCGAAATAATGGGCGGCTTATCTGCGATCAGCAGCATCAAACGCGACAGTATCTGTTCAGCTGTTTTGCCAACGCAGTAATAGAATATATATACCGTTTCCAAAGCCCCTGTTCAGGGGCTTTTTTTGTTCGCGTTTTTTCTTTTGCGGGAGGTTAATTTTTCCGGTGCTGGGCTGTACTGATTATATGCCCAACTCCAGGAGGAAAAACGATATGCAAAAAAGACATTCAGCGTTCCGCTTCATCACTTGCCGGCCGCTTGTGGCAGCTGTCGCAATGCTCGCCGGGTTTTTACTCACCGGCATAATGGACACATCAATCGCACTCGCGGCGACGTGCAATACAGCCGATTTCGAGAGTTTCACACTTTCAGCCGTCGACGGCCGGACAACTTATGCTGTCACAAAAAACGTTCTCTCGTGGAACGACGCGCAGGCTCTCGCGGTTGCGTCTGGCGGGCGGCTGGCAACGATCATCAACGCAGGACAAAACGAGGAGATTGCAACGAAACTTGGCAATCTGTTCACCCCCGCACCGGCTCCGTCATCCGGAAACAAGGCTTGGATTGGTCTGCGGGATCTTGCAAACACTGGCGTCTGGAGCCTGGAGGGGGCAGATATACAGCTAACTCCGGACCGGTTTTCGTGGGCCAGCGGCACAAGCAATTACACAAATTACCCAATGGACCAGCCGGATGATTATTGCACGCTGGCTGAGAAACAGGTTAATCCCGACCGGATCTGCTACGGCGAGCCGTGGGTAACAATCGAGGCATACGGGGCATGGTCAGACGAAGGCGACCACGGCCCTACCACCTTGAAGTTAAAGGGAGTCGTTGAGTGGCCGAATAATATTTTGGATTGCGTAAAAACTACTACACCGCCGACGACTATTCCTGACGAAACATTGCCGGGAACAGAAAACGGAGCACTTTATTGTAAAGATCAATCGGGACTCATGCTGGCTGAATGCGTGGCCACAATTGACAGCGGCAAGTTTTGCCCCTTGGATAAAATCGCTTGCGAACCTGTCAACGCAGCCGCAAAATGCCCCACAGGCTCGACTCTGAACACAGAGCGGGACATGTGCCAGGCAGACCATTTGTCTGTCATATGTCCGGCCAGCTACACATGGGATTCTTCGATTGATCGTTGCGTCTTGCCGCCGACCTGCGCTGGCGGTGGGGTTTTCAATACAATAACAGACCGCTGTGAAACCCTGATTTCTCAGGATTGCCCGGCCGGTTACACCTTCAACCAGGGTGAAAACAAATGCACAATGGCTGTTGTTTGTGCCGAAGGTGGAACATACAACCCGACAGCGGACAGATGCGAAAAGTCACAGTCCGGAACTTGTGACAACGGGTTTGTTCTCAACTCGACCAGCGGGCTGTGCGAGAAGGCGCCTACATGCCCAACCGGAACTACATATAACAATACATACAACAAATGTATCAGCGATACGGATAGTGTTTGCCCGGCCGGGTACACCTGGGCAGAGGTCAGAACCCGGTGCGAAAAAACTCCGGAGTGCGGAACCGGTGCATCATACAGCCCGGTTTCCGGGAAGTGCGAATCTCAATCACCGCCCAGCACAAGCAATTATGCAGCTGTACAGGGGCCAGCGTTCGACACGCCGTTTCCTCTGTATTTTACTGGCACAATGGATTCTGTATTGGAAATGGGATACGTAGGTTCTCAAGTTGTAAATTTGCCAACTGTTGAAACATATAATTGGGTGAATTCAAATCCGCTTGGACCTTTTACGGTTGGACCTTTCGTTGGAACATTGCTTAATTATCAGATTGCAAACGCTTGGGATGTTTTTAACGGGGTTGGATATGGAATCCAATGTCAAAGAGGACCAGATTATTATTTTTCTCCGTATTGGTACCCAAGCTCGTTTTGTGGCGAGGCAGCTTTAGCGGCAGCTGGATGCACATCTGTAAAGTATAATACTTGCGGACATGAAGTTAATGCTGCCGGGCCTTGGTCTTGTGGATGGGACAATAAGGTAAGAGTCCTCGGATACAACGCCTATGCAATTTGCGGTAACGCCACTTCCGGCACATCCACTTGCCCAACCGGCGGAACTCTTTCCGGCACTACTTGTGTTTTTGACTCTATTTGTGCGGACGGATCTACTCCAACTGACAACGTGTGCCAGGTCAACCCCACCTGCACCGGCGGTAGCTTCGACACAAATACCGACACATGCTTTGTCACTCCAAACCCTTGCACCGATCCGGGAACGACTCTTGATACTGCCCTTGGGCGTTGCACGGCGGCAGCCAGTTGTACACCCGGCGTTTTGGATACGGCCCAGGATAAATGTACCGTCGCACCAACTTCCGGTTGCACTGCAGCTTACCCGCTTGACCCGGTTGCCGGGGTCTGTGCGTCTCCGGTTGTCTGCAATGGTGGCGTTTTCGTGCCGGCCGCCGACCGGTGTGAAGCCACCGTAGGTGATAATTGCACGACTGGCTACGTCTACGAGCCCCTTATCAACAAATGCACTTCCGCGCCGACCTGCCCGACTGACATTGACTTCAACATGGGCGAGATCATCCTTTTTTCAACCGAGATAGACAAATGCGCGGCCGTGCCAATACACACCTGCGGTGCTGACCTCACATGGATGTCCACTCCATACAACAAATGTGAAGCAATCCCGGTTTGTGATTCTCCCGGAGTTTACAGCAACACAACCGACACCTGTTCGGCCGGCGTTTGCCCAGCCGGTGGAACCTGTAAGCAGATATCTGGAGATATGACCCTGGCGGCCGATGGATCGCCGATGACCTGGTGTTCTCCAAACCAGTGCCAGGACGACACGGCCGGCATGATCACCGGCGGGGATATCCCGCCTCAGGGAACGAACGATCTGACAGACGACGGCCCGAAAAATGAAGATGGAACATGTGCCGGCCAGATCTACATTTTCAACGGCCGGGACATGCGCTGCACAAAAGACGACATGCGCGGCATGATCGGATCTATCGCAAAAATCGTTGCAATCATCGTTGCATCAATCCTGACCGCCGGGGCTCTGGCACCGCTGGCGCAAGGGCTCGCAGTCGCCATGGCAAGCACGAGCATCGTCACCCCGGCTGCAGCCATGGCAATATCATCAGCTATCATCACGTCCGCGGTTACGAGCATTATGAATCTGGGAATCGACGCAGCAACGGTAGGAATCGACGGCCAGGCTTGGGCAATACAGTCGTCAATTAGCCTCGTTTCGGCAGGCGTCATGGCTTACCTCGGGGGGGCCGTGACAGACGGATTTAAAACCTTCATGAGGCCTGATGGTGCCATGGTGACGACTCAAACGGTGACGCAAACACTTCCTGCAGCGGGGTACGATGCTGGTGTAGAGGCGGCTGTTGGCGGACTCCAGGGCAATGTTCAGCAAGGATCACTTTCGTTAGTGTCGAGTACGGCAGGCGGGCAGACCTTATCAACAATCGGTACATATGTGGGCGAGCCGCTTATTAAAACAAGTGATGGAATCTGGCAGCAGATCAAAAATATGGGAACGAGTCTGAGTAATAATCTGTTGGGATCGAGCACACAGTCTGTTCAGATTTTTACGGATCGTCTCAATCATACGATCACAACTATCACCTCGACTTTAACGACGTCTCCGACCGCTCTTGCACAAAGTCTTTATTATGCACAACAAATCGGCGCAGTCGTTCAGCCCGCAATAAATGCGGGCATGATGGCGAGCTATCAGACAAAGAAATGCTGTAATCCGGACTCGATAGCTGCAAGCTGTGAAGCATCAGAAATCGAGGAATGGAGCCTTGTTGAAAAAGGAAATTGCCACCGGGTAGGGACTTACTGCGACACCAAATTTCTTGGTATGTGCATGGCACATAAAGAGACTTCCTGCTGTTTCGCGTCAAAGCTTGCACGGATCATACACGAACAGGGCCGGCCACAGCTGCAAGCTTTTGGAGAGGGAGGCGGCTGGGGAAGCCCGGAATCCCCGAGGTGCCGTGGTTTTACCCCCGATGAATTCCAGATGGTGGACTTCGGCCAGCTCAATCTTGATGAATATGTGGCGGATCTGACAGCACAGATTCAGCAAGTCGGACCGGGTTTTCAGAATTATATGGATTCGGTTTCGGCTGATGCTTCAAACAGAGCAAACACTTTAGTGCCAGCTGGAGAATAAATCCTTTCAACAGCAAAAAACCTTAAAGCCGCCCTTTAATCAGGGCGGCTTTTTTGCGCCCAAAATTTATTTTTCGCCAGGAGGTTAATTTTTCGGCCGCTGGTCGGTACTTAAAATAGACCCGAAAAAACGGAGGCTATATGACAACAAAAAATCAAATATTAACCCTGGCAGCGGCGGTGCTGCTTGCTGTGCCGGCCAGTTCTTTTGCGGGAAAATGCAACAACACTATCTTCAACCCGGTCACAGACGTCGCCTGGAACGGCTTGTTCCCGATCCGTGTCGGCGGCGTAAAGGTCACCCCGGCAGGCGTGCTGCCAGACGCCGGGGCGGGATCTGAAACCACGTCGCCGGTTTGTGCATGCTCTAGCGATGAGGGCCAATGGGTAGGGCTGAAAACCAGTTTTTGGGACATTGCAAACTTGATCGAGGTCGTTGAAACCCCCGGCTGTTCAACGACTTTTGGAAAACAATTATATATGGGACAAGAGGGCTTTCACGGTGGCGGAGTTCGGGGAGGTACAACGGCCCCGGCGCTTTTTAAACAAACACATTGGGTGTCTTTCCCAGTGATGAGTATTTTGAATTTGATGACGGATATGAAATGTGCGTCGAAAGGAAATATCAACTTTTTATACCCGACCGAGTTCGATCCTTCACACAACAACGACTTGATTGCTGTGTTCAGGCGGCCCGACAACTTTCTTTTCGCAAATCCGGCTTTCGATCTGCTGCAGCCGGCAAACGCTCTGCAGGCGAACACAACCGCCAGTGTTTTGCCAGCAGCATATGACGCCCTGTTTTGGCTCTATTGGGACACTATCTATCCGCTCTCCGGGTCGAAGTCTACGCCACATGACCTCGAGGGCTCCGCGCAGATCGCAGCGAAACAGATCTATTCGTTTTATGGAACAGGGATGCTGCAAGACCAAGTCAAAAACGTATGTCAGAGCGAAATCACTTTCACCCCGAAAAAGAGCCACTGGAGATTCCAGCTTGCAAAACCAGTGAAAACGCCAAAACCATTTATCCCTGGGCAGTCTGAATTTGTCTGGGGCATGGGCGGGAAAAATCCACCGTTTAAGGAAGGGAACTTCCTTTTTGTCCTCTTCCAGAAACGCAACTGCTGCGAACGGCTGTACTAAATTAAACGGGAGACAAACATGAAACCAATGAAAGTGTCAGCCGTGAAAGCGACGGAATACTATTACCAAGCAGACCCGTTGTACAGCCTTGACGGCGATCACAAATGGATCGGGTCTGGAGCCAAAAACCTGGGGTTGACTGGCAATATCGACTATGACAAATTCACGAATTTGTTGAACGGCATGGCTCCGGACGGCAGCAAAAGGCTTGCTGGACGTGAGGCAGATCACGGCAAATACGCTGCTATTGATATGCCGATCAGCATTCCAAAGAGCTTTTCGATACTCGCAATGGTAGACCCGGAATTTCGGGCAAAACTGACCGAAACTTTGATAAGCAGCGCTGAAAACGTCGGTGAATACGTTTATGGCCGGCAGACTGCAAACGGCGTCACAGAGCAAGTAAAGGGCGGCATGATCGGGGCGGCATTCGTGCATTCGACGTCCAGGGCAGGCGATCCGAATTTTCATTGCCATACGGTTGTCGCGAATGTCGTTCAACGCCCAGACGGAACATTTTCGACCCTCGAAAATCGGGAGATTTTCGTCAACCAGGGCGAACACCAGCAGCGGGTTTATTCGGATCTGGCGTCGATGGCGCACAAAATGGGGTACGCTACGGAACTATCAACAAACAAGGGCGGGCTTGTCGTACCTGAAATATCAGGCGTTGGAAAAGACATTAACGACCAGTTTTCAAAACGGCATGAAGAGATACGGAACGCTACTGAATTAAGGGCTGGGATCAAAGAACGCATGCCGGGCTTGTCAGAAATCGAGGTTGACGGGCTTGTGCAATTGCATACCAAAGCTGCAAAAGACAAGGATCTTTCGGGCGACGAGCTTAACAAATCGTTTCAGACGCAGCTGAAGGGTCTAGGAACTTCAGCTGATGAAATACTATCTTCTGCAAAAATGGCAGGGTCAGAGCGGGTGCAGTCGGACCTGACAGCACGCGATTTTGTAAAAATGGCGGCTGGTGATCTGGCAGAACAAGAGAGTGTTACGTCAGAAAAAAATATTCTGGCGATGGCGACAAAATTGTCTACTGGCGTTTGCGTTCGCGAAGATCTTCAAGGAGCTTTCAGGGAGTCAGTGAAATCTGGTGATATCGTGGATCTGGGAAAAGGCGGATTTACGACACCGGAGATACAGAAAATCGAACATCATATTGCGACTGTTGCAGTCGAACAGGCCCATGCTTTCAAACCTCTTCTCGACAAAGCCGGGGCTCTTGATGCGATAACTGTTTTTGAAGCTGCCAAGGGTTTCAAAACAACGGCAGGACAGGCCGCAGCAATCGAATATACTCTGACAGGCGAAGGGCGGCTGTTGGTGATCCAGGGCGACGCCGGGGCCGGTAAATCGACGGCGTTTGATGCGATCAACAGAGCTCTGGAAGGCCGGGACGATGTAACTGTAAGAGGTTTGGGGTTCCAGGGAAAGGCGGCTGCAGGTCTTGAGTCCAGCTCTGGTATCAAATCTGGAACGATCGACGGCTTTCTTTTGTCAAGATCTGATTGGGACGGCCAAAGCCGGCAGCTTTGGGTTGTCGATGAAGCCAGCATGGCAAGTTCGAAGCATCTCGGGGCTCTGATGACTCGTGCAGAGAACGAAAACGCGCAGATCGTGCTCGTTGGTGACGCGAAACAGATTGCATCGATCGGGGCCGGCAAATTATTTCAGGATCTTCAGGATCATGGTTTAGTAAACACAGCAATTATGGATGAAGTGCGGCGGCAAAAAACAGACTATACAATTGATGTTGCGACGGCTCTTAAAAAACACGATATCAAATCCGCTCTGGATATATTAGATAACCGTGGCAATATTTTTGAATGTGCTGAAAACGGCGACAGAATAACGAGAGCTGCGAATTTGTATGTCGAACGTGACGAGGTGATTGCTATTACAGTGACAAACAGGGAACGGTTGGATCTAATCCAGGAAATACGCGCTCTTGAAAAAGCTTCTGGTAAAATCGGGACGGAAGATCACATATATACAACAAGGGAACCAGTCAATATCATGGGAGCCGCGAAGCGTTTTGCATCGTCGTATGAACCGGGTAATAGCGTATTTATTCAACAAAATATAGAGGGATTAATACGAGGTAGCGAATTACAAATTGTCGCGGCTGATACTGCAAAAAACAGGCTGACAGTGCAGAACGATAAAGGCGATTTGATCGAAATCGACACACTGAAAAACGGGGACAAAATCAGTCAATTCCAGGAGGCCCAAACAGCTTTTTCTGAAGGCGAAAAAGTGATTTGGACAAAAAACGATAATACTGATTTTGGAAAACAACACGGACTTATGAACGGCGTTACCGGCGTGATATCAGAAATTAAGGACGGTATCGCAACAATTAAAACTGAAAACGGAGATACAATACAACAGCGACTGGAGGGGGCATATATCACAAATGCTCAGGCTATTACGATCAATAAAAGCCAAGGTTTGGGAGAGCGAGACGTTATCGCTGTTTTATCATCAGACGCGCCAGCAGCGCTGCTCGATGAAAACAAATTCTATACTGCTTTAACAAGGATGACTCATAACATTTTTGCAGTTACTGATGATAAAAACAAACTACTGGAGGCTGTCAGCAACCCCCAAGAAAAAACTTCGACTCTTGACCATGCTGACGAGCTTTTGGCAGGCCTGAAAGCCCGCCAGGCTGCAGAACAAAATATCAACGACATGCCGGGCGGCTGGAAAGAAAATCATGTGGCGGCTGATGAAAAATCCGCGGTTGTCATCGAGGACAAAATGCAGGATAAATCGAACGAGCAGCAACAGCAGAGGGCGCAGATCCAGATGAGTATGTAGTGCCACTGGGTAAGGCAATCTTTCAAAAGCTGCTTCTGAAAGGCCAACAGGTAACATAGGTGTAGGTTTTTTTACACATAGCTAACAAGCTGATATTGAAACAGAAAATGGCGATAAACCTAAATGTGTAAAGAATCTTTCCAACTCAATAAAAGCCAACATAATAAGTATGTTAGAGCGTTATTTGAAAATGTTGTAAAGAATCTTTACACATTTTTTCTGGCTTAAAGATTCTCCCGTCCTACTCATATCTCCGTATATTCCCATCTGCGGTAACAGATAACGTAAAATATTTTTCTTCATAAAAATGCTGAACACCCTTTGGAGTCAGTATCCACGGCCTTTTGACGATTTCCACACTACGTATGTGTGATTATTTTTAAAAAGTTGGCATTATATGTGTAAAACCTGTGTGGGTTATGATACAGAAGACCATATGATATATGCGTATTAACGAATAATTAAACATATTTCTTTTGGAATGAATATTAACATCTGGAGGTAACAGTGAAATTTAGAGTTGTATTTGCCACAATATTATTGATTCTTTCTTCTTCCTTACAGGTTTTTGCCGCCGATCAGGTCTATTATTACCACACAGACCCTGCGGGAACTCCGCTGTCCATGACTGATTCCAACGGCACAGTAGTATGGAAAGCAGACTACAAACCCTTTGGGGAAGAGTATGCTGTTACCGGTTCTGCCGCCAATGATAAGCGTTTTGTTGGTAAGGAGAAGGACGAAGAAACGGGACTTTCATATTTTGGTGCGCGATATGAAGATGCAAAGATTGGGAGATTTACCGCAGTTGACCCTGTAAGTGCGGTTGATCCGATAACTGGCAAAACCAATGAGAAAGTGCTGTTGAATCCGCAGCGACTGAATGCTTATGCCTATACTTTGAACAATCCGTATAGATTTGTTGATCCTGATGGGAGAGATGTTGCTTTTACGGTTGATCCTTTAGCAGCCGGTGGGAATGGCCATACTTCACTTTTTTATCAAGATAGAAATGGCGGGTGGAATAAATATGACCAAGGAGCTGCTGGGGAAACTAGGTCCTCTGGTGGGAATAAAGGTTTTCTACTTGGATTTGATGCTCCCGCAGGTGTTTCTATAAAACCAGTTGGCTCACTACCAGGAGAAGCCTTTGTAATAAAAACTTCTAGAAACCAGGATGCACTTATTGCTGATAGTGCTCTTAAAAGTCAAGCAGAACATAATTCCGGCGCTGCCAGATACAACCTCTATAGTAATAATTGCACAGACGCAGCTACAGATGTGGTTAATAAATCAGATGCTGGCATTAAAATCCCTAATCCTTGGCATACGATAAAACCTAATTCATGGTTTAAAACATTGATTAATACTAAATAAATATATAAGGAAGATAACATGAAAGCACTATTACTTACAACTATGATGATTATTGTAATATCGTCTGTTGCTTGCACACAAGCTAAAACTATTAATCACAAACTTCAAGTAATTGATAACGATATTATAATAACATGCAATATCAATAAAACACAAACAAAGACATATAATTCAGATGAGGTTAAACAACTCAATTTAACCAGTAATTTACAAACATTCATATATGGTGTTATTGATGTTAAAAACATGACTGCAAAACCAGTAATTTTCAACATAGAAGATTACAAACTATCTTTTGACAGTAGTATTAGCAGCAAAATTTATATTGATAGCATAGCAGACATAATAATTAATAAAGAGGTATTAACACCTAATGGTCATTCAACAAAAAACGTCTATTGGGTATTTCCCGGAAGCATCAATACTGATGATATAAACAAAATACAAGTAAATATTAATAGATAATTGCTGTAGTAGTTTTATAAAATATGTATGAGGCAAAAAAACACTTTCGAATTTAACTTCAGAATCTTTAGGCGAAATAAAAACTGCGAGGTAAATAATATGATCAGGATTGTCAATTTAAGCTTGATAATATTATTTGCTGTATTGCTGACTAGCTTCACTGTAGCAGCTAAAGAGAAGGGATTAGAACTTACTGGAAGTTGTATTAAGGCATTGCTTGTTTGTTATGATGATTTTAAACAAATTGACAGCATGTCATACGAACAAAGAGTTCTCGATAACTATAAAATTAAAATAAGTGAGAACAAAAAAGAGTACTTAATAGAATATATACCAAAGTTGCTAAGTGAATCAGAAATGAAAAAGATAAATAGAATGACTATTGGTAGAAATATTAAATATGTTGTAAATAAAAATACTACTAAAATAACTAAGCGTGAATTTTATAAATGATCTGCCAAACAATAAGTATTTAAATTATATTTGATGGTATCAATTAAACTGATCTATGTGGAGGGTAAATGTCCAGTAGCTTTCTTAATAATATTCGCAACATCTTAATGCTATGCACGATCGTAATACTTTTGGCGGCGAACTATGCCTTTGCCGACTTCGATACCGATCCGTTCTATGATCGTCGAGGAAAACTCGGCGCTCCTACATATGATTCCATTACCGAGCACATAGATCCATTTTCAGGAAATATGTTGATTGTCCATACCGACCTGCACCTACCCGGCAAAGGGGGATTGGATGTAACCCTCAACCGCTCATATAACAGCCTGATCTATGGACGCCGGGACGACTCTTTTCCTGATTTTGTGGGAGGATATGACAAAAGCCCACTTGGACCAGGCTGGTCAATGCATATGGGAATACTGCGTAATCCTCCTGCGATGTCTGCTGTAAATTATCCTTTGAACATGACATGGGGTAACAACCCGGTATTTGAACTGTCAGACGGAACAAAACAGATATTTTATCCAGCACCTTCCGACAACACTAAAATGGTGAGTAAAGACTTCTGGATATTGAAAACCATTCAGATTGTTGACTATAACAATCACGGAGATTGGCAGATTACCTCACCTGATGGAACTGTCTATTTGGTCAGCAACAACACCGCTGGATACAGCACCACCAATTTCACAAACGTTAGCATGACAAACGTAGCACAAGTCACTTCCATAACTAACGCTTCTCAGACTGCCACCATTACGGTTACGTATGATAAGACCAACTCTGCGACCGGAATCGACACAATCACAGATTCGCTTGGCAGGGTAATTTCGTTCACCTATAACTCTACAACGCAAATGCTCCAATCAATAACTACCGGCACCGGAGCAGATTCAAGAACTATTTCGTATGAATACAAGACGGTAGCTCCCTATAATCTATTGAACAAGGTCATCCTGCCCGTAGGTAATCCGTGGCAATATGACTACGATACGACAGACGAATTATCCGAAATTACATTCCCTGCAGGCGGGAAAAACAAATACACCTACAAGGATCAGCTTTTCAATGTAGGTGGATGCAAAGTGTCCTTCCGAGTTATGGACTATAAAGAAACGCAGAGCATACGAAGTGTTACTGGTGGCAAGTGGACGTACAGTTACAATTCAGGTGGAGCATCAGGAGATGTCACGACTGTCACAGCTCCGGATAATGTTACGGAAACCTATACCTATTACGGGTGGGGTAACACCGGCAGCAACAATCTCTGGAAAGTTGGACTGCCAATGAATCAAGTTTTCAACTTCAACGGCACCACCACCACGGAAGCATTTAGCTGGGATAAGCCGACATCAGCACTATCAAATATCACCATAAGCAATATAACCTGGGGCTGCAACGGTTTTGTTATCTCTGATTCAGGCGTGTACCCGGCTCTTATGACCACAAAGTCATCTAACCGAGATGGAAAAACCTATAAAACAGAAACCCCACAAGTCAGTGATTTTAACGCATACGGCGACCCGCTGAAGATAATTGAAACTGGTGATGCCATCAGAACGAAGACTTTAACTTATTGCACAAATCCGCTACTGAATATCGTCAAAGGCAAAGTGTCGTCTGAAACCATTGTAAGTAATACGAGCAATGTTTTCACCGGAACCTCGTCATCCAGTTGGACATATGGCACACCCTCTGATTGCATCAACGTAACAAATACAGACATTAATGGTGTAACAACCGACTACGAATATTATCCCAAGGATGACATCTACAATCAATACGGACCCAATGGCGGTAATCTCAAAAAGGTTACTGATGCCAACGATCACACTATGACTTATGAATGGTCAAACGGTAAAATTTCAAAAGAAACCAACTCGCTTCCGGCGCCTTTTTCGATTATCCGTGAAATTAACATTGATGGCACGGTTAAAAACGAGAAAAACGGCAGAGGATTCAAAACTAGTTATGAGTATGATAAAAATTTACGCTTAACCAAAATCACACCGCCAATAATCTCCCCCTCATCAAATCTGACCGACATAGCATATCCCACTGATAACTCAACGAAAAAAGAGACTCGTGGTGAGTTTGTTACGACCTATTACTACGATGGGTTTGGTCGCCCCACTGGCAGCAGCAATTCAAAAGATGTCACTACAACAATTGCCTACAAAGCTTATGGAGTGAAAGACTACACCGATTCGAACATTGGTGACAAAACTGAATATGACTTCTTTGGCAGGCCGACTAAAGTTACGGATAAAGATTCTTACAGCGAAACGTATGATTATGATGTTGTCAGTAACACTACGACAACAAAAGTAACGGACAAGAAAACCAAGACTTACTATCTCACGTATACCGCCTTTGGCAATCCGGACGAAAAGTATCTCATGGCCGTCAAGGATCAGAACCTTAAAACAACAACCTACTCCAGAAATATTCTCGGCAATCTTACCCAGACAAGCCAGATAATGCCAACCGGGAATGTAACTCGCAGCTACGTCTATGGCCTGTATGAAGATCTTGCATTGGATCTTACCAAACCAGCTTTTTTGGTTTCCGAAACCAACCCTGAAACCGGCACCATCACGTATATAAGGGATAATGTCGGCAACATGAAACAGAGGACGGATGCGTCAGGCACTGCGACTTATACATACGACGAAATCAATCGACTGAAAAAAATCAGTAAAAACTCGGAAGTCATCGATTTTGATTACGACAAAGCCAACAACAGGACATTGCTTGCAACAAGCGCGGCGCATATCGACTATACTTACGATGGAGCAAATCGACAGGAAACAAAGATTGAAATCATTGCGGGTAAAAGTTACTTAACCAAATACGGATATTCAGGAAATGACATCATAAACAGCATCACCTATCCGTCAGGCAGAATAGTCAACTATGGAATCAACACCAAAAACCAAGTGACATCAATAACCCAGGCGGGAGCAGGTGCCGATTTTGTTGATAATGTATCCTACTATACTACCGAGCTGTCTGGAATTCATGCGGGATTACCAAAAGACTATACCTTCAGCAATAATGTGAAAACCACCCCCACCTACAACAATAGGCAGCTCATTACAGATATTTCCGCCGGGACAACTGGGTCCAAATTGACAGCCCATTACGAATACGACACACGAGGTAATACATCTGTATTTACCAGCAATGTTGGTAGTCCGCAGGGATTTGAGTACGATGATTTAAGCCGACTCACGACTTTTACCGGTGCGTGGGGGAGTGGATTGTTTGAATATTACGACGCAGGAAACCGCAAGACAAAAAATGTCGGCACCAATAATTCCACTACCTACAACTACAATGATGGAAACAGTAAAAATCGCCTTGATTCGACTACCGGCAGTGAACCAGCATCATATACATACAACGGCAATGGTTCCCTGCTCGCCGGCTCTTGGGGAGGAACAAACTATACATTTGCATATAATGCCTATGACAATCTGACCAGCGTTTCGAGTGGCGGTATAACACTTGCCAGCTACGGGTATGATGGCGACGGCATGCGGATAACGAAGACAGCCAACGGCAAGACAACCGTATATCATTACGATCAATCCGGACAAGTAATTTCCGAAGATGCAGGTAATAATGGCTTGATTGCCGATTATGTTTATCTAAACGGTAAGCTGGTCGCAAAAATTGTCTCAACACCTATAATCACAGTTACTCCACCATCTGACAGTTTTGGAAGTGTCGCTATCAATATTTCTTCTCCTAACCATCTGGTTACAATCAAGAACACCGGCAAGGCGGGACTTGAACTCGGATCAATAATTATTTCCGGTGCGGATTCTGCCGAATTTGCATTAACTACCGACGGATGCTCCGGAAATATACTTGCACCACAAGCAAGTTGTATTGTTCAGATGAAATTCTCTCCCACATCAGCGGGGTCAAAATCCGCCATTCTCGAAATTCCGTCCAATGATCCGATCACATCTGTTGTTAATGTGACCTTGAATGGTATCGGCATCATCCCAACACTGTACGTCTATAAGATCGGCACAGGAACCGGTACGATATCCAGTTTGCCCAGCGGCATAGATTGCGGCGGTATTTGTTCAGCGACATTTCCGACAAATACACAAGTAGCGTTAACGGCAATACCTGATACTAATTCGAAATTCTCTGGATGGTCTGGTGATTGTGTTGGTACAGATTGTAACGTTACATTGGATGGTTTAAAGAGCGTGGCTGCTGTATTCGACTTAAATTTACCTGTCGTTGAATTCAGTGCGACGCCCACGATTGGAGAAGGGCCGTATCTCGTTAATTTCACAAGTCAGTTACAAGAGGCCGTTACCTGGCAGTGGGATTTTGGGGACGGTACAACCAGCACGGAAAATAATCCTTCGCATCTATACCGTCTACCTGGCACATATACCGTCAACCTGACGGCAGAAAATGCTATAGGCACCAGTGCTGTCAGTAAAAGCAATTACATTACCGTGAATACATGCTCCCAACTCCCGGTCAGGATCTTACGTAATCCACCCGTATATTACAATCTCCTTCAGACCGCGTATTCAAATGCACAAAATGACGAAACAATTCAGGTGCAGGCAATCACTTTTACTGAAGAGTTTGACGCAACATTGGAAAACACGATAACGATTGATGGTGGTTACACTTGCGACTATTCTACCAATCCCGATATGACCTTAATTAATGGATCAGCCAGTATGTCATTTGGGACAACAACAATGCAGAATATCGCCGTTCAATGAAAACATTGAAGTCCTGATAAGTAAACTTATTCAAACAAGTGAATACGACGATGTATATTCAGAAATAAACCCATTAATTGCAAAAGCATTGGGTACTTCAAAATAATATAGATAGGTTGCGGAATGACAAAAGCAGATATTGCAGAGAAAATTCAGCAAAAAAGCGAATTTTCAAAGAAAGATTCAGCAGAAATTCTCGAAGCACTTTTCAGCATTATGAAGACCACACTTGAATCCGGAGAAAAATTGAAGATTGCCGGTTTCGGGAACTTTGAAATTAAGCAGAAGAAAGACCGCAAAGGCCGAAATCCGCAAACTGGAGAAACCATTACTATTAAGGCACGAAGAGTCCTATCGTTTAAACCAAGTATGGTTCTCCGTAACGCGATCAACCGCAATAAATAGCAAATGGAAAATAACAAAGCTCACACGCTGATATCATTGCAGGATTGGTGTTTATTATTGTCGGAATGCCAATTGATAATTCCAAAACTCAGAATAATCTATGTATCTGCATTTGCCTCGATACTTGCATTTATCATAATAGCTGGAATGTATATTGACTATACTCAGACCAAGCTGCGTACCTAGACATGGTACTTCTATCCAGGGACAATTCAAAGTTTTCTTCCTTGGGGTGAACTTCAAGCGACAGAGCATAGGGGCTACTGATGATTCTGACTGACAACGAGACCAAAGTTGATCTCCTTAATAATGAAGCAATCGCGGCGACGATCATCAAACTCCTTCGAGATCGGCCCGATCAGCCAGTGACTGTCGGCGTCCATGGTGACTGGGGTGCTGGCAAATCAAGCGTCCTGGAGATGATCGAGGGCGGGTTCGAAGGTGAAGAGAAGGTTCTGTGTCTTAAATTCAATGGCTGGCGCTTTCAGGGATTCGAAGATGCCAAGATTGCACTCATCGAAGGTATTGTAACAGGCCTAATCGAAAAAAGGCCCGTCCTCACCAAGGCCAGTGAAGCGGTCAAGGATGTCTTTCGTCGTATTGATTGGCTCAAATTGGCCAAGAAGGCCGGTGGTCTCGCCTTTACGGCCTTCACCGGAGTCCCAACTCCAGACCAGATAAATACAATTGTCGCTACGCTAGAGGGGTTTATCGCCGATCCGGCAAGGCTTGCCACGAAAGATAATGTCGAATCAGCCATTGTGGGAGTTAAAGGCCTGCTGAAGCCGAGGGGCGAAAGCGATTCGAACAATGTGCCCGAGGAGATTAACGCATTCCGAAAAGCTTTTGACAATCTCCTTGAAAAGGCAGGCATTGAGCAACTCGTCGTTCTTATCGATGACCTCGATCGCTGCCTCCCCGACACGGCGATAGAGACACTAGAGGCCGTGCGTCTCTTCGTTTTCACGTCTCGAACCGCATTCGTCGTCGCTGCAGACGAGGCGATGATTGAATACGCGGTGCGCAAGCACTTCCCGGATCTACCAGACACAACAGGCCCACAGACTTACGCCAGAAATTATCTCGAAAAGCTAATCCAGGTGCCATTCCGTATCCCTGCACTGGGCGACACCGAAACCCGCATCTATGTCACGCTCCTTCTTGTGGGCGCCGAGCTCGGCGAAAAAGATGAAGAGTTCATTGCGTTAATCAGTGCTGCCCGTGAACGACTAAAACGACCGTGGGCGTCGAGTGCACTTGATGCGGCGACCGTCCGGACTGTGCTCGGCGATAAGGCTTTGCGCGTAAACAATGCGCTGGCGCTCAGTGATCAGATCGGACCGATCTTGGCCAGTGGAACGAAGGGCAATCCCCGTCAGATCAAGCGCTTCCTTAATACGCTGGTCTTGCGTCATCTCACGGCCGAAGCGCGGGGGTTTGGGAGCGATGTCAAGTTGCCGGTTCTCGCCAAGCTCATGCTGGCCGAACGCTTCCTTCCGCGATTCTTCGATAAGATAGCTGCAGCTGCGGCCGCAGCGCCGGATGGGAAATGTCCAGACCTGACCGCTCTCGAAGAGGCCGCGACCACGAAGGAAAAAGCAAAGGAGGCGGCAAAACCGGAGAAGACCCTCTTCAAGGGTGCTGGCACAACCATGGCCGCGCCTAAGCTGGAGCCCGTAAAAATGACCGAGAGCGTGCTCCTTAATGAATGGCTTTCCTCGCCCGCCATCAAGGCCTGGGCAGCCGTACCGACAATGCTCGGCAACGAGGATCTACGTGCATATCTCTTTGTAGCCAAGGACCGAAAAGATTACTTCGGCGCCGCCTCGGTGCTCGGTCACCTGGCTACCGTTGTCGATCAGCTCTTTGGTGGCAAACTCGCGGTACAGGGTCTTGATACCGACCTCAAGAGACTCGCTCTTCCCGAAGCTGAGCAAGTTTTCGAAGCCGTGCGCGGCCGTATCGTCGGCGGAGACAGCTTCGTAATTGAACCTCCTGGCGTGGCTGGATTGGCTGTCCTCGTCAAAGCCCATCCGACACTTCAAAGTAGCCTCATCGATTTTCTAGAGTCATTGCCTAGAGATCGACTTGGTCCATGGGTTTGCAAAGGTTGGGAGGCTACCATCAAGGATCAAGAAGCGACTCAGCGTTTCGATCATCTCCTACTGGAATGGAGCAAAGATGGAGGTCAGATGTTGAAAGTTGCTGCCAGCGGTGTGTTACGTACGCGCCAGGAGAGAGGTAACTGATGGGAACATCTTCCGCATTTGGAGGTCAAAACGGCGGCACACCGCTCATTCCGAGCTGGCTTGACAATGGTGGTGCGCCGCCGGCGGCTCCGAATGGGGCTCCTCCCGATGGTGGACCACCAAACGGTCCGCCGCAGGACATTCCAGCGCCCGGCACACCACCTACACCACCCGCACGACCGCCTATACCACTTGTGGCAGATCCATCTCGTTTCTCGGCGGCGCGCAACAACCTCTCTCGTTTCGCTGGTTCTGGGGGCAACGATCGAAAGAGCCTTGGTCGAGCGGTGTCACATTATGTTGGTTCGTCATCGGGCGGAGCTCGCAACGCAGCTGCAAGGATGGGATCGGCGCGTGGCGCTGGTAGTCGCCTTGTTGGTTTTCTGTCTGACGCAGTTGCACGGGGTGCTACCGAGGCCCTTCGCGCGCTTAACCTCGGGGCTCTCGCCGGCCGCCCGATCGAAGAAATTTTTCTCGGCCTGTCGAATTATGTGTGCCCTGACGGCGGTTCGATTGATGAAGGTATCGCGCGCGAAGCATTCATTGAGACAATCACGGAACTTGCGAGCGCGGGCATAGCAGACCTCGACGGGCTCACCGTAGATCAGATGCAGACCGTGTTCGAGCTTTACGCGACCAATGCCATCGAGGCGCGACTCTGCAATGATATTGGCATGAAAACAATTACCTTGCCGGCTGACAGCCACGATGCCGCACTCGTACAGGCGCAACTGAAAGATTTTATACGTCGCGGAGTGGCCGATGCGCTTACTACAACCCGCACCGCAGCTGCCGCGCTCACACCTGACCGTGTGCTCCAATTCGTTGGGGGTGTTTACGAGCAGGCGTTCGCGATCTTGCAGATTATGGGTGATGATGAAGCGGAGGGCGCATGAGGCGACACGTAATAATAGGTCGGTACGGTCTTGACGACCGCAGCCAATTTCCACTCGGAGATGGTGAAGTCGAAACCCGACTTGACCTAGTTGTCGGCGAGCGATCGCTCGATCACGGGATCGGCCTCGCACTTACCGATCTGGCCCGGATTGGAGTTCATCCCTCCGAGATTGGTGTTGATGTTCTGGTTTTGGCAGCGCATGTTCACGCCGCCGATACCAGAATTTCGCGCACTAGTGAGTCACAGGATGGGTGGACTCGCGAAATCCGGCTGATCGTCCCAGTTTCCAATCCGGAGCGCTGGACATCTGTCGCACCGAACTTCGTCCGGATGCTGAACTTCCTTACCGGCGACCGCTGGTTGCTCGCGTTTCGCGCTCGACCGAGTCGCTTCACCAGAGTCGCGCCAGCACGTCCAGCTCGGCTCTTTGGTCCTCCGTTCGACAATCTTGCACTCTTTTCTGGGGGCCTGGATAGTCTCATCGGAGCGATCGACTCCCTCGAAGAAGGTCGTACACCTCTTCTTATCAGCCACGCAGGAGAAGGCGCTGTAAGCAAATCACAAACCTCGATCTTTGACGTGTTGCAGTCACACTATCGGGGTCGCTCCCTAAATCGCTTGCGTCTCTGGATGGCGTTTCCGAAGGGATTCATTCAAGGTTCAGCCGGAGAGGATACCACACGCGGCAGATCTTTCCTTTTCTTTGCACTTGGCGTCTTTGCAGGCAGTGGCCTTGATACACCGTTTACTCTGAAGGTGCCTGAAAACGGTCTGATCGCCGTTAATGTGCCTCTCGATCCATTGCGGCTCGGCGCGCTAAGCACTCGCACGACCCATCCCTTCTATATCGCCCGGTGGAACGACGCGCTCCAAGGACTGGGTCTGAATGGCCACATAGAGAACTCCTATTGGGATAAGACCAAGGGCGAAATGGTGGCCGCATGCGCCAACGGCACTTTGCTACGCCAACTCATTCCTTCGTCGTTCTCCTGTGCCTCCCCCACCAAAGGGCGATGGCAAGGTCATGGCACACAGCATTGCGGCTATTGTCTGCCGTGTCTAATCAGGCGAGCTGCACTCGTTACAGGGCTGTGCCCCGATCCCGACCCGACCGTCTATACAATCGACAATCTGACAGACCACGTGCTTGATACTCGGCAATCTGAGGGCGTGCAGATTCGCTCCTTTCAACTTGCGATTGAACGGCTTCGTGCAAGACCGGGTTTGGCGCCGATCCTTATCCATAAGCCGGGACCGCTCTTTGATGAATCGCCTGCACGCCAGGAAGCCATCGCAGGTGTCTACCGTCGCGGCCTTGAAGAAGTCAGAACACTATTATCCGGCGTAAGGACAGGGCCAAGATGACAGAAAACCTTTGTCCCGTTGGAGTGGATTTCCACTGTCATCTAGATCTCTATCCCGACCATAAGGCTGCGATCGCTAGGGCAGAAGCCTCCCGCATTTATACGCTTTCAGTTACCACGACGCCGAGAGCCTGGCCGCGCAATCACGAGCTCACGCGCGACACCCACTATGTTCGTGCTGCGCTCGGTCTACATCCGCAGCTCGTTGCCGAGCGTTCCGACGAGCTGTCGTTATGGGAGCGATATCTGCCTGAAGCTCGATACGTCGGTGAGGTTGGCCTTGATGCCGGTCCACGCTTCTATAAGTCGTTAGAATCTCAGAGGCACGTCTTCCGTACCGTACTTGAGAAATGTGCAGAAGCTGCGGGTAAAATTCTCTCTGTCCACAGTGTGAGGAGCGTTCCAGCAGTGCTCGATATGATCGAACGGTATCTCCCGCGGGACCGTGGTGTCGTTGTGCTTCACTGGTTCACCGGCAGTAAAAGTGAGGCGAGGCGAGCAGCCGCACTTGGTTGCTATTTCTCCGTCAATGCTGAAATGGTTCGGTCGGATCGAGGTTGTGGTCTTGTCGCCGACCTACCGATGGATCGTATTCTTACCGAAACGGATGGCCCATTTACCAAAATCAATGGTCGTCCAGCCGAACCATCCAACATGAATGTGACAATTGATTTAATCGCACGAGTTCGTAATGTGCCATCACATGAAATCGCAAAGACAGTTCAAGTTAACCTTCAAGCCTTATTGTGTTGATGCAGGATGGATCTCCACTCTGGGGCGCAAGCAGAATAATTACTTACGAGAAATAACAACAAAGGCCCCTGGAGAAGGAGGCCTTTGTTGTTTCAATCCTGGATGTAAAAATTACAGCTTCTGAGACTGCATTTCCGACAATGCTGACTCCAACATCCGAAGCTTTGATTCTGCATTCGCCCTCATTCTCCTGGCTTCCGGAGTTGCTTCCGGAGTGTTCAAATTTGAGATCAACATTTTCTGATACTCGATGTCTTTTAATTTCATTTCGTAATCAGTTTTTCTTTGCTTTTCTGCTGCTGCTTGTCTTGCATGCGCCAGACGTGTCAGCGTCTCTTCTGGCCACTGCTGGCCGTTTTCGGCTGGCTGTGCATTGACAATCAGCCTAGCGGCCTCTGTACGGCACTGGCTGCGATTATCACACTCAAATTCCTTCTGTTGTCCGTGGTTGTATGTCCCTATAATATTTTGCAGACGAGATCCGGCGTGCATCGGAGTTCCAAGTGCAGCACCGGCGAAAAATAGTCCGATGTTTGCCCCTACCTGGTCATCAACAACAATTGCCTCATACACTATATAGTCGAGTTTTTTATCTTTCTGAAATGCATCAACGGCAGCACGGTCGAGCGGAAACGCTTCGCAAGCCGTTGCTTGTGACGGGCAGTAGCCGTCAGCAACATATCCCACTCTTGCACCTGGAGCGCCCAAATCCGTAGTTTTTACTTCAGTGATATGGGTAGCACAACCGTATAGGGAGGTTGCTACTATTGCAACTGCGATTATTTGGCTGAGTAATGTTTTCATTTTGGGGCTCCTGGTGTGTAGTTCGTTTTCAACCTATAATAAACTGTACACCCATAATAATAACCGGTCAAGTATTATTTTGTACACCCATGTTATTTTAAGGCAGCGGCACGATCCAAGGCCGCTTGACGGATATAATGCGACAGATCTTCGCCGGCGGCTTCAGCCGCTGCTTTAACTGCAGCTATCTCAGACTCTTTCCAGCGCAGCTTAATGGCAACCCTCCGGGCATCGGCTTTGATCGATCCCAAGGGCTTGCCAGGGCCTCGTTTTGCCGGGGTTTCGTCAGTCATGTTTGTTTCTCCTATATGGGGTCGGCGGCCAATTTGGTATCGGATCTGGAAGAAAGGGGATATCGTCAACATTGCCCAAGGTGCCGGCAACTTCCAGAGCGGCGGCCAGGTCCTGCACTCGTTTCCAAATTTCCGGAGTTCGCAGAAGACGTTCTGTTTCGATCGCGAGAAAATCGTACTCGTTTCGCCAGGGCAGCAGCATGCAAAGCGCTTCTGCATCACAGATATCATTATTCCCGATTTCGTTGCATTCCGGAGCTAAAGCAATCTCAACACTGTCAGAAATTGCATCAGCAATCGGCCCCGCGAGGGCCGCGCATACTCCTGACCTGATCCACCGGCGCTCTTCCATGAGGCTTTTTTTGCCCACAATGCGGGTCTGAATATATTTTTTGTAGCCAGTGCGGTTGACCGACATACAGTAACTATCTTCGTCCCAAAAAACATAGGGGGATTTTGCTGAATGCGGCAGTTCAGCGCGGCAGATACCATTAATATCAGTCCGCACGCTGCCCCTCTTGCTTGTGTGCTGCCACGCGCCGGGACCCTCCGGCCGGACAGCCATCTCAGACACAAAAGCCCCGCCGAAGGCGTAAATAACGGCATGGGCGGCCTCGTGTATGCATGTCTGTCTGCGGTCGGCAGCTGTGAAGAGACAGTCGGTATCGTCGTTCATATCAGTCTCCATAAGGGATTATTCTTTCAGATAAATAAACCGTACACCCATAATAATACCATGTCAACAATATTCTGTACACCCATATAAATATTAATTTGCAAGCGATGTCATATCGGTACAGCCCGGCCCTGGGGAAATTAACTTCCAAAGCCAAAAACTGTTCAGAGCTTCATGAATATACTAACAAAAGCCTACAAAATTGCATAAAATCGAGGCGTCTGGTATATTCCGAGCGATTTTTGAAAAAACAGAAATATATACCACACCGGATAAGTAAACAAACAACCCAGGAATGTATTAAATATAAATAATATTATAAATATATAATTAGTAAATTGATCTGTTTACATTAGCGTTGTATTAACTTTCAATAAACTTTTGTACTACATACAACATGGGTAAGCATGGCAGCAAAACAACTACTGTATAACAATAACACCTTTATTTACAAGGCTTTCAAGCTTTACATCTGTCAACAACGCACCACTCCTGAGATCTATTTTCCGTCACAATATTTTATTCAAATTAAAGGGCATATATCATGCCAACGATTAAACATTAAAATTACTGTATACAATTATTGATACAATTTAATTAGATAAGTTAGCTTACTAAAAAACCCCGAAGATAACTTTTTCTACCAACTCCCCATACAATCACGTAACTACCTAATAACTAACAGCTATACCCTCAAACCGGCCGTCCGCTTCACGTTCACCAACCCCGTTCACGTCAATCTCCCGGCCCCAAAACCTGCACACTGATTGCTCCGCGTCACCAGAGGCCGTTCCGGCGGTCAACCAGAGTGCCTAAAGGCTCTAGGCTTTTACGGCATCTTGCTTTCTGGATCAACCCTCCACCGTCACGCCAATCTGTTTCAATAATCGGTTCCCCCTAAAGGTTTCCCCCCAATTATCTTCACAGATCGCTGCGCTTTGTCATGTCGTCTCCAGGCCGTTCCAGACGCTGCGACCAGATCATTTATCCGTAGTTATCGTTTGTGCCTGGTTTCCTCCCAATCCCTTGAGTTGTGCCCCGCAGTTGGTTGTGACGGGGCGACGAACTCAAGGAACATCCGGGAGGAAACACAAAATGAACGCACAAACGACAACAAAACAGAATGGTTTTCGGGGGGCTTCAGAATCTAAGGATCATCAGGTTTCCGGACTTAACGAAATCAAAACAGACTTGTTGGCGAGCTTCAGAGCCTGAACATCAACGACACAAATCACCTGGCGGCAGCAATTAACCTGCAGCACGGAATGGACCGCATACAGAGCGCAATCAACCAAATTCAGGCAACAGCCTAAACCACCAAAGGAGATCACAGCCATGAAAAAAACATCAACAGACACAAAACAGACAGTTGCGGACATCATCACAGAAGCGATCATAGCTAAACTTGAAGCCGGTTGCATTCCCTGGCGCAAGCCCTGGAATGGTGCAGCAAACGCTCCAAAAAACCTTATCACTGGCAAGCCATACCGGGGCATCAATGCCTTTATCCTGGGCTGCTACGGCTTCACAAGTCCGTATTTTGCAACCTTTAAACAGATCCAGGAGAAAAAAGGCACCGTCAAAAAAGGCGCAAAATCAATTCCCGTCGTGTTTTACAGCATTAAAGAAGTGGCTGACCGGATCACAGGCGACGAGATCAATGTGCCAGTTCTGCGCTATTACCGGGTTTTCAATTTGGAAGACGTTGAAGGGATCGATGTCCCGACCCCGGAGGAAGTAACACGCGAGTTTTCAGCAATCGAAGAGGCCGAACGGATCGTTGCAGATATGCCGTTTTGTCCAGAGATTAAGACAGGGCAGGCAAAAGCCTATTATTCGCCATCGCTCGATTACGTCAACATGCCAAAAAACGAGCTTTTCCATTCTGATGAAGAATTTTACAGCACGCTTTTTCACGAACTGACACACAGCACCGGCCATTCTAACAGGCTGAACCGGTCAACAGTAACAAAAACCGCGCACTTTGGATCTTCTGAATACAGCAAGGAGGAATTGATTGCAGAGATGGGGGCGGCATTTCTTGCAGCAGAGGCCGGGATTGTTAACGCTACTATCGACAACAGCGCGGCATATATCAAAGGCTGGATTGCAGCTTTAAAAACAAAGGACAACCGGGGGATGGTTATCCAGGCAGCGTCAGCAGCCCAGAAGGCCGCAGACTACATTTTGAATATACCGGCACCGGCGGCAGTTTAACAAATCAAACCGGGGAGGGTAAAACCTCCCCCGAAATTCCCCAGGAGGAAAGAAAAATGCAGAGAGACTTTGAAATAATTCACACATACACAAGGGCGGAGGCGATAGCAGACGGCGTTTTGATCGACCTAACGACAAACTATCCGAATGAAGCAAAATTATTTAAATTTCCCGTCGCTTGTACAGATGCGGTCTGGCAGATCATCGACCAGGCAGCAACCAACAAACAGCATCATCAAACACATGCCGGCATCATCTGGGACATTCTTTATATGAGTATTCACGGAATTACTCGCAGATTCTCTGATGCAGAGCATTTGTTTACTGTGATCATAACCGGAGCAAGCCGGCAGCAAAATTACACGCTGAAAGCGATTTGTGGCCCGTCTGATGATCTTTCACCTTGCATTACCATATTGACCGAGTTTGAAGATTAAACTATAAACCCAGGAGGAAAGAAAAAATGAAAAAATCGATTATGGCCGTGGTTGTAATTATATCAATGCTGGTTTCCGGTTGCGCTGGTGTCTGCAATCCCAACGGCATCGGCATTGCGGCAGGATACGGCATGCAATCAGGCGTTGCAGGTATCCCAGGCCTTGCCCTAGCAGGCGGGCAGCTCGCCGCTTGTGGGGCATATTTGGGAGTTCAGAAGCTGATGGAGAAGCCGAAACCGGCAGAGTAAAGAAGAAGCAGAGGGGCCGGGAAACCGGCCCTCATATTTTTGTCGCGGCCCTGTCGGGCCGGGGTTGGGGAAGTAAGCTATTTTAAAAACAGTCTTTCAAAAAGATAAGAAACAAAGGCTGCTATTGAAATCAAAACATCACGAGGCTTTTAGGTGATCTAAATAATCAGCCCATTTTTGGATCATCTCTCGCCGCTCGTCGATTAGATCAACACGATCATATGCCGTACCATTTGGAGATTTTGTCAAATGTGCGAGTTGTATTTCTAACAGTTCTACATTGATTTTCAGCTGTTCGCGGCCCATGGTTCGCGCCATAGCGCGAAATCCGTGGCCAACCATTTCTTCACTGGAGAACCCCAGGGCTCGCAGAGCCATATTAACTGTATTCTCACTCATGCAGCGCGTTTTTCCGCGAGTGCTCGGAAAAACATATTTACCGGTTCCGGTAAACGGCTGTAAATCCCGCAATATTTCAACAGCTTGCTTACTGAGCGGCACGACGTGCGCTTTTTTCATTTTCATTTTTGTTGCAGGTATTTCGCATAATTCAGAATCAAAATCAATTTCCGACCATTCCAACGCGCGCAGGTTGCCGGGGCGCAAAAAAGACATAGGAGCGAGCAGGAGTGCTGCCCGGACTACATGACTGCCCGAATACGAATCGATAGCTTGTAATAGACGGGCAGCGTCTTTGGGTTTTGTGAATGCTGCATAGTTGTTGTTTTTGACCGCTGGTAAAATACCTTTCAACTGCAGGGCTGCATTGTATTTTACAACACCCAGCGCTATTGCATAACCCCAGATTTTTGTGCAGTCATACAAAAGCCGGTGTGCCCCTTCAAGCGCTCCCCTGCCCACTACTAATTGTAAATACTTCAGCAGCTCGGGCGGTTCAATTTCGTCGATCGGTCGTTTGCCGATTGCCGGGAAAAGATCATTTTCTAATTTGCGGAGCTTGTTTTTTGCGTGCTCTTCATCCCATTTTTTAGCATCAGCATGCGATTTATGCCAAGCCCGCGCAATTGTCTCAAAACTATTCAAGACAAATCCGGATGCTACTGCTTTTTTGTGTTTCTTCTCTGCTGCTGGATCTATACCAACTGCGACCTGTTCGCGGGCGGCTTTCCGTTTTTCTCTCGCGGCTGAGAGAGAAATTTCAGGATATGAACCCAGAGCAAGGATCTTCTCCTTACCCTCAAATCGGTATTTGAAACGCCACAACTTGCTGCCCGTCGGCATTACAACAACAAAGAGGCCGTCACCGTCAAACAAGGTGAACTGCTTGTCTCTGGGCTTTTCATTTTTGATTTGTGAATCTGATAAAGGCAGTGTTTTTCGTGCCATTTCCCCTCCCCTTCCACTTTTTAGGTATATGCAAAACAGTATAGGTATATTTTGCCAAAAAATCTATACCTAAAAACCGTGGATACAGGCGTATTCGACAGGACATCTGCGGACAAAAATGCCCTCGACAACAACAAAAACACCCTTTCTCCCAGGGGCTAAAAACAAGAAAAGCCCTTGCAATAACAAGGGCTTTTATACACTCAAAGACACTATAGGACATATACGGACAAGACAAAATTAATAAACCCAAAAAAGGTACTGGAGCCGATTGTCGGAATCGAACCGACGACCTCATCATTACGAGTGATGTGCTCTACCAACTGAGCTAAATCGGCAATCTGGTATCGGTCGCAGTGACCGTGGACCTGGATAATTACCCTAAAACAGAGCCTGCTGTCAATGCCATAAAGCTCTTTTCCAATGAAATTTCTGCTTTACCGCCGCCCGGATTAAAGCTACTATCTACCCCCTGAAAATCAATCAAATCCTCTCGGTTCAAATGGTCGCCATGTACTTTCGAATTATTACCGCATCAATCCTGCTGCTCCTGACGACCCTGCCGGCGTCGGCGGCAAAGTCAACCTCGATCACCCGCCTCGGCCATGCCATCCAGATGGGCGCCTTCGCCGATGTGAAAAACGCCGAACGTTTTACCACCAGGCTGCAATCCAAGGGGATCGAGGCCTTCTACTTCCGCAAGGACAACGGTGTTTACGCCGTTCGTTTCGGCGATTTCCCCAGCAAGGAGAAGGCCCGAGCCGTGGCCAACAAACTGGTGGCCGACCGTCTGATCGACAGCTACTACATCGCCCCCCCCAACGAGATCGTCTTCAGCCGCCCCAGGGAAGCGGGCTGGGAGAAGCAACAGCCGAACGAGGTCAGAAATCCTCGCGAGGCAATCCAACCGGTCGTTCCAAGGGAGCCACCCGTCAAGCCGCAACCCAAACCGGCCAGTAAAGAAAAGGATATGGGCGAAATCGCCGCACGCACCGCTGAACGCTTCGTTGGCATCCCCTATCGCTGGGGCGGTGACAACGTCGTGGAAGGCATGGATTGCAGCGGTTTCGTCAGGGCGGTCTACAACCTGTGCGGCCTGAGCATCCCGCGCACCTCCCGCGACCAGTACCGCGCCGGCGACGCGGTCTCCAGACAGGATCTGCAGGACGGGGACCTGGTTTTCTTCGGCTCCTCGGCCGACAAGATCAACCACGTCGGCATCTATGTCGGCAACGGCAAATTCGTGCATGCGCCGCGGCGTGGCGAAGAGATCCGGATCACCTCGGTTGAGGAGAATTATTTTGACAAACGCTACGTCGGCGCACGGCGCTATTTTTAATACTTCACAGGCATAAAGGATCAGATATGGCCATCATCAAACCATTCCGCGCGCTGCGCCCCCCCAGAGAGCTGGCTGAAAAAGTAGCCGCCCTGCCCTACGACGTGATGGATGTCGAGGAAGCCAGGGGCATGGCCGCCGGCAATCCCAACAGTTTTCTGCACGTATCCCGCCCCGAGATCGACCTGCCGGCGGAGATCGACCCGCACGACGAACCGGTTTACCTCCGGGGCAAAACCAACCTGAAGGAGTTCATCGCGCGCGGCGTCCTGGTACAGGACGGCAGTGATTCGTTCTACGTCTATCGCCAGAGGATGGGCAACATCACCCAGACCGGACTGGTGGTCTGCGCCAGCGTGGACGACTACCAGTCCGGCGTGATCAAGAAGCACGAGCACACCCGCGCCGACAAGGAAGAGGACCGCGTCAAGCATATCGACTACCTGGACGCCAATGATGAACCGGTCTTTTACCTTTCTCGCTCCTGCGGAGAGGTCGAGGGGATCATCGAAGGTGTCACCAACGGCCGGCCGGAATACGACTTTGTCAGCGACGACGGGGTTGGCCACACCCTCTGGGTAGTGGCGGACCGGAGCCTGATCGAACGGCTGATCGTGCTGTTCGCCGCAATTCCCAAACTCTACGTCGCCGATGGCCACCACCGCAGCGCCGCCGCCGGGCGGGTGCGCGAACTGCGCCGCGACAAGAATCCGGGGCACACCGGCAGCGAGGAGTACAACTCGTTCCTGACCGTGATCTTCCCCGAAAACCAGCTCAACATCATGCCCTACAACCGGGTGGTCCGGGATCTGAACGGCAACGACGCGGCCGGTTTCATCGAAAAGATCAGTGAATTTTTCGATGTGATTCCCTCGGCATCGCAGGTGCTTCCTTCACAGCGCCACCATTTCGGCATGTACCTGGACGGCAACTGGTTCAGCCTGAATGCCAAATCCACGATCATCAACGAAAAAGACACCGTTGACCGCCTGGATGTATCGATCCTGCAGAACAACCTGCTGAGCCCGCTGCTCGGCATCCACAATCCCCGCACAGACAAGCGCATCCATTTCGTGGGCGGCATCCGCGGCAACGACGAACTGGTCCGGCTGGTGGATTCGGGCGACTACGCTGTGGCCTTTGCACTCTACCCGACCTCGATCAGCGAACTGATCGAACTGGCCGACCAAGACCAGATCATGCCGCCCAAATCGACCTGGTTCGAACCCAAACTTCGCAGCGGCCTGTTCGTGCACCTGCTCTCCTGACCCGCCGTGATGACGGATCGCGCCGCACAGGCCATCAGGGAGGCCGAGGTATTCATCATCACCGCCGGAGCCGGCATGGGAGTGGATTCCGGCCTGCCTGACTTTCGTGGCGACCAGGGTTTCTGGAACGCCTACCCGATGTATGCCCGCCTGGGACTCTCCTTTGCCAATTGCGCCAATCCGGAGCACTTCGAGCGTGACCCGGCCTTCGGCTGGGGCTTTTACGGCCATCGCACCAACCTCTACCGAGAAACAGTCCCCCACGATGGCTTCAGGATCATCCTGAACTGGATAGCACGCAACAAGGCCGAATATTTCGTGGTCACCTCCAATGTGGATGGCCAGTTCCAGAAAGCCGGCTATGCCGAAGAGCGGCTGCTGGAAGTACACGGTTCGATCCACCACCTGCAGTGCCTGACCCCCTGCTGCCGCAACATCTGGCCCAACAACGAACAGATCGCTATCAACATGGACACGATGCGCTCCCGCGGCATTCCCGGATGCCCCTACTGCCACGGCGTCAGCCGCCCCAACATCCTGATGTTCGGTGACTGGTCCTGGATTTCCGATCGCACCGAACAGCAGCGCGCAAGGTTCGGCCGCTTTCAGCGCGACCAGCTCGGCAAGCGGACGGTGGTGATCGAAATGGGCGCCGGCCGGGCAATTCCCACCATCCGCTACACCTCTGAAGAGCTGGGGGAAATATCCGGAACCACCGTTATCCGCATCAACCCCCGCGAATCCGAAATTCATGCTCCGCACGTATCAATTGACTGCGGCGCTCTGGAAGGTTTGCAACTGTTGGATAAATTAATTTAATGTACATTTCTTTTCGATAAAAACTTCCATCTCATATCATATTGTTACACCTGCACGCCCTCCTATTCCCGACTATTTCTAACAAGAATCAATTAAAAACTTAATATATTTGGCACCTATTGTGCAAAAAAGTGCAATCGATTTCATTAATTAAAGCAATTATTATCGTACAGATCGTGCGGCTGATTTTGCATGAATTTGCTGGATATGTATGTCAGGAGGGTCTGAATGAGTGTCCGTGGATTTCAGGTAGCCATGGTTTCGTCCTTGTTGCTGGCGTTGATATTCATGCCAAATGGCAGAGTTGAAGCAGCGCTTCCGTGCTATGGCTGTCATGGCACGGACACCCCGGCCGATGTCAGGCCCGAGGATTCCTCCGAACGTAATATCGCCACGGGCGGGTTTGTGGGCAACCACCGCCGGCACATGCCCGGTCCGGCCAGCACGGCTAACTGCAACACCTGCCATCCCGGCAGCAAGGACTACCTGTCTTCCCACCGTGACGGCCATATCAAGATCGGTTCCAGAATAAACGCATCTCCGCTCCTGACGCCCTACAAGAACAGCACCTCGGCCTTTCCCCAGAGCGCCACACCGGCGCCGGGAAGCTGCGCCAACGTCAACTGCCACTTCGAAGCATCCACTCCGGCCTGGGGCAGCAATCCGGCGGCAACCAACTGCGCCACCTGCCATAACGCACCGCCCAGCGATGGCAGCCATGGCAAGAAACATGGCCAGACCTACGGCAACGGCCCGGAAAGCTGCGCCAGATGTCATCCCAACCATCTGGCCGAATCGCATACCTTTGCACATGCCACCAGCGCCGGCAAACGCGGGCTGCAGATCCGCTTCGGAACTCCCAACAGCGGCGGAACTTATTCAGGCACTCCGCTGAAAGTCAGGCTGGGCTACCCGGATTACCTGCCGAGCCAGAATCCCCCGCGCCAGGGCAGTTGCAGCGGCATCTACTGCCACAGCGACGGCCTCGGCAATCCGCCCAAGGACACCCCGCAGTGGTCGGCCTTGACCACCACCAGCTGCGACTCCTGCCACCGCTACCAGGGTGTCGCCTATCTGAACATGACTTCCAACGGGCACACCAAGCTGGCCGATTACCGCTGGATCAGAAAATACCCCTGCACCTACTGCCACTCGGCCACGATCTCCTCGACCATCCCCTCACCGGGCATGCCGCCGGTTGACAGCTCGCTGATCATGGGCCGCTCCGTGAACGGGCTTTTCAGCAGCAGCCGGCACGTCAACGGCGTCAGGGATGTCTCCATGAACCAGTTCTGGCGCATCGAGGGTGACCGCAAGACATACCCGCAGCCCAGTTACAATTCCACAACCAAGGTCTGCGACAACGTCTACTGCCACAGCGACGGCACCACCGACCCGGAATCGATCAGGGCCTTCCCCTGGAACCAGCGCGGCACCGAATGCAATAGCTGCCACGGCCACCAGCGCAGCGAAAACTGTATCGACTGCCACAACGGCACCCGGGAATTCCTGATTGACGGCAAGCAGACCGTTCTATCGCTGCAGTCCGCCTGGCCGGCCGGCCAGGAATGGATGTCGGCCATGCCGATGTTTCCCAATGAGGGAACCAACAAACCGCGCGCGAACTCACATCCCAGGCACATGCAGACCAATTTCAGCTGCGCCGAATGCCACTACAACACCATCCTTGCCGGCGGAGAGTGCAAGCTGTGCCACGACGGCAGCATTGGCAAAATGGGCGAAGCCTCCCATCTCAACCCGGCCTTCCATGTCAACAAGGTCCGGGACGTGAGTTTCAAGCAGGGGGGCAGCTACAACCGCGACCTCAAATCCTGCTCCAACACCAAGTGTCACACCGGCAGCGATCCGCAATGGGGAGCCTCCACCAACAGTGCCATCATCTGCCTCTCCTGCCACGGAACCGAGTCGGAAACGGATCTGGACGACTTCGGCAGCGTCAACGACACCAAGGCCCAGATCAGCCTGCCGCAGTGGCGCAACACCGGCCACGGCCGCAAACAGACGGTTTCCGGCAACTACAAATCCGGGAACCCGGCCGCCAACTTCCCCGGCAACCCCTGCTGGTACTGTCATGACAACAAGGTGTTGCACAACTACAGCGGCAATCCCTTCAGGCTCAAGATCCACCCCCAGATAGTCAAGCGCTACGAGCGGGAATGCGTCTACTGCCACATGGAGCGCACCGACGTGGAATGCCTCAGCTGCCATAACACGGCCGAGTCGCTGGCGCCCCAGATCAGTTCGATTTTTTACAGCATTTCGGCCAGATGGCCGAACCGCTCCACCGTCACGCGCCCCAACCACGCGGTGATGTACAATTCCGAAACCAGGACCGCGACTTCGTGCATAACCTCTGACTGCCATTTTGTCGATCCGGCCACCCCCTCCGCCGACATGAAGATCCACAACAACGGCTCAGTCAAATGGACCTCCCAGCAGAAGGAGGATGTCAGGAACCAGTACCAGATGATGGGGGTCTGCCTGCAGTGCCACGACGATAACAGCAACGGCAAGTGCAACGGCTGCCACGACGGCACCCTTCCCAAATACCGACTGGGTTACGATCCGGGAACCGGTTATATCGTACCCTCCGTGGCCAAGGCTTCATCGGTGCACTTCGGCTACAAACACTACAAGAAGTATGTGGAGAGCAACACCTGGAGCGGCGGCAAATTCTGCTGGGATTGTCACGATCCCCACGGCGACGGCAACATCTACATGGTCCATGACAACGTAGCCACCGAGACCGACGGCAGGTTCGGCATTCCCCTTCCGGGCAAGCGCGCCCCGGTCGTCTTCTCCCAGAAACTGACCGGCGAGGATTACGCCAAGAGCATCGGCACCATCAATGGCATCTGCAACGTCTGCCACTCGACCAACGCAAAACATTACCGCAGCGACGGCGGCGACGGCCACAACACCAAGTACGTCTGCACCAAGTGCCACGAGCACCGTTTTACCGACAGCCATGCCGACAGGAAATCCTGTAATACCTGCCACAAGAACAAACCGGTGCCGCGCCACTCCGGCTTCGGGTTGCCGATGGACTGCGTCAAGTGCCACAACGGCAACGTCGGCGCTAGGGTGGACGTGATCGGCCAGTTCATGGGCAATTCGCACCATGTGCAGGGCATCCCCATCAGCAACAAGCATTGCTACCAGTGCCACTGGGAATCGACCCCCGAAGGGTTGATCAACAACCAGTATCACGAAGGTTTCAACTTCAAGAACTACACCAGCCTCAAGAACGCCAAGGTAGACCTGGTCATCTACGGCGCCGGCAATCGTCCGCTGATCTACCGGCTCTACTCGTCAACCTCCGGCCGAGCCACAACTTCGCAGTTCACCGCCGCCAACATCAAGAGCAGCAATATCAACGTGGAAAGAAAGGAAGTCGGCAATGTCACCAACCACTGCCTTGGCTGCCACAGCGACCGGAACAACGAGCTCAAACCCTTCGATGACTGCAAGACGCCGCGCCAATACGCCTGGGATCTGAGCAGCATCGACGCCCGCTACTCGCAGAAAGCCACCACCAAATGGGGCAAATATTCCACCGCCAACACCAACGTCAAATTCAAGGTCACCAAGGCCCTGTCCGCGCACGGGAACGCCGCCGACAACCAGGGGGGCTGGAATCCAGCCACCGGCACCGATGCCAACATCTCCGACACCCGTCCCGGCTTCAGCGGCATGAGCAGCGCCCGTAAATCGGTGCAGTGCTTCGACTGCCACAACTCGCACGGTTCCAAGGCGGGCGGAGTCACTTCCAGCTACGCCTCCTACAGCGGCCTCAAAAACGGAGCCAACCTGAAGGAAGTAACCTCCGGCAAGGGGGGCTACCAGGTCAACTACTACGCCAAAGCCAAGGCCGACGGCCTGGGTGTGGTCAACCCCTACAACGCCGGCGCGGCCCAATGTTTCGATTGCCACCTGACGGCCAGCAAGGGAACCCCCGGCACAGAGGGGACCCCCTGGGGCTACCAGGCCACCTTCAACGCCTCGCAACCGATCAAGGGTTACCGCGACGGCTACAAGTTCGGTGACAAGAGCAACGCCACCTACCAGCTGGCGCCCGGTTTCAAAACCGGCAAGACCATCACCGGCGGCCACTTCAAGGCATCCTCTCCGCTCAAGAAAGGCGCGATGGATCCGATCGACGGACTCTGCACACCCTGCCACGACCCGCACGGCGTCAGCCCGACGCTGGGATCACTCAAGAATTACGCCGTGCCACTACTCAAGGACACCTGGATGTCCTCCCCCTACAAAGAGGACTTCCCCTCGCCAACTCCTTTCGGCCCCAACGCCAACGCACAGGGCT